>NC_022600.1:3149860-3464846 GCF_000484535.1 Gloeobacter kilaueensis JS1 | reverse complement strand
AATTTTGACGGTGAAAACCTGGCAAAGGCGCTGGCGACGACATTCAATAGGCGGAGGCGAGCGTTTGACTGTGAGCTACCCGAAGGGCTCTCGGATCAGTTCTGTCGTGACGAGAGGAAATTGAAACAGTGGGATGCGTTCCTCAAACGCAATCCGATGCAGCTACCAAGGACTCCCCTTGCTCAGGTGGTTGCACAAATTACAAACTTCATCGCGCCGGTTTACCAAGCCTGCGCGGAAGAAAAAGTGTTCAGAGGAAGATGGGAATGCAGTGGCAGTTGGTTGTCCGTACCCGCAGCAGCCTCCCACCAGGAACCGGAGTGCCCTTCAAACTCTCTAGATTCCAGCTCAAACACGCAAGGCAGTAGTTGATAGATGCTCGCTGGGGCTACCAGCTTAAGCCCGGCTGGGAGTAGGCTAGCTAACGTAGCGGCTGGGCGCTCAAGCGATGTCTGGAGTAAAGAAGCGGCTGGACGAGCAGGTGTGGTTTCGAGCTTCCGCCGGTCTGGCGGCGACGGTGGCCCTCGGACTGGTACTCAACTGGTGGGGACCTTCCCTCGTCAAGCTCCCGGTTTTGGGCCAGGTCTTCTCGCAGCTCTGCCGGGTCGTCAATGCCACCTGCAGTGAGCGCGACGATGCCCCCGCCAAGATGCTGCCCCCGCCCCCGCTGCCCCCTCCGCCCGCTCCGGTCGCGACGAGCGAAGGCCACACTCTGGGAACGGCGGTCCTGGTCGAGGGACTCGACGGGGACGAACAGAGTTTTGACGGCAAACTCGAACGCGGCGTTAAGGGTGCTTTTTATCGCATCGCGCTTGAGCAGACCGGCACGCTCAACCTGCTGGTCGATGGCGATGCCATCCACGCTGTACTGCTCGACAGCAACAGCAACCCCCTCACTGAGACCCACAGCACCCCGACCGGCGAAGCGCTGCAGCACAGCCTCAAAGCAGGCACGTACTACCTCTGGATCAAGGCGAAGGAACAGCGGGAGACGAGCTATCACCTGAGCCTGTCCGTCCAGTCGATTGCCTCGCGGCGCGAGGACGATACGCCGGGCACAGCCCGCGATATTGGTCGGCTGGGCCGCTCTAGCGAGAAATACCGCGACTGGGTAGGGGAGGCGGACCCCCAGGACTTTTTGCGCTTTGCCCTTCACCGCGACAGCACCCTGAATCTTTTGCTCGACAGCGATGCCGCCCGCGCCGTTTTGCTCGACAGCAACGGCGAGACGCTCGCCACCAGCAAACGCACCGGCATCGGCGAAGCGATTACCCAGCCGCTGGTGGCCGGAGATTACTACGTCCGCGTCGAACGCCTGCCCGCTCAGGAAGGCAACTACACCCTCAATCTGTCCGCTGAGAGCCCGGCGGACGGCGCAGGCGACAACTAAGCCCGGCGTGTAAATTCTTGTAAAACAAACAGTGCCACTGTACATTGGGAGAATGTGAGTTTTACGCGCTCAGGGGGATGATCGTGAGCAAAAGCCTGACTGGCGGGACAATTGTCGGGGTTCTGGCGCTGCTACTGGGAGCGTGCGGTCACTCCGAAGTGTCCGATCAAAGTCAGCAACAAGTAGCGATTGCCGCGACGAGCGGCCAGGTCGCTGCCGGTCAGCCAGAAGGGGCGATCGAGCTTTCTGCCGAGGCGGTGCGCAACCAGGGCATCCAGGTTCAGACCGTCGCTCGCCGCCGCTTACTGGAGCGCAAGGTCTTCCCGGCTTCGATCGAGGAGGCAGCCAACCGCTCCGGCACCGTCTCGATGCCGGTGTCCTCCCGCGTGCAACAGATCAATGTCGATATTGGCGATTCGGTAGACCGGGGGCAGGTGCTGGCGGTACTTACCAGCAGCGAACTGGGGACGGCAAAGGCGGATTTGCTCTCGGCAAAATCGCGTCTGCTCGCCTCACAGGCGCGGTTGATCGCCGCCCGCCGCCAGAGCGAGCGCGAGAGCTACCTGTTTGGTCGGGGCATCAGTTCCGAGCGCGAAAAGCAGGAAGCCCAGGCTCAACTGGCGAGCGCCCAGGCCGATTTTGCCGCTGCCCAGGCGGCCATCGACGCGGCGAAGGCGCGCCTGCTCGCCTTTGGCATGACCAATCAGGAGATTAACCAGGGCGACATCACCCCCAGGCTCTACGCCAGAAGCGCCACCGACGGGCGGATCATCCAGCGCAAAGCGCGCGTCGGCCAGGTGGTGCAGCCGGGGGAGGCGCTGTTTTCGATCTCGGATCTTTCGGAAGTCTGGGTGGTGCTCAAGGTCTTCCAGTCTGAACTGGGCCGGTTGCGGGTGGGCGATAGTGTCCGCTTTACCGTGCGCGGCCTGAGCAATAGGGATGTCAATGGTCGAGTCGTGCGCATCAGCGAAGCGCTCGATCCCCAGACGCGGACCGCCGATGTGCGCGTCGTCATCCCCAATCGCGGACGCCAGCTCAAGCCCGGAATGCTCGTGCAGGCGGAGGTGGACCTGGGATCTGCCAGCCGCGAGGTGCTCGCCATTCCTGATAAAGCCCTCTACGAAGTCGCAGGCAAACAGATCGTCTTTGTGCGCGAGTCGGCGACCCGCTTTCGGCCTCGGAGTGTCACGGTCGGTAGCCGCGCCGGTCAGTACGTCGAGGTGCGCAGTGGCCTCAAGCCCGGCGATGCGATCGTCGTCGAAGGTGGTTTCGTTCTCAAGTCTGAACTGCTCAAATCCTGAAAACGGCTATGTCTAAACCCGCCCACCACGCTGCCTCTAAACCCGCCAGCCTCGGGGCTGCGATAAGTGAACGCCTAGCTGAGATTCTCGGCCTGCTGCTTCTGGTCGCCCTCATCGCCTTCACCGTCGCCAACAAGGTCTATCACCTGATCTAACCTGGCGAACGGCGGACAACTTGCTTTACTTACCCAATTTCACGATATATCGCGATGTATTGTGCTAGTGTGAATGGATTCACTGTCTTCTGGAGGACAGGACGATGTTTTGCAATGAACGGTGGCCCTGGGAGTTTGCTTTTGGCGGCAGGTCGGGCCGGCGGGGCGGCAAGCAGCCATTTGGAGCGGGTTTTGAGAGCAGTTGGGGTTTTGGTGGAAGCTGGGGTTTTGGCGAGGAGCCGCGCACGCGCCGGGGCGACATCAAGTACATTTTGCTTGAGCTGTTGGCGGAGCAGCCGCGCCACGGCTACGAACTGATCAAAGAACTCGAAAAGCGCCACGGCGGCTTTTACCGCCCGAGTCCTGGCTCGGTCTATCCGACGCTGCAACTGCTCGAAGAGGGGGGGTACCTCACCAGTGAGCTGATCGACGGCAAGCGGGTCTATACGATCACCGAGAGCGGCAGGGCGATGCTCGCCGATTGGAAAGCTTCCAGCGGCGGACGCGCTCGCGGCGCACCAGGGACGGAGGGGTTTTCGACTTTGATCGAACTCAAAGACGCCATGCTTGGCCTCGCGGCAGCGGTGATGGAGTCGGCCCGCCCCGGCAACCAGCAAAAAGTAAGCCAGGTGCGCGAAGTGCTCGAGCGCGCCCGCCGCGAGATCTATACCATCCTGGGGGGCGAGTAGGAGCCGGGGGCTTGCGCGGTTTTACTTGATTCTGGTCTCCCGGATCAGCAAGAAGCCGCGCAGCTGACCATCCTCGGCAAAGCTCTGGGTCGAGCGTACCCGACGGGCATCGTCGAGGAGATTGATCGTCTCAAGGGCAAGGAGCTGGCCTATGGCCTGATCTTTTATCTCGAAGAGCAACAGACTCTCTCCATGCTCCTCGGCGACCATTTGATAATTCGAGAAGGGCGGCTCTGTGCTCTCGACCCGTACCCGTCCTGGTCCAATCGCCTGACCGACGAAATTCTGGGTCGTCGTCCGGCCATCGCTCAGGTAATTCTGGTTGGTCTGCAGCCAGCGATTGTCCTCGATGCGCTGGGTGAGGACTGCCCGGTAGCGCAGCGTTTCATGACCCTCGGCATCGAGAAAAAGCCAATCGCCCTCCCAGGTGCCTGTGTGTCTTGGCAGTACGCGAAAGTCTAATAGTTGTAAAGCTTGTCCTGCGTTCATCGTCGGTGGTGGTTCTTGCTTCTGTTCCTGGCAGCCTAGCATCCGGGAATGCACCTGTCGTTCACTCGGGCCCATTCCTGTGCAGTAGCTGTAATGGTTTTTGGTGCTCCTGCCAGTAAAGAGGAAGGGTAACCTGCGATATTTCAGCCAGTACAGAAATCAGCCTTCTGGTTCTATCTGCAGAAAGGTCCAGTGGCTGCCGGAGCGGTCTAGCTTGAGGAACGGAACATTATCCTGGAAAGAATCTCATGCTCAAGCACTTGATTTTGGGACTGCTGTTGGGCCTGGTCGCCTCTGGCGGCAGCACAGCACTGGCTCAGACGCCCACTACCCCATCGAACCCCGAGATCCGGCCCTCCAGCAGCGACAAGGCCGGGTCGAACCTGCTCAGCTGCAAACCGGGAATAGACGCCCAGGGCAAGCCCGTGCCCGTCACCAAATCGCGCTCGGTAACGGTGAATATCAACACCGCCAACTGCGACGAGTTGCAGCAACTAGCAGGCATCAGCGCCGAACGGGCCCAGCGCTTTATCGCTAATCGCCCCTACACCTTCGTGCAGGATCTGGTCACCAAGGGGGTGATCACCGCCACCGAACTCGAAACGCTCAAGCCGCAGTTGACGACCCTGCGCGGCAGCTCGCCCATCCAGCCGGAGCAGAGCGAGCAGCCCACCAAAAAGCCGGTCCGGCAGCCTTGAGCGATAAAGTAGCCCCGGCATTCCGGCTCAGGGTGGCACAATAGTCCCAACCAGACCGTTTGGTGCCCGATGGCCCGCATCCCGGTGCTCTCCTACGATCGCGGCACGCTGCTGTTGCATCCGCCGCCGCGCGGCAAAGCCTGGGTCGATTTTGCCACCTGGGATGATCGAGTCGAAAAATTTCGGATTCCAGCGAGCGACTACCGCCCCCTCGTAGCGGCGCTGAGCGCCGAGGGGGCGCGCTTCGAGGACAGGGCCGGTGCCTTTGTGCCGCTGCCGCTCGCTCTGGAGCAGGCTCTCGAACCCTACCCCCACCAGCGGGAGGCGCTTGCTGCCTGGTGCTCAGCGGGGCATCGGGGTCTTGTGGTTCTTCCTACCGCCAGTGGCAAGACCTACCTGGCTCAGCTGGCGATGCAGGCCGTCGCCCGCAGCACGCTCATTGCCGTGCCGACGCTGGAGTTGATGCATCAGTGGTACGCAAACCTGCGCACCGCCTTCACCCAGACCGCCGTGGGCCTTTTAGGCGGCGGTTCGCGCGACGACAGCCCGATTTTGATCGCCACCTACGACAGCGCTGCGATCCACGCCGAGGCTCTCGGCTGCCGCTACGGTCTGCTCGTCTTCGACGAGTGCCACCACCTGCCGGGGGACTTTTATCGCAAGGTGGCCGAGTACGCCGTCGCCCCTTACCGATTGGGGCTCACTGCCACTCCCGAGCGCAGCGATGGCCGCCACAGCGACCTCGAAGCCCTGGTCGGCCCGGTGGTCTACAGCCGCACCCCTGCCGATCTGGCCGGTACGGCGCTCGCTCCCCACCGCACCGAGCGGATCAAGGTGCGCCTCAGCGACGACGAGCGCCGCCGCCACGACGCAGCGCTGGCGGTGCGCAACGCTTTTTTGCGTACTACAAATCTGTCCCTCGGCTCGGCAGAGGGCTGGCAGCGCTTCGTGCAGGTGAGCGCCCGCAGCGCCGAGGGCCGCCGGGCAATGCTCGCCCACAACCAGGCACGGGCAATCGCCCTGGGCACCGAGAGCAAATTGCGCCTGCTGGCCGAATTGCTTGAGCGCCACTGGCCGGAGCAGACGTTGATCTTTACCCACGACAACGCCACGGTCTACCGCATCTCCCAGGATTTTTTGATCCCGGCCATCACCCACCAGACCGCGATCAAAGAGCGCCACGCCATCTTAAAAGCCTTTCGTGGGGGCGAGTACCGCACGCTGGTTGCCTCCCAGGTGCTCAACGAAGGGGTGGACGTACCGGAGGCGCGGGTGGCGATTATTCTCTCCGGCACCGCCTCACCCCGCGAGTACATCCAGCGGCTGGGACGGGTGCTGCGCAAGAGCAGCGACCCGGACAAATTTGCCGTCCTCTACGAAATTTATTCTGAGGACACCGGCGAGGAGCGCGCCAGTGCCCGCCGCCACGCCCACACCCGTCCCCACCACCCCAAAAGCGATGCTGCCCGGTGATCTGCTCCTGCACAGCTGGCGCGGCGGAACGGTCGTACCCCGCCGCCTGCCCCTCGACACGTACCACCGGCAGCTGGCAGGTGAGTTGATTAGCCTGTTTCGTTCGGCCCACAGCAGCAGCCAGGGTAGCCTCGATCGATTACTCGCGGAGGCGGAGGGCGAAAGCCCCGACTACCGATTGCGGCGCGGGCTGGTCCACCTGCTCAAAAGCCTCTGCACCTTCGAGACTGTCAGCCCGATTGAGCCGCCGAAGCTGCGCTCGCGCCTGTTCGCCCTCGCCGCCGGAAGCATTCCGAGCCCCGCCCAGACCGCCCGCCACTTAGAGCAACTGGCAGGGGCGATCGGTGCCGAGCTAGACCGACCGGTAGCCGCCCCCGTCCTGCAACAGTCGCTCTACGCCGATCTGCCCCAGAACCAGATTCTCACCGCCTTCGAGGAGCCCACTCCCGAGGCGCTGTTGCACCGCTACAACCTCGCCCAGGTCCAGGGTGTCTTTTACCGGGCCACCCACATCCAGCTCAACGTCCACCGCAACGATCCGGGCGAGTACAAGTATCTGTTTCGCTTCTTAAAACTGTTTGGCCTGATGACCTACATCGAGGGCGATCCCGACTGCGGCTTTACCCTCACGATCGACGGCCCCACCAGCCTCTTCCAGGTACACGCCCAGTACGGCCTGGCCCTCGCCAAACTCCTGCCGGCCCTGCTGCACGTCTCGCGCTGGAATCTGGTCGCCCACCTCAAAAGCCGCGACACCTACACCCGAGAGATCCGCACCGCCAGTTTCCACCTCGACTCCGGCTGTGGTCTGGTGAGCCACTATCCGCCCGGCAAACCCTTCGACAGCATGATCGAGCAGTCCTTTGCCGAGCAGTGGCGCACGCTTAAAACCGAGTGGCAACTGGAGCGCGAAGTCCATCTGCTGCCCATTCCCGGCAGCGTCATGATTCCCGATTTTCGGCTGATTCACCCCGACGGGCGCAGCGTCATCCTCGAAATCGTGGGCTACTGGCGGCCCGAATACCTCAAAAAAAAGTTTTCCCAGGTGCGCCGGGTAGATTGCCCGGAGTTGCTCCTGGCCATCTCCGAGCGCCTCAACCTCGAAAAAGCAGGCGTCAAACTCGAAGATCTGCCCGCCCGAGTCGTCTGGTACAAGGACAAACTTTCTGCCCGCGCCGTGCTCAAAGCCCTGGGGTAGGAGGGATCACATGCCGCGAAAGCCAGAACCCGTTCCCGCTTTCTCCCGCGCCTCGATCATCGGATCGCTCGGGCCAGATTTGCGGTAGACGCCGATCAGGCTCAAGGCGATCCCTGCCAGGATGATCCCGCCCCCGAGGTACTGGGCGAGGGTAGGTACTTCGCCCAGGATCAAGTAGGCGGCGAGCACGGCTGCCACCGGGTTGAATGCTTCGACCAGGGCCGCTTCTGAAGCCCCGGCGCGCTTGAGGCCAAGGAGCCAGAGCGACTGGCCGACGACGACGATGAGCGTACCGTACAGGAGCATCCACTGCCAGAGAAAGGGCGAGAACGCTTCGCCGAAGTGCCGGCTGCCGTAAAGAATCAGGGCAAGACAGAAAAAGATGACTGTACCGAGGCTGGTGCGCACGACGCTGAAGGTGCCCACTGGCACCCGGCCCAGGCGGGCACGGCTCACGATATTTGCCACGGCCAGGGCAACCGCTGCGATGGCGGTGAGCAGTTCTCCCTGGGCGGCGCTGCCCAGGCTGTAGGCGGCCATGCCGCCCGCCGCTCCACTTTGAAGGGCGATGGTGGCGATCACGCCCGCGAAGGAGACGACGGCACCGGCTCCTTCCCAGACGCTCGTGCGCTCGCGCAACAGCCAGGTGGAGAGCACCAGGGTGAGCAGCGGTTCGAGGCGGCTGACGAGGGTGACGTTGTTGACCATCGTGATGCTGAGGGCCATCAAAAAAAAGGCGGGGGCGAGGGCACCGGCCAGAACCGCCACCGCGATCATTCCGAGCCAGTCGGAGCGGGACAGTTGCCGGAAGGTGGCAGGGGTGAGCTGTTTGCGGTAGAGCGGCACCAGCACCAGCAGGGCACAGAGGTTGCCGACAAAAAGCAGGTTGCACAGCGAGATGGGGTTATGACCAGCCACCAGATGCTGGGCTCCCAGTTCGGTGAGTTTGCGGGTGACAGCACCGGAGGCAGCAAAGATAATCACGGCAATCCACAAGAAGAGCTGCCCTGGAACTTTGAACCACGGACCCGGCGACGCGCTGAGCATTTCGATCGCTCCGGGTCAATTGCGCAGGGTCGGGCTGGCAGGGCGCTCAGGGGTGGGAATGGCCAGTTGTGGCTTGACCTCCTCCCAGACAACGCAGATCCAGACGAGGACCATGATGAAGACGTTTTTATCCCAGGTCGATTCGTTGTTGGGAAACAGGCCCGCCGCCGGGAAGAGGCCAAAGGCCACGATGAAACTAAAGAGCATCAGCAGCATCAGCGCCCCGGCGTAGGTCGTCCAGCGATTGACGACAAACAGGATGCCTGCAAGAATCTCAACTGCCGGCAGCAGATAGGCGTAGGGCAGAGCCAGCAGGGGGGGCAGGGGACCGACGCCGCCAAAACCCAGCCCCCAGAGCTTGAGCTTCTGGGTGAGCACCGTTTCTAACAGCGCGCCACTGTCATGAAAATGTATATAATTAGCAATGCCGGAGAGAACGAAGAAGACGCCCAGCAGAATGCGCGTGGCCGTCAGGGTAGTGTGGAGAGTCGTTGCTTTCATCGTCGATATGCAAAAAGAAGAGGGCACAAAGAAGGTATCGGCTCCTCGACGCCCTACTTGCGGTACGAAGGCGGCGGCTGCGGCGGATGAGCGGACAGGTGGTCCAGGATGAGCGAGCACAAACGTCTTTCGACCGCCGACCGCCTGGCGATTGCCGAATTGTTCGCCCGCTACGGCCACAGCTACGACGGTGGCCGGATCGACGACTACATGGCCCTGTTCGCCAGCGATGCCCACATCGATCTGGGCGGCCACATCTTCGACAATCCCCAGGCGCTGCGCACAGTGGCTGAACGGCGGGTGCAAGGTTTTGCCGATGGCGGCATCCAGCGCCGCCACCTGTTTACCAACATCGCCGTCGAGCCAATCGAACCGGGCCGGGCGCAGGCGGTGGCCTACTGCCTGATCACCTCCAGCGATCGCGCCAGGGGCGAGTGGCGGCCCCTCACCACCGGCCTCTACACAGCCGAAGTATGCAAGATTGGTGGACGCTGGCAGATTTGCCGGTTGCAGGCCCACTTCGACCACGCTCCGGCTTAAGCGTTTGCCACAGCATCAGGCAGCACAACCGGGTAGATAGCAGCGGGCAGCTCGACGGTGAAGCGCGCACCTTTGCCTTCGCCGGCGCTCTCAGCCCAGACTTTGCCGCCGTGCAATTCGACGATGTGCCGCACGATAAAAAGCCCCAGCCCCAGACCGCCCTGCCGCCGGGTCGTCGTCTCATCCGCCTGGCGGAAGCGCTCGAATAGATGGGGCAGAAAATCCGCTACAATCCCCGCTCCGGTATCTGTAACGCTGACGCGCACCCCGCTCGGTGTCCGCTCCACCTGCAGGCGGATCTGTCCGCCGCTGGGGGTGAACTTGATCGCGTTGGTGAGCAGATTCCAGATCACCTGCTGCAGGCGCGTCGGGTCCGCTTCGACCAGGGGCAGATTCTCGGCAATCTCCACTTCCAGCTGTAGTTGGGCTTCCACTGCCAGGGTGCGGACTGCCTCGACCGCCGCCAGCACCACGCCGGTCAACTGTAGCGGTTGCGGTTTGTGGATGAACTTGCCCCGCTCGATGCGCGATACATCCAATAGATCTTCGATGAGCTGGTTCTGCAGTCTGGCGTTGCGCTCGATAATTTCAAGCGCCTGCGCCTGGGCAGCGGCAGAAAGCTGGCCGCGCCTGAGCAGCTGCGTCCAGCCCAAAATCGGATTGAGCGGCGTGCGCAATTCGTGGCTCAGCATCGCCAGGAACTGGTCCTTTGCCCGGTTGGCCGCCTCGGCCTCGGCGCGGGCCTCATCGAGCAGTTGCTCGGAGCGCTTGCGCTCGGTGATATCGATGTTGATGCCGACAACTTTGTGGACCTGGCCGGCCTCGTCGCGCAAGGTGCGGCCACGGGCTAAAAACCAGCGCATCTGGCCGTCGGGCCGGATGATCCGAAATTCGCTCGCGTACTCTTTGTCGCCCTGATTGAGCGCTTCGGCCTCTTGCAGGCAGCGCTCGCGGTCGTCGGGATGGAGCAGCGCCACCCACCCTTCCACCCCCGGCTGGAAGTCCGGATCTCCTGCCACGCCGTAGAGGGCCAGCAGCTCCTCCGACCACACCGAGAGGCCGGTGCGCAGATCCCACTCAAAGATGCCCATTCCTGCCGCCTGCTGGGCAATGCGCTCGCGGGCGTGACTCGTCTTGAGTTCGCGGGTGAGCTGCACCCGCTCGTCGATGTCAAAAACGACGCCCACCATCCGCACCGCCCGCCCCTGGGCGTCGTACTCGGTGTTGCCCCGTGCGGCGAGCCAGCGCTCCGTTCCATCCGGCCAGATGGCCCGGTACTCGATGTCGTAGGGAACGTCTGGCCTATCGATCGTGCGCTGGATGGCTGCGAGGGTGCGCTCCCGGTCGTCTGGATGAAGGGTTTGCAAGAAAATATCCAGGTCCACCTCAGCTTCGAGTGGAATCCCGAACAGGCGCTTGCAGGTATCTGTCCACTCCAGCCGGTCCCTCAGCAGATCCCAGTGCCACACCCCCAGCTCAGCAAATTCGAGGGCTGTGCGCAGGTGCCCTTCACTCAGGCTGGAGGGGCGCACACCTGGAGATTGCGGCTTCAGCGGTGACTTTGAGCCGCCTGCTGGTGAACCGGCAGCATCCGGCAGCATCGTAATGCAACAGAAAACGTAACCAAAGCATAGCCGCAACCGCTGGCCGGTATTTACCTTCAGATTCTTTCTCTATCGAAAGGAGTACATTTGCTCTGCCCATCGAGAGGAGACAGAACAAGTCAATCGAGGTGGTGGCGGGCGGCGTAGTAGCCCTGCCAGCTTTTGCCCCGGCGCTCCCGGACGACGTGGTTGAAGTAGTGGCGGAGTTTTTTGAGATCCTCGGCGGTATCTTTGATCGCCGAGCCCACCAGGCTCTGCACCAGATGGTCGGGAGCAAGGGCTCCGCCGTCGTAGTAGTAGGCGTGCAGACCGGCGGCGTAGCCCACCGAAACCGCTTCGGCGGTGCTCATCACCGTACTCAGCGCTTCGAGGCTGTGGCCGTCGGTGGTCTGGCCCCGGCGCAACTCGTGAAAGGTCGTCACCAGCACCTCGGTCAGATCCGGCCCGAGGCTCACCGGCACCTGGGCCTGCTCCAGCAGCCGGTTCGCTTCGCGCTGCACCAGTTCCATCTCCCGCGCCAGATCGGCGATGGGCTGGACGGTCTCGAAGTTGAAGCGGCGCTTGAGGGCGGCGCTCATCTCGTTGACGCCCCGATCGCGGGTGTTGGCGGTGGCGATCACGTTGAAGCCGACCCTGGCGTAGAGGGTGCGGTCGGCATTTTCGGGCAGTTCAGGCACGCTCATCAGCCGGTCACTGAGAATCGATAGCAGCGTGTCCTGGATTTCGAGGGGACAGCGGGTAATCTCCTCGAAGCGGACAATCTGGCCCGCCGCCATGCCCCGGTAGATGGGAGCCGGGACGAGCGAGCGCTCGCTCGGTCCTTCTGCCAACAGCAGCGCGTAGTTCCAGGAGTACTTGATGTTGTCCTCGGTCGTCCCGGCACTGCCCTGGATGGTCAGGGTCGAATCGCCGCTGATCGCCGCTGCCAGTAGTTCGCTCAGGTAGCTTTTTGCCGTGCCCGGTTCACCGATGAGCATCAAGCCGCGATTGGTGGCGAGGGCGACGACGCAGCGCTCCAGAAAACTGCGGCTGCCGACGAATTTGCCGCGAATGCCCAGCCCCTCGTCGCCCAGGATAAATTTGAGCACCCCGCGCGGGGTGAGCCGCCAGCCACCGGGCCGGGGCGCGTCGCCGTCCGCTGCCACGAGCCGCTCCAGCTCGTCGGCGTAGAGCGCCTCTGCCGCCGGGCGCTGCAATTTTGGGTCCGCCATCTACTGCTCTCCTTTTGCGGCAATCGTGTACAGGTCTTTGAGCACTTCGCTCAGCGCGATCGGATCGACCTGGGCCAGAGGCAGAATCTCGTAAGCTTTGTGCTGCCGCTGCCAGCTGTTGGTCGGGTAGTCGTAGAGATCGAGGTGGCGGCCCACCAAAAAGCAGCAGCTGTCGAGCTTTTCTTTGCCGGAGCCAATCTGCACGCTCAGATCGACGAAGACCTCGTCCCACTCGCCCACGAACGCCGTCAGGTTGGCTCCTGGAAAGTACTTGCAGTGGGCGGTGTAGTCGCCATGATCGTGCAACTGGCTGCGCACCCAGCCCAGATTTTCGAGGGTGCGTACCAGGGCGACCATGGGCACGGCGATCTTCTCGAAGCGGGTAATCTCGCTGGCCTGCCGCTCGCCTGCTTCGAGCCGGTAGATGGGCCGGCCCAACTGGGCAAAGGGCGGCACGATCGCGTAGTCGGCGAACAGTTGCCCCCAACCGGTCAGTTGCGCTTCGTCCAGCATCAGCGGATGGACGATGCCCACCTGATCGAGCCCAGCTAGATCGAAGGGGTTGTCCTCGCTGTCCGCCAGTGTCCGGTCCTCGCTCA
This sequence comes from Gloeobacter kilaueensis JS1, assembly GCF_000484535.1. NCBI lineage: Bacteria > Bacillati > Cyanobacteriota > Cyanophyceae > Gloeobacterales > Gloeobacteraceae > Gloeobacter > Gloeobacter kilaueensis. The sequence continues at coordinate 3,451,951 of NC_022600.1, read as the reverse complement.
CCCGGAAGGCGGCAACCAGTTGGCCAGAAGCGTCGAACCCGCCCCAGACCAGAAGCCGGGCCAGATAGTTCATCAGCGGATGGCGCACGAACAACAGCTCGAACTCAGAACTCTGCCAGCGCCTGCCTGTCACCATCGCCTGCTCCAGCCGTACTGCCTGGATCTTGGCGACTTCGGCCACCTGCTTTTTGATGAGCTTCCAGTCGGCGACTGCCTGCTGGGCCAGATCGGCGCTGTCCTTTGCGCCCGGTTTGGGCAGGTCGCCTTTGAACTTGCCGTCGCTGTCGCGCACCAGCGGCTTGAGCCCCTCGCCCAGGGTGAAGGTAAACTGGCGCGGACCAAAATCGAACCTGCGGCGGCCATTTTCATCCAGCCCGCAGTCGGGCACGATCCGATCTTCGAGCTGTTCGCGGCTCAGGTGCCGTTCCTGGGCGATTGCCTCCATGCACTCCTGGGCGCGCTTTTTGATGCCCTGGAACTTGACTTTTTGAGCGATGCCGTTGATCTGCATCAAGGCCGTGTCGGTGCCGATGGCGCGCAGGCACTCCAGACCAGCCACCGCCCGCTGGTGCTGGCTCTCGCCCGGCCATTCGCGAATCAGCGGCGCGAGTTTGAGCGCACTCGTGTCAGAACCGAAGTGGCCCAGCGCCTGCATTGCCCAGTTTTCTTTAGAGGGTCCACCTTCGAGGAGCCAGCGCTCAAAAAGTGTCCAGGCAAAGCGATCGAGGCTGGCAGGTTCGGCGTGGGCCTTGAGGGCAACCACCAGCGGCTGGGGCTGGTCTTTGCTCTGCTGCAGCGCGACGAGCACCAGCCCCGTCTGCTCGGGGTTGAGCACCCGGCCCAGGGCGGCGATGGGCGGCAGGTCCGCCGCTGTCACCCAGGTAATCGGCTTTTTGGCAGGCATGGCGCGGGCGAGTCCCTCCTTCAGCCAGTCCGGGGTCGTGGCCGCCTCAAATGGCGGCAGGGCGGAAGCGTTGAAGAGAGCGTCGCTGAGCTTCTGGGCCGCCGCCGGTTCCTGTCGGGCCAGTTCAGCCCGCAGCTGCGGCTCGAAGCCCCGCTTTGCCAAACTGCCCAACAGATCGATCGCCCCTTCGGCCTGACGGCTGCGGCTTATGACGGCAAAGGGCACCAGTCCTGCAATCGTCTGCTGGGGATGGGCAAGCAACCACTGGCGGGCAAGGCGCGACGCCTTCGAGGAGAGCATCAGCTCGAACATCGCCGGAGCCACCTCGGGAGCGACGGTGCGGGCAAAGGCCGACACCAAATCTTCTGCCAGATCTTTGTTGGCGGCGGCGAGGGCACTCTCGCGAACGATATCGAGGTCGTCGAAGCCAGTGAGGGCCAGCCAGGCGCGCACCTGTTCGCCGTCTTTGAGCTTGAGCTTGAGGCGACGAAAGTGATAGCTCATCTGCCCGCGCTCGCCCAGACCGAAGATGATCGCTTGCGGGCGGTGGTAGTGATCGTGCCAGGGCTGGGCGGTGTACTGGTCGTCCGGCCAGGAGGCCACCACCGGCAAAAGGGCGTCCGCCATGCCCAGTTGGGCGGCGAGCAAAAACTCGAAGGGCGTCTCGTAGTAGCTCTGGGGCCAGTGGGCCGCAGTCAGCCGGGGGCGCAGCCAGGCGCGCAGCAAAGTGACCTGGGCCGGGAGCAGATAGGGCAGAATCCGCGTGTGGAAACGTTCACAGAAGACAGCCAGGCAGCGCCTGCCAAAGGAGACTTCGTTAGAACTGGAAGGCTCCTGCTCCCACAGCTGCGGCAACAGCTCGAAGTAGGGCAGGTTACAGAGCAGGCCCATTGCCGTCTCAGCCAGCCTGTAGGCGGAATGATGGGCGAGGGCAGCGATTATCGTCCGCACCTGCTCTTCGCTCAGTACCTCCTGAGGCTGAGAGGCGAGCCTGCGCGCTGCTGCTGCCGGTTGCAGGTGCTCTACTTCGATGAGCACCGCCGCCGTGAGCCAGAAGCTCGCCTCCTCGGGGCTTAAAAAATCAGAAATCCGGGCCTGCTCCCAGCGCCGATAATCTTCGGCCAGACCTGCCAGCCGATCCAGACAATGATCGCGATCAAAGGGTGCCGGGCTGGGCTGTGGCCAGGGCTGCTCCGGCGGACCGCTCACCCAGAGCCAGTCGAGCGCTTCGAGGTCCAACTGCCGCTCAAGACTGGCGCTCTGCGCCGGTTGCGCTGAGACGACAGTCGCGGGTTCGGAGGGCGCTTCAGGTACGGGTGCAGCAGGTTCCGGCCCAATCACGTCGGCCTGGTCGCCTGCTGTTTGAGGGGTAACTTCGATGTAGCCTTTTTTGAGCTTTTCGAAGATGAGCTTCGCGCTCGCCAGTTCCGCCTCCTGGGCAGTGGCAAAATCTTTGCTCTGCGTCTGTCCGGCAGTTCCCTGCCGACCGAAGCGGACGGTGTAACCAGTTGCCAGCTGAGTGACCGCCCAGAACTTGTTCGATCTGTCGTCGCTGAAGTGAAAGACGCGCTCGGTCATACCTGTGGTGTCCTCGTCAGGATTTCGACCCCGCCCCATCGCTGCACGCCACAGTCAATCAGTATACTACGGAAAACATGGACAAATGTTCTATTTTTGACGGCTCAGGCAGGAGAACTGCCTGCCTTGCCTCCACCGCGCAGCTGCGGGGCAGGATCTGGCAGGCATCGAGTATCTTGGCGTGTGTGGCCGGTACAAAACATTGGGTTTCAAGCATCGAGCGGCCAGAACAGGAACAGTCTTTGATGCCCTCCGTCGCCGTCTGCATCCCCACCTACAACCAGGCTGCTTACCTCGAAGGCGCGGTGCAGAGCGCTTACGGCCAGAACTGGCAGGGATTGGAAGTCTGGTTGTCGGACGATGCGAGTACGGACACCACCCCCGCCCTCGTCTCCCGCTTAGAGCAGCAATACCCGGACCTGCGCGCCTTTCGGCAAGAGCGGAACCTGGGCATGTCGGGCAACCCGCGCTGGATCCTCCGCCAGCCGCGCACGACCTACATCGCCAAGCTCGACTCCGACGATCTGCTCGCTGCGGATTATCTGCCCGTGCTCGTCGAGCTACTACAAAAGCATCCCGAGGCGGGCTACGCCCACGCCGCCGTGCAGCAGATCGACGAAGAGGGCCGGGTGACGCGCATCCGGCGGCTCGCCCGCCCCACCGGCTTCCAGTCTGCCGAGGAATCCCTCCAGGCACTGGTGAGCGGTTATCGGGTGGCGGCGAATATCTGTTTGTTCCGGCGCGAGGCGCTGGTGAGCGTCGATTACTTAAAGCTCGACATGGATTTTTGCGACGACTGGGATCTGGCGGTGCGTCTGGCGGACGCCGGTTGGGGCAACGTCTATTCCAGTCAGATTCTTGCTGCCTACCGGGTCTGGGATACGGCCCAGCAGGTGCGCTTCCGGCGCAAGGCCGACGAGTTGGGCGGGATGATCCGCGTTTTCGAGGAAAGCCTCATCCCCGCTTTCAAGCGGCGAGGCTGGGATGTCGCGCCCCTCACCCGCCAGCGCATTCAGCTGGCGCTCCTGCACGCTACGGTCCTCGATGCGCCCGCCTTCAGTACAGCAGAGCGCGAGCAGATCGTCGCGCTGTTGCGCGAGTTGGGCGAATCGGCGGAACTTACCCGACGGCTTGTGCTGATGGGTCTGGGCCTTGGGCCGCTATTGCGGACGCACAACCGGGCCTGGCTCTGGAGCAAGGACCGCTTGAAACAATTGCTGGCCCTCAGGCAGAGTTAAAGCATGGCATCGCCTGCTGTGACAATTTTGCTCCTGGCGCGCAACCGGCCCGATTACCTGGTGCAGACACTCGCCTCGATCGCAGAGCAGCGCTTCAGCGACTGGCACCTGCTCGTCTCCGACAACTCCAGCGAGCCGGTCTGTGCTGCCCGCTGCGAAAAGATAGTCCAGGCATTTTCTGAGAACTTTGCTCCCGAACAGGTCCGTTACGTCTACCGGGGCGGGCAGCTTACGATGTGCGAGCACCATCATCTCGCCCTGCAGCCCATCGCCACGCCCTTCGTCGCCATCCACAACGACGACGACATCTGGATGCCCCATCACCTGGAGCAGGCGATGGACTGGCTGGTGGCCGACTCCCGCCGTGGCCTCACCACCAGCAACGCGATTGACATCGACGCGGCAGGAAAGCCCACCGGCAGCACCACCCATCCGCTCGAAGGCTACGAAGAACGCTCGCGCCCCGAGTGGCTGCGGCTCTGGCTCTCCTCCTGGTTCGGCAACTTTCCGAGTTTTGTGCTGCGCCGGGAGGCCGTCCGCCGCCTGCCGCTCATCGAAAACCAGCACATCGACACGGCGATGGCCCTCTGGATTCTGCTCGAAAACTATGAGGTGCGCGTCTTCCGCAGGCCGTCCTACTACTACCGCAAGCACGACCTCTCGATCACCCGCACCGGTCCCCCGCTGCTGCGCGACCGCCACCGGCTCAGGCTCTGGTTTGCCCGCCACGAATTCTGGCGGATGAGCACTGCCTGCCCCGTCTTCGTGCCCCTCGCGATCAAGAGTGCCCTCGCTCTGGCCGCCGGGACCGGCCAATTGTGAGCACTGTCCTGGTAAGTCACCCGACGGGCAACCCGTTCGTGCGGGCCCTGCTTGCCCACCTGGCGGCACAAAAGAAACTCGCCGCCTTCTACACCACCCTTGCCGTCCAACCCGGCGACTGGTACGTGCGGGCCGCTCCGGCTCCTCTGCGCCGCGAACTGTTGCGCCGCACCTACGATCTACCGGTCCAGCAGATCCGCTCCCGGCCCTGGCGCGAGAGCGTGCGCCTGTTTGCCTCCCGCATCGGCCCGCGCTTTTTGACTGCCCACGAGCGGGGCTGGGCGTCGGTGGATGCGATCTGGCAGGATCTTGACCGCCGCGTTGCTGCTCGCCTCCCTGAACATCGGGCCCAGGCTGTCTACTGCTACGAGGATGCCGCCCTCGAAACCTTCCGCGCCGCCCACCGCCTTGGTCTAGGCTGCTGCTACGACCTGCCCATCGCCTACTGGCAGACCAGCCGCCGATTGTTGGAGGAGGAAGCCCAGCGCCTGCCCGAATGGGAGCCGACCCTGGTGGGCACCCGCGACTCGGAAGCCAAACTCGAGCGCAAGAGCGAAGAACTGGCCCTGGCGGACGTTGTGATCTGTCCGAGCCGGTTTGTGTACGATTCGCTGCCTGAGAGCGTGCGCGAAGACAAGCGCTGCGTCGTCGCTGAATTTGGCTCCCCGGTCCTTGCCGCAAAGAAACGGGCCGCATCTGAAACCGGACCGCTGCGGGTGCTCTTTGCCGGATCCCTCAGCCAGCGCAAGGGGCTCGCCGACCTGTTCGCTGCGATCCGGCTGCTTGGACGCTCTGACATCGAACTGGTGGTGCTGGGTACGCCCCTGCTGCCGCTCCCTTTCTACCGCCGCCAGTTGCCGGATTTTACCTACGAAGCGCCCCGGCCCCACGCCCTGGTGCTCCAACTGATGCAGAGCTGCCACCTGCTTGCCCTCCCTTCGATCGTCGAGGGCCGCGCTCTGGTCCAGCAGGAAGCGATGGTTTGCGGCCTGCCGCTTTTAATTACTCCCAACACCGGCGGCGAAGATCTGATCGAGGAGGGCCGGACCGGTTTTCTCGTCCCGATTCGCTCCCCCGAAAAGCTGGCCGAAAAGCTCGACTGGTTCGCCGACCGCCGCGCCGAGACAATTCAGATGGGCCAACAGGCGCGCCAGAGAGCAATGGAAATTACCTGGAAAGCCTACTGCGAGAAGATCCTGGCAGTCTTGCCGGGCCTGTAATCTGTCAGGCTTCTTGTATGCGTTGTTGCTCTGTGGAACAGTCGGTAATTTTTGTGAACGTGTGATCCTGGATGCGCGACTGTGGGCAGGGCGGCTGGTATCTTCTGGGTGTTTACGCTTCCGACGGTGTGGTATGGTACCCAGCCCTGGACTTGGATGGCCCCTCAAGCAGTCGTTTCGCCTCTGGTTTGGCAGCCTCAGCCTGGCTGCGACCCTGGCAATCTGTGCCGCTCCTGGCCAGGCACAGATCACTTTTCAGGCTGCCCGCAGCTACACGACCGACTCTAACCCGACCGCTGTGGCGAGCGGCGACTTTAATGGCGACGGCAGGCCCGACCTGGCGGTGAGTACTACGGGCGGTTCGCTCTCCGTCTTGATCAACAATGGCAGCGGTGGGTTCGGCGCACCCCAGCCGTTGCAGGTGGGTGATTTTGCCCTCTCGGTCGCCGTGGGAGACCTCGATGGCGACGGCGATCTCGATATCGTCTCAGCCGACTACCAGCTCTACACTTATGGCGCGGGCGATCTGGCCGTTTTCTTGAACAACGGCGACGGTACCTTTGCTGCCGCCCGACGCATCGACGCCCGCAGTTCGGGCGCGCCCGGTTCGGTGAAAATCGCTGATCTTGACGGCGACGGCGATCTGGATCTGGCCACCACCGACAGCGGCGGTTTTTTCAGAGGCCGCGATCAGGTCTCGGTCTTGCTCAATAACGGCAATGCCACCTTCGCCCCTGCCCGCACCTTCGCCGTCGGCAAAAAGCCCCTCTCCCTCGATGTGGGCGACTTCGACGGCGACGGGGATATTGATCTGGCAACGGCCAACTTCGCAGCCAACAGCGTCTCGGTGCTCCTCAACAACGGCAGTGCCAGCTTCGCCCCTGCCGTCAACTCAGCGGTCGGAAGCGTCCCCTACGCAGTTAAAGCAGGTGACCTCGATGGCGACGGCGATCTGGATCTGGCGACGGCCAATTCTGGATCTAACAACGTCTCGGTCCTGCTGGGCAACGGCAACGGCAGTTTCACCGCCGCCCGCAATTTTGCCGCTGGTAGAAATCCGGTAGCGCTCGATATCGCGGACCTCAACGCGGATCGCAAGCTGGATATTGTGAGCGCCAACGGCGACGGAACGGCTTCGGTACTTGCAGGCAAAGGAGATGGAACTTTCGCTGCTGCCCGTTCGTTTGCCGCCGGTGGTATTCCGGACGCGGTGCTCGCCCTCGATATCGACAAGGACGGCAAACTCGACCTGGTGAGCGCGGACGGCGCAGGTAGCAGTGTCTCAGTACTGATTGGTAAAGGAGACGGCAGTTTCCCCGCCGCCACGAACTTTGCCACAGCCGAAAATCCCGTCTCGATCGCTGCGGGTGACCTCGACGGCGACGGCGACCTCGACCTGGTGAGCGCCAATCTTTTTTCGAGCATCACAGTATTGCTGGGCACAGGCGACGGCAACTTTGCCGCTCCCCAGGTCTTTACTACTGGCTACCGGCCCTACGCCGTTGCCCTGGGCGACCTCGACGGCGACGGCGACTTGGATGCGGTGACGGCCAACAACACCAGTCCTGGAACGGTCTCGGTGCTGTTGGGGAATGGCGACGGCAGCTTCGCCGCACCCCGCAACTTTGCTGCCTCGGTGCGGCCCTACGCTGTAACCCTGGGGGATTTCGACGGCGACGGCGATCTCGACATTGCCACCTCCACCGGCAACTTCCCCGGCGTCGTCTCGGTGCTGCTGGGTAACGGCAACGGCAACTTTGGCGCAGCCACCAACTTCACGGTCGGCGATGGTCCCTTTTCGATCGCCGCCGGAGACATCGATGGGGACGGCGACCTCGACCTGGCGACGGCCAACTTCTTTGACAACACCGCATCGGTGCTGCTGGGTAACGGCAACGGCAGCTTTGCCAACGCCCTCACCCTGCCAGTTGGGGCTGGCCCCTACGCTGTAGCGATCGGCGATCTCGACAGGGACGGCGACGGCGATCTCGTCACTGCCAACCGAGACGCTGCCAGCGCCTCGATCCTGCTCAGCAACGGCAATGGCACCTTTGCAACCGCCCGCAACTTTCCGGCAGCCGGTCAGCCTTCTTCTGTGGTCCTCTTCGATCTCGACGCCGACGGCGATCTCGATATTGCGACGGCAAATGGCAATTTTCACGACACCAACAACGTCTCGGTGCTCGCAGGCAGCGGCGACGGCAATTTTGGCCCCTCCAGCGAATTTGCTGCCGGTGCAGGCTCCCTTGCCGTGACGGTGGGCGATTTGAACGGTGACAACAAGCCGGACCTCGCCACCGCCAACGCGAACAGCAGTAGCGTCACGGTGCTACTCAATACCACGGTCGTTGCCGGCGCTCCAACGATCACCAACCTCTTACCGCGCTCCGGCCCGGTCGGTAGCCCAGTGACAATCACCGGCACAGGTTTCACCGGTACCACTGCCGTCCAGTTCAAAGGGCAGGGCGTGCGCCGGGTGAACGCCCAGTTCACCGTGCTCTCCGACAGCCAGATTCAGGCCACCGTCCCCGCAGGAGCCGTTAGTGGCCGCATCGTCGTCGTCACCCCGGCGGGCAAGGCGACGAGCGCCCTCCGCTTCCGCGTCACTCCCTGAGCAAGGGCCGCCAATTTACCAGTAGCTTTCAAGGTTGCTTACCGAAGCAATCCCTGTCGAACTCTGTTGTTTGTTGTTGAGAACCCGTGAATTCTGGCGGGTGCTTTGGTTTTAGCGGAAGCAGATGGAGCCTCTGGATACCCAGTACTGCCCAACGGCGGGCGCTTTCGGAAGGATCCTCTTCGAGCTTCCTGAGAGCCGCAGTTGCTTGTTGAAATTGGGCCGGAACCCGTGGAGCAATATTGGCGAGCGAACCGGCAACACTTTCTCTGACTTGCATACTGGGGTCGCTGCTCGCTTGCACAAGGGCTGGCACATAGGCGTCGTCGGGTGGGTCCGGATTGTTCATGGCTACAACAGCAGCTACACGCACGTCTGTGGCAGGATCGCTCAGGGCTGCAACGAACAACTGAGCTACGTCCCTGCCGATGGGCCGGATGGCAGCAAGGCCAAATAGCGCGTTGCTTCTCACCGCAGGGGCTGAATCCTCCAAATAAGCAGATTTGAGAATAGGGACTGCCTTTGAGCCATACCCAACTAATCCCCACACTGCCTCACTGCGAACGCACCAGTACTTATCGTGCAAGACCCGTTCGTAGGCGTCGAAAAGTTCCGGGGAAGTGAGTGGAGGAGCCAGTCGAGTAGCTGCTATCGACTGGCGACGTCGGGGATTCGGGCTTGCCAGCAACTGCACATAGGCAGGAGCTGCCGCATCGCCCATCGCCTGAAGCGCCTCCATAGCATTGCCCGCCCATTCGCCCCGCTCTATATATTCCACAAGCAGCGGTATTGCCTTAGCTGCCCATGGCCCGACAGGAATCAGCGAATCTATGGCCTGGTGGCGAGTGGATTCATCGCGGTCGAACTGCATCTGCTGGATCGCCCGATCGACCAGTGCATCCACCTCGGCGGGCGACAGGTGCCGCTCGTTAAATAATTCCTGGGGAGTCTTGATCCGGTTGCCACCGGCTTCGTCCATCACCTGCTGGGCAAACACCCGCCCTGCCAAAGCAAGGCCGAGCATCAAGCTAGAAAGCAGTACCAGAGCGTATTTCACTTGTAAGCAGGTAAGGTGACGATGACAGTCTACAGCAAATTTTGCAAAACCCTGCCCGTTCCCATTGGTGGGAGTAGAGTGGTATGCTTGTGCTGCTGTTGATAAAATGAGCGTATGGCACCGTTGCAGGTTGTACCCTGCGACCTTTTTGCTTTCGGCAACTCTACGAAACCACGCGAGCCTCGCATCCAGGGTTATGAGGGCAGATCGTACCGAATTCCAGATCTAAGACTAGATGAGAACGGTATGGTCGGCATCTCACCTGATTCTGGTGCTTCGACCTTTGCAGATCCAACAGTTCCCGGATTGAGTGGACACTACTGGCGTCTGCCAGACAGCACCAACCTTGCACCAGATTTAGCAGTGATTCCAGACGGCACAGATAATGGAGGAATACATAGCCCTACCCATCACACCATCTATCCTTGCGTAAAGATGCTACCAGTGGATTTTATTGCAAAGTTTTCCAATCTGCCGTGGGAATACGTGGGTAAAATGCCATGATAACAAACTCGCCCTCTACTCTTAGTGAACGTTGGAAAAGGCTCGTCGTTGCTGACAGAAGCTACATCGAAGCAAGAATGAGACTCTTTGATTCTTTACATGCCGACGGACTCCTGTTAGATGAGAAATCATATTCTTATCCAAGGCAAAACGAATTAGTTATGGTGTTCTTTAAACGCCTACCTGATACATTTCTAGACTCTTTTGCAGAGAGAGAATTTGAATCGAAGTCAAGGGCTCTGTATCAGGAATTTGTTTTGCGGCAAGAGGAACTATCTGCCGCCTTGGAAGCTGTTCTACCGACTGGCAGTGAACTACTCAATTTGCTTAAGATTGCCCTGAGCGATCCTTCTGAAAGAGCAACTGCTCTACGCTTCACGAATTTTTTAAGAAGATATAATGATGTCTTAACAAACGAAGATAACTTCGAGCAGATTTTCTCAGAACTACTTTACATAGCTAGCAGTTACAGTGGTTTCACCGATCTCGCAAGAGAAATTATACTGTCTCTTTCACGTGAATGGCTACTTGCTAATATTGAAAAATACTCAGAGGGAATTCTTGAAGATGGCACATACGAGGAGTATAGCGGACTAATAAAGTTATATTCAGAAATCGATCCATCTCTTGCTTTTAAATTAGCAAGAAGAGCTGCTGATAGTGCAGATGAAGATATTCGTGAGATCGGCGAAATGTACCTTGTCGAATACCAGAATAGATGACGAAGGGAATGAAGCAACTCCTGTAGGAAACATCCTTTTCTTTTCCGGCGCGATAACTACAGTCGAACGTGAATGGTCTGGATCTCGTAAGGACCAAGTTGCAGCGGTATCTGGCCGTTCTGGAGCGGTAGTGTTTTGAGAGGTCGTTCGAGCAGGTCGGTTGTAGTAGCGGTGCGGATCGGGGCGGCGAGGCGCAGCTGAGCGCTAGCCGGGCGGCCCGTAGATTCATAGAACCGCAGAATCCAGCCTTTGCCGTCCTCGGCCTGCTTCCAGGTGGCCAGCACGATCTGGGAATTGTCGAGGTTCAGGAACTGGTCGGGGAGACTGCCGGGGTGCGGAGGCTCGATCAGGGCGTGCAGGGGAGTGTTGAGATCCAGCCCCGCCTGGACAGACCCGGCAGCGCGCCAGTCGCCGGGGTGGGGATAGAGCAGGTAGCGAAAGTTGTGCGCCCCCAGGTCCGCCTGGGGATCGGGCCACTCGGGACCGCGCAGGAGCGAGAGGCGCAGGAGCGTGCCGGTGTCGCTCTTGCGGGCGTCGTAGCCGTACTTGCTGTCGTTGATCAAGCTGAAACCGGAGCGCGGGTCTGAAACGTCCGCCCAGCGCAGGGCCGGTACTTCCCATTTCGCCTTGCGCTCGGGGGTGTCGCGCCGGGTGCTGCGCTCGATCGTCGCGAAGGGAATTTCGTAGCTGGCGTTCTCGGCTGATAGGGCGAGGGGAAAGGCGGCTTTGACGAAGACGTGCCGCTCCTGCCAGTCGATGCGGTTGTGGACTTCGAGGGCAGGAGACTGGCGGTACAAGATCAGATCCTGCTCAAACGTAGATTTGCGAAAGCGGCGCTCAATGCGGATCACCTGGCGCACCGGCCCGTCCTCGACGCTCTGGATGGAGAGTAGTTGCGGCGCTTCGAGGGGATACTGTTCGTACTTTGGATCGATGTTCCAGGCATCCCAGTACTGGCCGTCGTCCTTGAAAAACTGGAGCTGGTTGCCGGGACCAGTCAGAACCTCACGGCCCGTGCGCTTATCAACAATGCTCGCCAGATTGCCCGTGGGCGGATCGATCGTTGCTGTTAGATAATCGTTGCTCAAAGACAGGGCTGAACTTTTGGGAGTTCCGGCGGCGGCAGTTGGACCTGAAGCCAGGCGCAGCCAGTAGACTTTATAGCCCACCCCAGGCACATCCTTTGCCCAGAAGTGCAGCAGGCCATCTTCGCCCTTTTGGACGGGTACCGATTCGCCCGTGCGGTCTACAGCCTCAAGAGCACCGGCGGGCAGTTGGGGGGGAGGTGCGATGGCGACGGGCGAGCTGCGGGAGGCGGCGAGACTGTTGAACAAAACAACCGCAACGCCGGGGCCGCGTGTGTCTATCTGGGAGGCGAGAGCCTGCAGCGAGGCGGAGAGCAGTTTTTCTCCCTGCTCGCGGACGGCGGCGCGCTCCTGGTTGGCGCGGGTGTAGACGGGGGTAATCGCCGATCCGGGCAGAATGTCGTGGAACTGGTTGAAGAGGGTCGTCTTCCAGGCGGCGGCGAGCGGTGCAGCGGGATAGTCGGACCCGGCAAGTTGCGATCGGGCGGCGGCGAATTTTTCATTTTCAGCGAGTAACACCTCTGCCCGCCGGTTCTGCTGTTTTTGATCGGCGTGGGTGGTGTAGGTGCCGCGATGAAATTCTAGATACAGTTCACTGTTCCAGGTAGGAAAGCGCCGGCCATCTGGATCGGCTTTGGCCAGTTGCTCGAAGTAGGCGCGGGCGGTCGTGGGTTCCAGGCGCGGATAGAGCGGAGATCGCTGCCAGTGCCGTCCGGTTTCGAGCATGTCCCGCGTCGGGCCACCGCCGTGATCGCCCACGCCGTAGAGCCAGAGCAACTTCGAGTAGCCGGTATTTTTTTCGTAGGCGCGGGCTTTACTTGCCATCTTCACCCCGTCGATCTGCTCGCCTAACGGGTTGGCAAAGTAGGTGAGGATCCTCGAGCCGTCCGGAGCCTGCCACCAGAAGATCCGATGCGGAAATCTGGTCGTATCGTTCCAGTCGAGCTTGGTGGTGAGGAAGTAGTCGAGCCCGGCTTTTTTGTAGATCTGCGGCAACTGCCAGGTGTAGCCAAAGGAGTCCGGATTCCAGCCCACCCGGATGTCGGTGCCGAAGCGGCTCATAAAGTACTGCTTGCCGTAGAGAACCTGCCGGATCAAAGATTCACCGTCCGGCAGGTTGAGGTCCGGCTCGACCCACATCCCGCCCACCAGTTCCCAGCGGCCTTTTTGCACCTGCTTACGGATCTGATCGAACAGTTGGGGCCGTTCTTTTTCGAGCCACGCGTAGGACTGGGCGGTGCTTTCGGCAAAGACGAGTTCCGGAAATTGTTCCATCAGGCCAAGGGTCGAGCGAAAGGTCCGCTCGATCACCTCCTTGGTCTCCGGGACGGTCCATAGCCAGGCCATGTCGATGTGGGAGTGGCCCAATAGGGCGATCGTTCGGCGGCGGGCGAGACTTGCTGCGGGCAGAAGTTCTTTGCGGGTGCGGGCGAGCGACGTGTCGAACCGGCCAGCTTGCCCGGCTTTGAGTGCCTGCCAGTCGATAGTATCCAGAGCGCGCCGGAGTGTTTTTTGCAGGCGCGGACGGTCGGCGGCTGGGGCAAAGTCATCCAGGTAGCCCTTCACCACCGCCAGCTCATCCGCCAGCCTGCCGGGATCGATGCGGCTTGCCGGTGCCTCGACATCGAGGCGGGACTGAGTAAGGGCTCCATTGTCGTGGCCGGGACTGGTGAATTTTAGAGCCACCAAAAAGCGCTGGCCGGGCCGGGCAGTGGCAGTGAGTGGCACCCGCTGAACGGCGTCGTAGAGATCGCCCGCCTGCACGAAGCGGCCATCGACGTAGATTTCGGCCTTTTCTGCCCACCAGATCAGATTCAGGCGCAGCGCGGTACCGGCGGCGGGATAGCCCTGCCACCTGGCGGGGACGGTGATCCATTGCCTGAGCCAGAGTACCTGTCGGCCCTTGCCCCAGTTGATGTCGCCTCTGGCGTCGGGCTGGGCTACAGGCCAGCTTCGATCGTCGAGGGCGGGCAAGGCGGCATCGGGCAGATCGCCGGAGTGCTGCCGCCAGTGGCCGATGAGCGGCACCTGGGCGATGGCGCGCAGGCGGGCGAGGGTGGTTTCCAGCGGCAGGGCAATGGCCCGCTGCGCGGGCGCTCCCAGAAGCAATGAAACGGCAATGAGCAGCGGTCCGGCGAGTCGGCGCAAGGGCTAGATCCCTTCGACGCCGATATTGAGGAAGCGGGCAATCGCCGAGACTTGATCTTCGACGCTTGAAAGGGGAGGGGGCTGGCCCACCGGCGAGAGGCGCAAGTCCCGTGCGCCCTTGAGCTTGAGAAAGTACGAGCGGGTCGGGTTGATGCCTTCTTTGATCTGGACTTTGAGGCCCAGGACGTTTTCGAGGGGATGGACGATCGCGATCGTGCGGTTTTTGCCAGGGAAACCGCGCCGGAAGATCGTCACCTGCTTTTTGGCCTTGTCGAACTCGTTGTAGCCGGAGCCGACATCGAGGCCAATCACCATCCAGTAGTAGAGCGAGGCGAGCAGCGCGGCGGTGCCGTAGAAGACGAGCGTTACCCCCTGGGGAAAGCGCGAGAGATCGCGGGTGCTGGTAAAAGGCAACAGGTCGGTGTTCAAAAACGGCGAGAGCCCGGCCAGCAAAAAACCGATGCCGCCCAGGGTGAGCACGATTGCGACCAGGTACGTGCTGAGGCGACGGGAACCCGGCACCTCAAGGCGCAGGAGCGTATCTGTCTGCTGGATTGCCGGGGTGGCCATAGGTTTACCGGTACGAACACCCTTGATCTTATTACCGGCGTCACAGAAATGGCAGGAAGACCCGCAGAAGCTTGCGCAGTTTCAACAAAAAAATCAGGTTCGCAAGCTTCGGGTTGATCTTGGGCTGCACGTACTGGGCGTCCTGCAATTCTGCCTGCAACCGCGCATAGTCGCCGAGACTCAGCCGCTCGCCATCGACCGGTGAGGTGGCGTAACCGGGCTCCTCCAGCCGCAGCACTTCTTCCGGTGTGTCCTCCGGCGGGGGCAACTCGTACCCGACTGGTTCCTCGGCCCACACCGCCGTCGCCCTCCCCAGCCCGGTGGCACAAAAGAGAATAACGGCCCAAATCTGCCTGCCTGCCATGCCGCCATCATCCCACATCGCCGCCCAACAGGCAGCTTGTGACGGAACAGTGTGGGAACTGGGCACAGAGGCAAATTCGTGCTATCAGTATGGGCGGATCCCTCCTGCGCACCCGATGAAGATCTGCCCTGGCCTGCTGGTTTGCTTCCTGCTCCTCGCTGCTCCCGCCCTTGCCCAGAGTGACAATCAGGCCAGCGGCGACAGCGCCGGTCCGCGCTGTGCCTGGAAAGAACACGCCCTGCCGCTCAAGGTTTTTATCGAGGCGGTTCCCCAGGAGGCGGCGGCCCACCGCCAGGACTACCTGCAGGCGGTCCAGGACGGCATCAAAGCCTGGAACGACGTGGGCATTGGCGGCAAACCCGTCTTCGAGCAAACGAACGAGCGCCGGGAAGCGGATGTGCTGGTCTCCTGGCAGTTGCCGCCCAATCCGAGTGCTGCTGGATTCGAGCAAAAGCACATCTTTACCACCGGCGGCGGTGCCAGCTACAGCGTCTGCGCCAAATCCCGCGTGACGCTGATTATCGAGCACTGGGCGCGGCACCAGATTCCGACGGGACTGTTGGGCTATTTTGTACCGGTGCCGGTGCCGATACCCAACATCAACACCGAAAACCTCGAGCAGCGGGGCACCGACGAACTGAGGGTGATCGCCACCCACGAACTGGGCCACAGCCTCGGCCTCGATCACAGCGACGACTCCGGGGACATCATGTACCCGGTGGAAGGACAAAAGTTTATCTACTACGGCATCGAGTTCACCAACGTCCAGGTGCTCACCGAAAAGTCCAAAAAGAACCTGGGACGCTACTACGAGGATGCCTGGCTCGATTTTCGCCTCGCGCGCCTCGCCGCCGAATCGCGCAGGCCGGGACAGAGTGTACGCTCGGGCAACTCTGCTTCTGCCCTGGTCGAACTGGCGGGCAAAGGTGAGAACGCCGCCGTCGAGCGGCTGCTTGCCGCCGGACAGGACATCAACGGCCACGACGACAGTGGTTGGACGGCGCTCATCGCCGCTGCCGCCGAAGATCATCCCCAGACGGTGGCTCTCCTTATCGAAAAAGGCGCGCAGCTCGACGCCAGAGACAACAACGGCTACACGGCCCTGCGCTACGCAAGGGCAGCCAACTATAAGCAGGTCATCGATTTACTGATCCACGCCGGTGCGCGATACTGATAAACCGTCCCACTCAACACAGGCCATGCCGCACCTCTACGAGTACACGCCCTCGGGCAACTGCTACAAGATCCGGCTGTTGCTGACCCAACTGGGCATTCCCTTCGAGCGCACCGAACTCGACATCATCAAAGGCGAAACCCGCACCCCAGAATTTATCCGCCTCAATCCCAACGGTCGCGTACCGCTGGTCCGCCTCGATTCGGGCGAACTGCTCTCTGAGTCGAATGCGGTGATCTTCTACTTTGCCGAGGGCACGCCGTTTTTGCCCACCGCTCGTCTGGAGCGCGCCCAGGTGCTGAGCTGGCTATTCTGGGAGCAGTACGAGCACGAGCCAAATATCGCTACCTCGCGCTTTTTGATCAGCTATCTCAAAAAAGCGGAGCAGTTCAAAGATGTGCTCGACCAGAAACGGCTCAAAGGCCACGCCGCCCTCGACCGGATGGAAAAGCACCTGACTGGCCACGACTTTTTTGTAGCCGGGCGCTATACGATCGCCGACATTGCCCTCTACGCCTACACCCACGTCGCGGAAGAAGGCAACTTCGACCTCTCGGGCTATCCCGCCATCCGCGCCTGGCTTGAGCGCGTCGCTTCCCAACCGGGCCACATACCGATCACAGGCTGAACCAGTCTCTGAGCCTGTTGCACAGAAGCAGGAAGGCAGGATCCTGACATCTTGTCAATCCCACTTTGCGAGCAAGAGCCTGAAAGATAGCGTCAGAAGAAGAACGCCGTTGCTGTCGCAGGATCTCTGTAAACAGTTCTTTCGGACGAGTGGGTTTTGCCCATCCAGCAGGCCAATATCCTTTACTGTGAGCAATCTCTTTTATCTCCTGCCAGGAAAGACGCAGGACTGTAGCAACCTCTTCAGAAGTTGACCATATCCAGGCTTCAAGCTCAGGGTCGATAACTATAACCTCAAATGTATCCTCCGGCCAACCGCTCAACTGCATACGCTGTACAATTAATTGTCTTTGATGCTGCGCATCTCCGGGGGAGCCTTCCCATTCTCGGTCCAATAGCACTATTGCATGAGCATATGCTGGAGGCATGAACAAATCTAAGAACTTATCGGCTTCGTGAAAGACTCCTGGATCTCTTCGCGGATGACGAAAGACATCGAAGGTAATATTTTGAATGCCCATAGATTGCCTTCTTTCTGTTAATAAAGTCTTTAGTGTTATTTCCTGTTGTCCATCCGCCACCAGAACAATCAGATCTTTTGTCATCCTAAGACTCCGGCAGCAAACAGCGTAGAAAGATCCAATTGCTCTTTCCAGTTTTTAAGAGCAGGATGTTGATCGCCGGTAACAATGCTAATAGCTCCCGAAGGATTTTTGGCGAAGCAAAGCAGCTGCTGAGGAGTTGCCAATCCAAGGAACATTGGTGAATGTGTGGCGACGAGTGTTTGTCCCTTATACACCGACGAAAGCGATTGAAAAACTCCTTCGATAGCTTTCGGATGAACACCATTTTCTGGCTCTTCGATTAGAAAAACATCTGATTGACTAGGCAGATACGCAAGAAGAGTAAGCGCAAGTAGCCGCAGCGTTCCATCAGAAACCAACCAGGAGGGAACGGGATCTGAGATATTCTTATACTGGATGGCTAGATATAAATGGTTATCTTCTTTCCGCTCTCGTATAAGTATCTGATCTATGTCGGGTAGTATCGTTTGTACATGAGCGACCCAATCTCCGTAGGCAAGAGGATCCTGCTTCTCTAGATCTTGAATGACCAGAGGTAGATTTGCACCTTCGACACTAAAATCTCTAGATCTTGAGGGGCTGACGGGTCGTCTCATTGAAACGCTATTGAGTGCAAGTAACCTGACACCTTCAAGCAATTGATCTCTCACCCATATCGCTACAGGAAAACGAGCGGCATCATCTGGTAAGCCCGAGAGAGCTGCTCTACGAGTGCCGACACGAAACATGATATTCCAATCACTGCTTTCTGATTTGAAATAATCATTTCCGGATGTTTGAACTTTTCTTACGACTGGACGCCAGCCAGGGCGGGTTTTCGCAGAGTTGATTATTGTCTTTGGCGCTTCCGGCTCTGCAGGAAATAATATACTATATTGTCTGCTGCTGCCGCTTTGCCGACGTTGCTGGTCTCTTTGGCTATCGATGAGCCACAATTGCTCTGCTCTGATCTCCAGTTCTCCCGTCTCTCGACGTCCAAAAGACACTTCATACCTGGCCAGGTCATAGGAAAAAGCTGACTTTGCGGACGCCTCTTTTTGTAGAAGATTCTCTGGAATATAAAATTCAATGGCGACATCGAAGTAGTCAGTCAGCTGGTTGAAAATAAGTTCACTGAATTTGCTTGCTCGACCTTTCCTGATGTCAAAGTCGAGCAAGAGTGAGTCATCTAAGCCAGACCTTACAAAATCACCAAGTAGTGCGACGACATCAAGAAACGTCGATTTGCCGGAAGCGTTTGGCCCTACCAATATCTGGAACGGTGCAAGTGTTTGAGAAACATAATGCAAGCATCGATAGTTGAGAGCTTCGATTTTGTAAAGCATAATTACCTCCTACTCGATTGTAGTGATAACCTAATTTTGCTTTCTGCATCAAGAGAAAATTTTGTTTTCTATAACAACAAAGCCTCATTCATGAGTATTATCTTCGAGACCCCTCGCCTCCTCGCCCGTCCCTGGCAGCCGGAGACAGACGCCGAGCAGGCTGCCTTGCTCTACACCGATCCGCTCGTCACCCGTTATCTGGGGGGCAAGTCAGCCGAACCGGATCTTGCCGCTGTCCGGGCGCGCCTGCACCGCTACGCGGCGGTCGATGAGGGCAAAGGTGCCCTGGCGCTGGTCGAAAAAGACAGCGGCTGCATCGTCGGTGCGGTCCTTCTGAGCCGCCTGCCGGGAAGGGATGCTGAGTTGACGGACGACTATCAGGTGGGCTGGCACCTGCGGCGCGATCGGTGGGGCAAAGGCTACGCCACCGAGGCGGGCCGGGCCGCCCTTGCTCGTGGCTTCAACGTCCTGGAGCTGCCTGTAATCTACGCCCTTGTGGAAGCGGGCAACACAGCCTCGGTTCGCGTCACCGCAAGGCTGGGCATGGAAGCGCTCGGCCCAACCACCCGCTATTACGGCGGCGAAGCATTGGATCTTTTTAGACTGACAGCTGAGAAGTACCACAGGCGATGACACCCGGTATCCTGATTTAACCAATATATACTATTGCTTCCCAGGCAAGATGGACTAGGACGGAAGCTCAACCTGTCAGGCCATGACGGCACTGGTGGGCAAGCCAGGCCCCTTCGTCGGCATCCAGGCCAGGTGCAAGCCGGGAATAGACCTCGCGGTTGTAGTGGGCGAGCCAGTCGCGCTGCGGTTCGTCGAGGCGGGCAATATCGATGAGTTGGGCGTCGAAGGGAATATAGGTAAGCGGCTCGAAGCGGTACCAGCCGTCGGTTTCATCCTCGCAGACGACGTAGAGGTTTTCGATGCGGATCCCCCCCCAGCCCGGCAGGTAGTAGCCGGGTTCGATGCTCGTCACCATGCCGGGGACAAAGCTCTCCCGCGCCAGCTTGTGGATGCCCTGCGGTCCTTCGTGGACGTTCAAGAAAGCTCCGACGCCGTGGCCGGTGCCGTGCTGGTAGTCCAGGCCTGCCTGCCAGAGACAAGAACGGGTGATCCCGTCGAGTTGGGCTCCGGTCGTGCCCCTCGGAAAGCGCTGGCGGGCACAGTTGATGTGGGCTTTGAGCACGGCGGTGTAGCGGGCGATCTGCTCGCTTTGGGGCGGACCGGCGACGACGGTGCGGGTGTCGTCGGTGGTGCCCATCCGATACTGGGCACCGGCATCGAGCAGCAGCAGGGTACTGGGAGCGAGCCTGCAGGCCGGATCGGGGGTGCTGTAGTGGACGATCGAGCTATTTGCGCCGATGCCCGCGATCGTCGTAAAGCTTAAGCTCTCGAAAGCGTCTTCCTCGCGGTAGCGCTGCTCGATGAGTGCCGCGATCTGGGCTTCGCTCAGCGCTTCGCCCGCCGCAAAGCGCCGCAGCACCTCGTAGAGCGTGCGGGTCTTGGCCCGGCTCGCCTGGAGGTTGGCCTGCCGCATCCCGGCAATTTCGGCGCTATTTTTGCGCGCCTTGAGGACGGTGACCGGGTGGGTGGCTTCGATAATCGAGCAGTTGCCGAGGCGGCCCAGGGTACCGGCGGTGGTCCGCTGCACATCTATGAGTACCCGCGAGGAGCCATCTTGCTGCACCAGGGCGCTGAGCGTCTCGCCGTAGCGCTCGTAGGGCAATAGCTGCACTTCCCCAGGTAGAGCCGCCCCCACCCCGGCTTCTAAGCGTTCGGGATCGCAAAAAAGAAAGCTCTGGCTGGCGGTGACGATGGCGTAGGCGACAAAGACCGGGTTGTGGGGAATATCGCTGCCCCGCAGGTTAAAAAGCCAGGCCACCTCGTCGAGGCGGGTAATGGGCAGCAGGTCTGCGCCGCGCCGGTCTAAGGCGGTGCGCACGGCGGCGAGTTTGGCGGTGACGCTCTGGCCTGCCACCGCGACGGGCACGACCGTAAGCGGCGAGGGAACGGGGGCGGGTACACCTTCG
Source organism: Gloeobacter kilaueensis JS1 (assembly GCF_000484535.1). NCBI lineage: Bacteria > Bacillati > Cyanobacteriota > Cyanophyceae > Gloeobacterales > Gloeobacteraceae > Gloeobacter > Gloeobacter kilaueensis. The sequence continues at coordinate 3,431,376 of NC_022600.1, read as the reverse complement.
AGGCGGCCCCGCGCCAGGTCCACCAGATTGCTCTCCAGCGCCACCAGCTCTACTGCCAGGGGCACCAGTTGCCGCTCAAAGGTGCGCCACTGCTCGACGCTCACCGTAAACGGATCGAGGCCCAGCCGAAAGCGGCCTCCCTGCTCGCGGGCGGCCCGCCCCAGTTGCTGGAGAACTTCGACGAGGGTCGGCTCGCCTTCGAGGCCGAGCCTGCAGAGGGTAAAAAGAGCTGCGTCGATCTGGCCGGCGGCCTGCTCGTGGTAGCGCCCATCGACAAAGAGCCAGGCGTCGGAGCGGCCCACCAGCAGATCGCCCGCCGAGCCGCCAAAGCCGCACAGCCAGTCGCGCCGCTTGCGCGATTCCGGCAGGTAGGCGTTGAGGTGTTCGTCGGCGGAGTTGACCAGCAGGCCGTCGAGGGCGCGCTCGTTCAGCAACTGGCGCAACTGGGCGAGGCGGTCGCGGTGGGTGGCAGGGGCGAGGGTCTGTACCATCTTGGCGGTCTACGTCTTCTTCTCACCACCGTACCCCAGCCCGGAGCCCGCCGATCGGGCTGTGCGATACTGGGAGGCAAACAGAGAAGCCTGTAATCAAAGCGCTATGTTCAATGACACCCCCGGCCAGATGATCTCGCTGCCGATTTTTCTCTACTTCTTTGGCGGTCTGGCGATCGGTTTGAGCTTATTGATTCTGGTGCTGCGCAGCCAGCTTAAAAAAACGCCTTAGCCCACCACTGCCTGCTCGGTTTGCGCAAGAAGGCCCGTTCGTAAGCGTCGCCTTGATCGCTCCATCCGTTCGAGCAAACAGATTTCGCCGGTACCGCCGCCTTCCAAAAATCTGGCCGCCGCGCAGCTCAAAAAGACAGCTCTGGGAATTTGCGCAAGAGAATCGTGTAGCTTAGTAGGAAAAGCAGGGAGCCCGATATGTTAGACGCTGCCATAAAACTATTGCGGCTGATATGGCCTGTATGGATCGCGTTGCCCGTTGCCCCGGTCCTGGCCCAGAGCGTACCCCAGGCGAATCTTGCCGTCAGCTCCAGCCAATCTGTCGCCGTTCAGGTGCGCGAGCGGGTGGCCGACAACTGGCGGATGCCGAAACTGACGAGCGATGCGCGGGTGACGGTGCGCACCGAGGTTCTGACGGGCGGCAGCCTCGGCAAGGCCCAGATCAGCGTCGAGGGCGCGACGGGCCAGGCCGCAGACGACATCGCAGCGAGCGTCCAGAAGGCGATCGCCGGTACCACCGTCGCCTCCGCACCGACCGGGCCGGTCCAATTTACCCTGCGGGCGCGCAGCAGCCCTTATTTCAAAAGCTGTTTTCCGCTCAAAGTCTACGTTCCCAACCGCCTGCAGGATAGCGGCGAGGTGTTGCCTGCCACCTCGGTGACGGCCCTGGAGCAGGCGGCCCTCAAGTGGAACGGCGCGGTGGTGGGCTACGCCGAGGGCAAGGTCACCAATCCCTTTGTGATCACCTCCGATCCCAAGGCCGCCGATATCCGCTTCGTCGTCTTTCAAGATCATCCCGACTACAGCAGCTACCGCATCGACGAGCAGACGGGCCAGGTGCTGCTGCCGGTGCCCGCCAAACAGGAGGTCGCCGCCCTCTTCTCCGCCGGTTATCGCTGGTGGTCTCCCGAAGTTCTCACCCAGGAGGGCATGTTTCAGCTGGGCCGCCTGTTGAACTTGAGCCTCTCGGACCAGCAAACCAACGTCCTCTACGCCGGTCCTTCCACCTCGATTCTTTCGCACAAGACCGACCTGGGCAGCACCCGCGACTACCAGGTATACGACCGCCTCAGCCTGGGAGGCGGCCAGGGTTCACTCACCAGCGGCGGCATTCAGCCCGAGAGCCAGGGCGACCGCACCCTCACCAACTATCAGCTCATCGACGCCGGGGACTGGGTGCGCAACCACACCTGCGCCAGATGATCACCTGGTCGCTGCCGTAGAGCCAATCTTAATAGTCCCGTTCCAACCCTGCACTTCAGGTTCTGGGAGCGAAAACAGCCTCTCTACTGAGGCGCGATCACGTTCTGAGTCGCCGCTGGCAGCGATGTCCTGAAGTCTTCCAGCTGTACGGCGTCGATGGCCGCGTCGATCAGCCGCTCAAGTTGCTCAGCATCGGTCACAGCCTCCAACTGCCGCTGCAACTCCTCCGGCAATGGCCCGAAGCGGCGGCCCAACTGGTGCAGCAATGTCTGCAACTTGGCTGCCTGCACCGCCTGCTGCACCTCTTCCTGCACCATTTCCTGAAATAGGGGCGTCTCGCGCAACAAGTCCTTCATCCCTTGACTCCTGAAATACTCCTGGATCATTCTCCGGTTGCGCAGCGAGGCCAGCAACGCCATCACCGACAGCACTTCTGCCCGCTCCTGCGCTGATTCTATCTCCTGCTCGATTACCCCGATACTGGCATCCAGCAGGGGGACTACATTCTGTCCAGCCATCAGGGGTACCAGCGGCATCAGTCCCGGCAGACCACTTTCCAGCAACGGCTGTGGGTCTATCTCCCACAACCGAATCACCTGATACTCCACTCGCACCCCACCGGCTGTGAAGCAGTCTGGCACCGAGCGGGAGGCGGGGCTGTCGATGAGCAGCACCAGTACCTGTTCGGGCACCTGGCCGTAGCGATTGAATGCGAACAGGGCGTAGGTAGCCATTCTGCCGGGCGGCTCCTCGGTGGGGTTGCCCAGAACGACAGCGCGCTGAAATTCGATATGCAAGAGCTTCTGCTCACCCTGCGGATCTTGAAAGGCGATGAGAAAATCGGTCCGCCGTTGCTGGGCGACGATGACGGTATCGAGATTCTGTTGCCAGGTCACCCCTGGTCCTCTCAGCCAGGTGAGAAAGTCGCGGCTGTAGAGGGAGGCCAGTCCCTGGAGGCTGGTGTCAAAGGGACGGCGTTCAGTCATGAGCGGACGGCACGAGCGGGAGCATTGTCATTAACCATCGGGGCACCCTGATTTTTCAGGGCCACTTTCTCATCCAGAGTTGTCGATGGTCGAGCTTCAGCCGCCGCAGACGCTCCGCCAGACAGCGTGCCTGCTGTTCAGTCCCCACCAGCTACTCATCTCGCGGTAAGGAACCGCAGCAGTACAGTGGAATCGCAATATAAGACCGGAGTGTTTCGTGAAAAGGAAAGCTTCTAGTGGCCCAGGCTGACACTTCCAGTTCTGAGAACGTCCAGTACGTTGTGGACCGTCTGGTTTTGTGGGCGAAGCGCGTGGACAGAAGCCTGGCCCGCGTGGAGTACCTGTCCGAATCGACTCGCCAGGAAGTGGTTATCCGGTTGCGCTCGGCTCTGGCTCCACTGGGAATCAAATTTCACGAAGTAGCCCTGCTGCAGGAAAAGGCTCCTGCCCAATTGGTTTGGGATTTGCTTGAAAACCTCGCTGCTCTAGAGCCGGGCGTTCTTTCTGTAAGCGGCTTTGAAGAAACGTTCCTGCGCGATGATGTGCGCAATCTGGTGTACCTGAACTACCAACGCGAAAAGTTTGCAGATCTGCCTCTTCGCCAGATCTGGTGGCTCACCCCGACCCTGGCAGACGCATTCACGCGCGCTATTCCTGATCTAGACTCCTGGTTTGTCGTGCGTCTGAAGCTAACGAGTGTGTAGCCCAGAAAAAGTGCATCCAACCTGGCAGCCTGTGGCTTCCCTCTGACAACCAACCATATCAGCCTGGATGATTCACGCTGTCATTCTTGCGGTTGCTATAGCCCGATGGAGCCGGAGCACCACAGCCTCCTCGCGCATCGCTTTACAACCCCAAGAGCCGCATATCTCCATTACATTAGAGTTGCTCTTTCAATCAGGAACGCTCACGAAACGCTCTTGCACTACAACCGTTAGGCTACCTCAGGAGATTTATGACACCCATCGAACTGGTTATTGAAGGAGAAGGAGCGGTTTCAGCCGCAGCGGAGCTACTTCGTGAGCCTGACATCGAGGGCTTCCAGGAACCACTGGATGCCTCCGGCAAAAGGGAACCCATCACCCTGGCTGCAGTCGCTACTATCGTCAGCATCGCTGGCGGTACCATCAGCGGAGTCTCGGGTCTAGTAAGTCTTGCTGAGAAGATCCACCAGTGGTACAGCAAGCGCAAGCAGACCAAAGAGGCCAACAAAATTACAAAAGTTTTGCTCATCGGCTCTAACGGCAAGCGCTTGTTATTGGAAGGTGCTACCCCCGAGCAGATCCGTAAGGTGCTGGAGCCCTGAAGATGCCTATTGATAGTCTCTTCCTGCAGTTGAACGAGACCGGCGACAGCCAATATGTCCGTCTGGATTGTCGCTTACCGGGCAAGGCCGCCTCTGAGGAACGCACTTTACCACTGGCTCAGATCGAAGACCTGCTGGGACAGGCAGAGCGGGACTTTTACGTAGTACGACCCGATATTGTCGCTATTGGCAAACGGCTCTTCGCCTGGCTCGATGGAGATGAGCGGTGGCTCGGTCAGGCTGTGAGTCAAAGCAGTGCTAATTTGCTGGTGCTGCACATCGGCGTCAAACGAGCAGGCCGCCTGCGTCATCTGCCCTGGGAGGCTCTGCACGATGGTGAGCAATTCTTGGTGCAGCGGTTCCCACCCGTGTTGCCCGTGCGCACTATCCCCGGTGAGAGTAAGAAATGGCAACCGCAGGATCGTCCACTGCTCACAGTCTTCATGGCCTGTTCACCCGAAGGGGTAGAGCCGCCCCTGGACTTCGAGCGGGAAGAGAGTGCCATTCTCCAAGCTACTGCCGACTTGCCCCTGCAAATGCGGGTGGAAGAAAGTGGCAACCTGCCTCTGCTGGGCAAACGTCTGGAACGCTACGGTTCTGGCGAGGTCGATATTCTGCATTTGACTGGACATGCGGGCCTGGGTGCTAATGGTCCCTTTTTTGTGGCGGAGAACGAGGTTGGCGAGCGTCAGGATGTGAGTGACAAGGACATTGCCAGAGCACTGCAGTTTCGTATCCCGCCGCTGGTGTTCCTGTCCGGTTGCCGCACCGGTCAGGGAGGAAGCGAAGGAGCCATCCCTTCGATGGCCGAAGCGCTGGTGGAAGCTGGAGCCACGGCGGTGCTCGGCTGGGGCTTGCCTATCGAGGACACTACTGCTACCAAGGCTGCCGCTCAACTGTACGAGCATCTCGCCGCCGGATGTGCTCTGTCGGAAGCTTTGATCAAGACCTACCTGCACCTGCTGGACGAGAAGGCTGCCAACTGGCATCTGCTGCGTCTGCATGTTCGGGGCGAATGTCCTGGCTCCCTGGTGCAACCATCTGGGGACATGCTCACGCTACCTCTGCCTCCTGCTGCCACAGAATTTCTTGACGAGGAGCAGCAGGTACGGGTAGCGACCTCCGAGCAGTTTGTTGGCCGCCGCCGGTTGTTGCAGAAGACTCTAAAGATCCTGCAGGGCAGCCGCAACATCGGCGTGGTGCTGCTTGGTCAAGGAGGAATAGGCAAAAGCAGTCTCGCTGCCCGCTTACTGGAGCGATTGGCAGAATATAGCCGCATCGTGCTGTATCGGGATCTCACAGAAGAGCGCCTGACAAGCAAGTTGGCTCGCCAGTGTGAGTCAGATGGGGGCCATGACATCTTGAACGGTAGGCTGCCCACCCTGCAGAAGTGGCAGCGCTTCTTCAAGGCCGGTCTCAATGCACCCAACCAGCGTCTGGCTATTGTGCTGGACGACTTCGAGGCCAACTTCGAGACTGACGACGAGGGCAAAGTCATTCTCCGGGAGGGCAAACCCCTCCTCAAAGCCGAAGTCGTCCCAATCCTGCGAGATCTGCTGGCAGCAGTGCAGGGAAGCGGCCTGCCTCACCGCCTCATCATCACCAGCCGCTACGACTTCACGGTAGCTGACCCCAAACTCAACGCCCTACTCGAACGATTTCAGGTGCCTGCCCTACGCGGAGCAGACCTGATGAAAAAGTGTGAGCGTCTGAAATCATTTCGACCAGGCGCAGAGGTAGATGCAGATAACCGGCGGCGAGCATTGAAGTTGGCTGCAGGCAACCCGCGCTTGCTGGAACGGCTAGACAAAGTACTGCAGGCAAAAGATCTGGACCAGCAGGCTCTACTGCTGAAGCTGGAACAGACCGGAGTGGAGTACTGCGAAGAGATTCTGGTGGAGCACCTGTTGAACAAGCAGGAGCCGGAGTTGCGCCGGATGCTGGAGTGTGGACGGGTGTACGAGTTGCCGGTGCCTGCCGAGGCGTTCCTGGCTGTCTGTCAGGGTATTGCCTCACTGGAACGACACATCGAGCGCGCCCGTTCCCTGGGCCTGCTGGAAGCCGGACTGGACGGCAGTCTGTGGGTGCCCCCGTTGGTCATTGCTGCTGTCCCGGAGCCAGTACAACCGCTGGCACAATTAGCTGTCGATGCACTGTACCGCTGCTGGTGGGAGCACTCTGGTAGATGCATCGAAGCGCAGGCTCTGGAGATCTATCGCCTGGCAAAGGTAGCTGAGCAATGGGAGCAGATGCAAAAAGTTGCTGATGCTCTCGTAATGCAGTGGCAACAGCAGGGTCGTTACTTGGAAGCTGAACCACTACAGTCCGACGTGTTGCGATCATGCCGGTATCTACTGGGCCAGGAGCATCCAAAGGTAGCTGCTAGCCTCAACAACCTAGCCGTTCTCTACTACGCTCAGGGTCGGTACGAAGAGGCCGAGCCATTGTACCTTCAGGCTCTCCAAATGCGACAGAAGCTATTGGGTCAGGAGCATCCAAAGGTAGCTGATAGCCTTAACAACCTGGCTGCACTCTACATGGACCAGGGTCGGTACGAGAAAGCGGAGCCGCTTTACATGCAGGCTCTCCAGATACAGAAGAAGCGGTTGGGCCAGATGCATCCACAAGTAGCTATTATCCTGGGCAATCTAGCTAGACTATACTATCACCAAGGTCGGTACGAGAGAGCAGAGCCGCTGTTCCTTCAGGCGCTTCAGATACAAAAGAAGCTATTAGGTCAGGAGCATCCAGACGTAGCCAAAAATCTGGGCAGTTTGGCCGCACTTTACGAATCCCAGGGAAAGTACGATAAATCCGAGTTGCTGTTCCTTCAGGCGCTTCAGATACAAAAGAAGTTGTTGGGTCAAGAGCATCCAGACGTGGCCAGAAATCTGGGCAATCTAGCCTTTCTCTATTATTCCCAGGGTCGGTACGAGGAGGCCGAGCCACTGTACCTTCAGGCTCTCCAAATGCAACAGAAGCTATTGGGTCAGGAGCATCCAGACGTGGCTGCTAACCTCAATAACCTTGGCTTACTTTACTATTCCCAGAACCAATACGAGCAGGCGGAGCCGCGCTTTATGCAGGCTATCCAGATGCAGAAAAAGCTGCTAGGTGAGGAGCATCCGGACCTAGCTGATAGCTTGGGTAATTTAGCCATAATCAAATATTCCCAGAAACAGTACGAGGAAGCCGAGCCACTGTTCACCCAGGTTCTCCAGATGCAACAAAATCTACTGGGCCAGGAGCATCCAGTTGTAGCTGTCAGCCTGGGAAATTTGGCCATGCTTTACTATTCCCAGGGTCGGTACGAAGAGGCCGAGCCACTGTACCTTCAGGCTCTCCAAATGCGACAGAAGCTATTGGGTCAGGAGCATCCAGACGTGGCCATAAACTTATGCAATCTAGCTTTGCTTTACACAGCCCAGAGTCGGTATGAGCAGGCGGAGCCACTGTATGTACGGGCAGTTGAGGTACTACTAAAGAAGCTCGGTACCGAACATCCCAACACCATCACTGTTCGGCAGAATTATGTCGGCATGCTGGAGCGCATCGTGCAGGAACAGCCCGCCCTGCTCGAAAAGCTACTATCGCAGGGGTCTCCAATGACCCAGGATCTGCTCAGGCAGATGCTTCAGCAGGAGTAATAAGCTTTCGGCTGTCTGCAACCAGGAAATAGTGTTACTGGTAGAGCAGTCGGTCTTGCAAATCTTGTCTGCGTCGGTATACCCTGCTCTCTAGTGTTTGCTGGGAAACTGTCCTTCCAGTTGTAGGAGATAACCGCATGACGACGAACAACCGTGTGAGTGTTGAATTTTCTGCCGAAGACCAGAAAGCCATTCTTGACGCCATTGCCCTCATCCGCCAGAAGTTGCCGTTTCTGGTTGGGCTCACCGCAGATGAAAGACGCGCCCTGCCCAGGCTCGGAGATAAAAGTCGCGCCTTTGTCGCCCGCGCTCTTGAGATAGCCGGGCAAAATCCGGACTTCCTGCCCCGCACCTTCGAGGTGCAGGAGATGCGGCGGGATGTGGAATTGTTCGAGAAGCTGTATCCGATTGCCCTGTCGCTCAGGCAGTTGGACGAGTTGCTGGAGGACACGACGACAGTAGTAGGGGCAGAGGCGTATGGAGCAGCGCTCACGGTCTACAACTTTGGTCGTTACAGCGGCAAGGGGTTAGGTCTGGATGGAGCGCTCGATGAGATGGGCCGCCGCTTTGCTCGCAAGGCACGCCGCAGTGAGCCTGCTGCTCCCACGGTTTGAGCTGAGCGGTCCCCGCTGGGAGACGGTGTTCTGAGCTGCTATCGGCACCGATGCTCACAGGTATGCAAGCCCGGAGTCTGGAACGGCCAGGCTCCGGGCTTCGGCTTTCAGGTTCAAAACCTCGTCTTTCAGGTTCGGAACTTCAAGCTCGGGGTTCCGAACCTCAAGTTTCAGGTTCAAAACCTCATCTTTCTGGTCCAGAACCTCAAGTTTCAGGTTCCAGACCTCATCCTTCGGGTTCGGAACCCCATCTTCCAGGTTCAGAACCTCAAGTTCCAGGTTTTGAACCTCGAATTTCTGGTTGCGAACCTCAAGTTCCGGGTTTTGAACCTCGAACTTCAGGTTCGGAACCCCGAGCTTCCGGTTTGGAACTGAAAACTTCCGGCTCAGGTCAGGCCGCTAAAGACTGGTTTCCACGCCAATTCGGTAGAGAATGCCGGGGGTGAAGATGCGGTTGGCCCGCTCGTAGGGCACGTCCGCCAGATTTTCGATGTAGGCGGTGAAGGCCAGATTCGGGGTGAGCGGGATGCGGGTGCGTAGATCCAGGGAGAGCCAGGGCGAAGAAAAGTCAGTGTTGTTCACCCCCGGCAGGGTGTAAAAGGCCCGGCGGCTGCCGCTGCCGTAGGTGGCGATGAGGTTGGCCTGGTAACCGCCGTGGTCGTAGCCCACGCCCGCCTGGCCCACCGAGTAGGGGACGAGGCCCAGTTGCAGTCCGGCGTCGGAACCGGTGAGGATTTTGGCGTCGGTGTAGGTGTAGTTGAGAAAGCTCGACCACTCGGGGGCGATCTGCCAGCGCAGGGCGAGTTCGAGGCCGTTGGTGGCGACGGAGCCGATATTCTGCCAGCGATTGTCGGAACCGACGGCGAGGCGGTTGGCGAGGCCACTGCCGAAGTAGGTGAACTGGCCGCTCAGAGCCTCGCTGAAGCGCACGTCGAATCCGGCGGTGTAGGCGGAGCCGGTCTCGGGTACCAGATTGGGGTTGGGCAGCCAGCCGTGAACGGTGTCGTAGACGAAGAGCTGATCCAGGCCCGGATTGCGCTGGGCGAGCACCCAACTGGCCCGCAGGGCGACATCCGGGCTCAGTGCATAGCGGATGCCCAGGCTCGGGTTGGTGTAGCTGCCAAAGAGGCTATTCACCGTCTGGCGCACGCCCAGTTCTAACTGCAGGGGCTTCGCAACGGTCCAGCTGCTCAGGGCAAAGAAGGCACCGTTGAAGACGGCGTGGCTCTCGCCGCCGTTGTTGGCGGCGCGGGCCGGGTTGGTGCTCAAGATCGTGCCGGTGAGGCTGTTGTTGAGCAGGTCGAAGCCATAGCGCAGGCGGTGGCCGGGGGAGGTGTACCAGTCGTGCTCGATGCGGGCGCTGATGAGTTGCGAGTCGAGGCTGCCGGTGCGGCTGAACTGGTTCTGGTTCGGGCCGTAGGTGTTGAAGTAGTCCTGGTTGTAGCCCAGGCTGACGCTCAAGAGCGAATCTTCCCCTCCTCCAAGCTGGCTGCGCCAGTTCAAGCCCGTATTGAGGCCGTCGTGGTCGAGGCGGTCGCACTGCAGGGGCAAAGCCGGGTTGCAGTTGCCGGGAAAGCCAAAGTACAGCAGGCCCTTGCGGGAGACGATCTTGGTGAGATCAAAGGAGAGGGTGTTGCGGCTGTCGGGTTCGTAGCTGAAGTTGGCGGCGTAGCTGTTGCGGTAGGCGTCGCCGTTGAAGAGCCGCCCGTCCGGGCCGCGATTGACCGATTCAAAAGGAACACCGTAGCGGTTGTCGGCCAAAAAGCTCTGGTAGTTGACGGTGTAGCTGAACTGATCGCCCGCCCCGGCGAAGGCGGCCCGGTAGTTGCTCTGGCCGTAGGAACCGTATTCGAGGCTGGCGCTGAGCCGGGGCTGGCCCCGGCCTTTTTTGGTGACGACGTTGAGCACGCCGCCAAAGCCCTCGCTGCCATAAAGAGTCGAGCTGGCTCCGCTCGTCAGTTCGACCTTTTCGATCGCCTCGACCGGCAGGGCGTTGAAGTCGGTGGTGCCGTGGTAGGTGTTGATGTTGGTGCCGAAGGGGCGGCCATTGAGGAGCAGGGTCGATTGGTTGATCGAAGCTCCCCGGTAGTAGGTGCCGGTGTGGATGTCCGCCCCTGGCCCGACATCGTTGATCGCAAAGCCCGGCAGCCCCCGCAGCACATCCGCCAGGCTCTGCGCTCCCTGTTTTTCGATCTGGGCGGCGGGCACGGTGTAGACCGGCGTCGCCGGGGGAGCGGGCTGGCGCGTCTCCGCCTGGGGGGTCAAAACCGGGATCGCAGGTTCTGCCTGGGATAGCAGGTCCGCTGCCCGCTGGGACGGGTGGACCAGTTCGGAGCGGGTGGGCGCGCTCTGGGCCGCCGCAAGCGTCGGCAGGCCCAGGATGAGCAGGGCAAGACAGATCGAAGTTTTCAAGCGATTACCGGTGGCTAACTCAGCCGCTCATTGTCAGGCAGGACGGATGACTCGTCAAAAGACCGGCTGTCAAACCAAAAAAAGACGGCCTGCAGGGGGGTACAGGCCGCCGAGGTAGCTTTCACTACCCTCTTTTACGATCGGGCAAAGCGGCGTTCGAGTAGAGTGGCAGGGCCGCAGCAACGGTTGCGCCTGAATGAAGTTTCCACTGCGGTTGCTGCGGGTACACTCGGAGCGCCGCCGCAGCGAGATTGACGCTCGCTTCGATTTACATCCATAATAAGAAGCTGTGTCTGTGCCCCCATCGTCTAGAGGCCCAGGACACCTCCCTTTCACGGAGGCGACACCGGTTCGAATCCGGTTGGGGGTATGCGCCATTCAAAGCCGGCGGATCTCACTGGATAGCGCCTCGTTCGAGGGCGGAGAGCGACCGGTTCGCTTCGATTCTTAAAAAAGTCAGATCGCTTTATGGGCTGCGATGGGCTGCCGCCAGCCGATGCCGAAGGCGCGGGGGCTGACTCTCAGGCCAGGAGGCAGTTGGCGGCGCTTGAATTCGGCCCGATCGACCAGTTGGAGCACCCGCCGGACGGTTGCCGGGTCGTGACCGGCAGCTTCGATCTGCTCTGGGGTGCGGTTCTGCTCGATCAAAAGCCGCAGGATGCTGTCGAGTGCGTCGTAGGGGGGCAGGCTGTCGGAGTCGCGCTGGCCGGGGCGCAGTTCGGCGGAGGGGGGCTTGGTCAGAATGCTGGCGGGGATCAGCTCTCGGTCGCGGTTGAGCCAGTGGGCGAGCCGATACACTTCGCCCTTGTACAGATCCGAAATCACCGCCAGGGCCCCGGCGGTGTCGCCGTAGAGCGTGTTGTAGCCGACGGCAGTCTCCGACTTGTTGCCGGTGGTGAGCACGAGGCGGCCAAACTTGTTGGAGAGGGCCATCATCAGCGTGCCCCGGATGCGCGCCTGGAGATTTTCCTCGGTAATGTCGGCGCTGTACCCGGCAAAGCTGTGAGAAAGAATCTGCTCGAAGGCGTCCATCGCCGGAGCGATGGGCAGCTTCAGCGTTTCGACGCCCAGGTTGGCGGCAAGGGCGAGGCTGTCGTCGATGCTGCCGGGGCTCGAATAGGGCGAGGGCATCAGGACAGCGAGCACGTTCGCAGGTCCAAGGGCAGCGCTCGCCACCGCCAGGGTGAGGGCCGAATCGATGCCGCCGGAGAAGGCGACGAGAGCCTGACGAAAACCGCACTTGCGCACGTAATCCGCCGTCCCCATCACCAGCGCCTCCCAGACCTCGGCTTCGCCCGCAAACACTGGCGAGCAGTGACCGCTGAGGGCTTCGGTGTCAACTACGAGCAGATCCGGCTCGAAGCTCCGGGCGCGGGCGACGAGTCCGCCGTCGGGGCCAAAGGCACAGCTACAGCCGTCGAACAACAGTTCGTCGTTGCCGCCCACCTGATTGACGTAGAGCAGCGGCAGGCGGTGGCGGCGGGCGGTGTGGCCCAGCAGGCGCTCACGAAACGATTGCACCCCCCGGTAGTAGGGCGAGGCGGAAAGGTTAATCAGCAACCCGGCCCCGGCTGTGACGAGTTCTTCCACCGGATCGCGGTGATAGCGCTGCACCGGCCAGAACTCGCGGTCGTTCCAGCCGTCCTCGCAGATGTGGACGCCCAGGGACTGGCGAGCGAGATCCAAAGGCTGGACTGTCTTACCTGGCTCGAAGTAGCGGTCCTCGTCGAAGACATCGTAGGTCGGTAAAAGCACCTTGCGCGCTGCGACCCGGCATTCGCCCCCGGCGAGCAGCACTGCCGCGTTGGCGAGGGGGCGGCCCCCGTCGCTGGGTACCACCGTGCCCACCAGCACCGGCAGCACACCCCTCAGGGCGCGGGCCAGATCCGCTCCCACCCCGGCGGCTCTCGCAACAAAAGCCGGGTCCAACAGCAAATCGCGGGGCGGATACCCGAGGAGAGCGAGTTCGGAGGTGACCGCCAGATCCGCCCCACAAGCAGCCGCCTGGCGGGCGGCCTGCTCGATGCGGCCAGCATTGCCCACCAGATCCCCCACCGTCAGGTTCAGTTGCAACAGGGCAATCTGCACAAAGGCACACCTCGAATGGCAGCGTCTTCTAGCCCACCATAACGTTAGGATGAAAAGATGATTGCGACTCCATCGACTACCGTTCAGAACTTTGCGGGCACCGTCCGCACCCTGCCCAACGGGCTGACTTTGATCTTGCGTTCGATTCCTACTGCCGCTGCCGTGACCTGTGACCTCTGGGTGCGCACCGGAGCCCGGACCGAGCCGGAGGCTCTGGCAGGGGTGTCTCACTTTCTGGAGCACATGATCTTCAAGGGCACCGAGAAGCTCGGCCCCGGCGTCTTCGATTCGCAGATCGAAAATCGGGGCGGGGTGACCAACGCCGCTACCAGCCAGGACTACACCCACTACTACATCACCGTCGCCAACGAGCACTTCGAGGCGGCGCTACCGTACCTGGTCGAGCTGGTCAATCGAGCGGCGATCCCGCCCGACGAGTACGAGCGCGAGCGGCTGGTCGTCCTCGAAGAGATCCGCCGCTCCCACGACAGCCCGGACCGCCGGGCTTTTGAGATCCTGGCGCGCACGATGTACCCGGATCACCCCTACGGCAGGCCGGTGCTGGGTACCGCCGAGAGCTTGCTTGCGATGAGCGCCGATCAGATGCGCGCCTACCACCGCGAGCGCTACCAGCCCGCCAACACGGTCGCCGTGATCGTGGGCGGCGTGAGCGAGGAGCGGATGCTCGCCGCCTGTGAGGCCGAATTTGCCGATCTTGCCGGGCAGCCGATCCCAGCTTCCGTAGAGCAGCCTCCGGCCCTGGTGCCGCCGGGTATACACACCCATACCCTGGCGCGGCTGGAGCAGCCCCGGCTCCTCCTGGCCTGGCAGGGAGCGCCCATCGCCGACATCGAGGAGGCGATCGGCCTCGATGTGCTCGCCACCATCCTCGCGGAGGGGCGCACCTCGCGGCTGGTCCGCTCGCTGCGCGAAGAAAAAGGCTGGGTGCGCTCGATCCAGGCGTACTTTATGCCCCAGAAGCAGCCGGGACTGTTCGTAATCGCCGCCCAGGCCGATCACCAGCGGTTGGAGGCGGTCGAAGCCGAAGTGCGCGGGCAGCTTGCCCAGTTAATCGATGAGCCGGTGAGCGACGACGAGTTAGGGCGGGCCGTGCGCATCCTGCGCAACGACTTTGTCTTTAACACCGAAGCCCCCGCCCAACTGGCCGGGCTCTACGGCTACTACAGCACTGTCGCCACCCTTGAGACGGCCCTGGATTATCCTGCTTACCTGCAGAAGGTGCGCCCCACCGACCTGCAGCGCATCGCCCGCCACTACATCGATCCGCAAAAGGCCGTCGTCTTGCGCCTGCTTCCTGAATCGCTCTGAGGTGCCATGTTTCGTACCGTTCTCGGCAATGGCCTGCGCGTGCTCGTGCTTGCCAATCCTGCCGTCGATATCGTCAGCGCCCGCTTTTTTATCCGTTCCGGTTCCCGCCACGAAACCCAGCCGGGGCTCGTTCACCTGATAGCCTCGGTGCTGAGCAAGGGCACCCAGCGACGCGACTCGATGGCGATCGCCCACGCCGTCGAATCGCTCGGGGCGATGCTCGGAGCAGACGGCAGCCCCGATTACTTCCAGCTCTCGATAAAGAGCCTGGGCGAAGATTTTCCAGCCCTGCTGGCCCTCGCCGCCGAACTCTTAAATGAAGCCACCTTTCCGGCGGAGCAGATCGAGATCGAGCGCAAAGTCACCCTCCAGGCGATCCGCTCCCAGCAGGAGCGTCCCTTTACCGTCGCCTACAACCAGTTCCGCCGCGCCCTCTACGGCGAGCATCCCTACGCCTTTGCCGAACTGGGCACCGAGGAGAGCGTCCAGGCGATCGAGCGCCAACAGTTGCTGGCTTTTTACCGCACTCACTTCCGGCCCGACAACGCCATCTTTGTCTGCGTCGGCCCGGTCGAACCGGAGGCCGTCGTCGAGCAGCTCGAAGCGGTCCTGGCGGGCTGGAAGGCTCCGGCGGTGCCGCTGCCCACGCCTCCGGCCTCTGCGGTCTTGATCCCGGCTCAGCAAACGGTGCAGACGGTGCAGCCCACCCAGCAGAGCATGGTCCTGGTGGGTTATCCGGCGGTGGCTGTCGGTGAAGCGGATTTTGCCGCCCTCAAGCTCATCGGCACCTACCTGGGCAACGGCCTTTCGAGCCGTCTATTTACCGAGTTGCGCGAAAAGCGCGGTCTGGCCTACGAAGTCTCCGCCTTTTTCCCGACCAGGGTCGATCGCTCCCACTTCGTCACCTACATCGGCACCGCCCCCGAAAATACGCGCACCTGCGAGCAGAGCCTGCGCTTCGAGGCAAAGCGGCTCACCCAGATCGACCTGAGCGAAGAAGAATTGCAGATCGCCAAGAACAAGTTTCTCGGCCAGTACGCCCTGGGCAAGCAGACCAACAGCCAGGTGAGCCAGCTATGGGGCTGGTACGAGGCGATCGGGGTGGGAGCCGACTTTGATCGCACCTATACCGAGGCGATTGCCCGCCTGCGCCCCGAGGATCTGCGCGCCGCCGCCGAGCGCACTTTCACAGAACCCCTCGTCTCACTGGTCGGCCCCGCCGAAGTGCCAGCGTTGATCTGATTCTGCTCCTGGCAGTTCGTAAAACCGATGCACGGTTTGCCCTGGCTTGAGTAGTTCCAGCAAAGGTTTGGCGATTTTGAGTGCCTGACCAAAAACCTCGTCCCCAAATGGGCAGATGCCGATCGAACCTGCTGGATGACGTAGGCCACTAAGAGGAGAGAGCTATCCACAATACGCTCACTGTCGTATAGCCTGCAGCAAGAAGACAGCCCTAGCCTGAGAATGTCCTCATCTGGGCGGAACTGTCTATGTGGATCGCTAGCTCACCCCTGCTGGCAGCGACAGCGGCACCGGCGGAAGCCAACATCGTCATGTTGCTGCTGATTCAAATCGGCATCATCATCGCCCTCTCGCGGGGCGTCGGGCTGTTGTTCAAAAAGATCAGCCAGCCCCTTGTCATCGGCGAAATCGTCGCCGGTATTTTGCTGGGGCCGTCGTTTTTTGGCTTGATCGCCCCGGATCTCTCGGCGCAGCTGTTTCCGCCTGAGACGCTGCCCTACTTGAACATCCTCGCCCAGGTCGGGCTGGTGTTCTTTATGTTTTTGGTGGGGCTTGAATTCAACAGCGACAACCTCAAGGGCAAGGGCCACGCGGCGGTGGTCGTCTCCCATGTGAGCATCATTGCGCCCTTTTTCTTGGGCGGATTGCTCGCGCTCTACCTCTACGAGTCGCTCTCCACCAGTGCCGTGCCCTTTTTGTCCTTTTCGCTATTTATGGGCGCGGCGATGTCGGTGACGGCCTTTCCGGTCCTGGCGCGCATTCTGACGGAGCGCAACCTCCACAAGACTTATCTGGGAACGATCGCCATCACCTGTGCGGCGGTCGATGATGTCACTGCCTGGTGTCTGCTCGCCTTTGTGATTTCGGTGGTGCGCTCGGGCGACTTGCTGGGGGCGGTGCCGACGACGCTTTTAGCAGTGGTCTATATCGGCTTTATGCTCACCGTTGGCCGCACGCTGCTCGCCCAACTGGCTGATTTTGTCGAAAAGAGCAACAACGGTCGGCTGACGCAACTGTGGGTAGCGGTGATCTTTATTGGCCTCATCATCTCCGCCACGATCACAGAACTCATCGGCATCCACAATATCTTCGGCGCGTTTCTCTTTGGTGCGGTCATGCCCCAGCGCCGCGTCTTCGTGCGCGATCTGGCCGAGAAGACCGAAGATTTTACAGTCGTCTTTTTGCTGCCGATTTTCTTTGCCTACACCGGCCTGCGCACCCAGTTCGGTCTATTAAATAACTCCTCGCTGTGGCTCGACTGTGCCCTGGTGGTGCTCGCCGCCACCCTGGGCAAGTTCGGCGGCTCAAGCCTCTCGGCGAAACTCTCGGGGTTGAACTGGCGCGAATCTTCTGCCCTCGGCGTGCTGATGAACACGCGTGGCCTGATGGAACTGATCATCCTCAATATCGGCCTCGATCTGGGCGTCATTTCCCCGGCCCTGTTCGCGATGATGGTGATCATGGCGCTGGTGACTACCTTTGCCACCACCCCCATCCTCGAATGGATCTATCCCCAGGACCGCTTCGGCGTGGTGAGCGAAGAGGAGGAAGAAGTCTACCTGCAGGCAGCCGATCCGGCAAGCACCTATTCGATCGTCGTGCCGGTGGCCAACCCCGATTCCCAACTGGGACTGTTGCAAATGGCCCAATCTCTCACCCTGCCGGAGGCGTCCGCCTCGCGCATCTATCCGGTCAACCTGGTGCGATTGGGCGACGAGTACAGCTTTGAGAGTTTACCGGAGCAGGCCGAGAAGCTGGTAAGCCAGAGCCGTGAGCGCCTCGACGCTCTCGTGCGGCGGGTGATCGTGAAGCATCAGCAGGTGCATTCGATGAGCCAGCTCTCCGACGACATCCCCGGCGACATCCGCCGGATCACCCAGGCATACCACGCCGACCTGGTGCTCTTAGGCTGGCACCGGCCCACCTTCACCCAGGATCTGCTGGGCGGCAATGTGCGGCCCATCCTCGAAGCCGCCCCCGCCGATGTGGCGGTCTTCATCGACCGGGGTCTCAAACTCGAAGCGCGCTCGCGGATTGTCGTTCCCTACTCCGGCACGATCCACGACCGGCTCGCCGTCGAGATCGCCCTGCGCCTCGCCCTCGGCTGTGGGGCGAGTCTGCGGGTGCTGCAGGCGGTAGCCCTCAGCCGGGAGGTGGGCGATCTGATTGCGCTTTTCCAGGAGCGCCTTGGGATCGAGGTCTCGCCTATCCTGGGCGATCCGCTCAGCGATACGGTCGAAGCGAGCCGCAGCGCCGATCTGCTGGTCGTCGGCACCAGCGCCCGCTGGGGCCTCGATCGCCACATCTTCGGTAAGAGCACCGACGAGCTGGCCACCCGCTGCCAGACTTCTCTTCTCATCGTCAAGCACCACAAAGATGCGACGCCCCACCTGCAATCGCTCATCGGCGAGCGCCCGGCGATTGTGACCACCGCCTCGGAGTAGCCAGCCATGAAAGCCAACCCCAAAACCGTCGCCCTCTACATCGGCATGATCGGGTTCATCGTCGCCGCCTTCAGCGCTATCGCCAGTTACGGTTCGACCCACCTGCGCGCCCCCGAGGCGATCGGTGGCCAGTACGTCGTGAGGGGACTACCCGGCGACTGCTTCAGCGAGCCGCCCCTGCTGGTGGTTGGCCAGTCCGGCAGCTACCTGGGAGCTGACATCGTGCCCGCCGACGCCAAAAAGAACCTGCTCACCCGCGCCCTCAAGGGCAACGGCCTGCTCCACGGGCAGGTCGAGTCCGCAAAGGTGCATCTCGCAGGCAGAATCAGCCTCGGCACCTGCAAAGAAAAGCAACCCGTAACCCTCGAAGCGAGCGTGGCTGGTGGCCGCCTGCAGGGCCAGGTTGCCCTTGCAGGCCGCACCCTCGCTATCGAAGGAGAAACCAAAAAAGCCGAGTAGACTCTCCGGGGTTACTTGACGGTGATCGCGAGCACCATGCCCTTCGAGTAGTGGCGACCAACGTGGCAGGCGAATTCAAACTCGCCTGCCTCTTTGAATGTAAAGTCGCGCACCGCCGTGGCACCGGGCTTGAGATCGTCTTCTTCGACTTCGATGAGCGCCTTTTTGGTATCGCGCTCGCTGCGCGGGATGATCATCCACTCGTGTTCTCTTTGTCCAGCATTCTCAATTATGAAGTGATAAGGGACGCCCTTCTCAAAGCTGGTCAGCGATGACTCGACTGTGTATTCGCCGAGCGTAATCTTGACATCGACCGGCTTTTTCATGTCGGCAGCTACCCCAGCCGAAGCAAAGGCAGCAAAAGCAAGCAGCAGGGCGGGTACAGACCGTCGCAGCATGAGGTGTCTCCTGGTTAAAACGGGTGATAGCGGGCCGGTGGGACGGAAAAGCCCGTCGCTTACCGCAAGTTATTATCAATAAGCGGCGACTGTTTGTCAACGTCCAGTGGCGATGAACGTTTTCTTTAGTACTGATCGCTGGTTGTCTGGATATCCCGCAGCCAGGTAGTGACTGCCTTGCTGAAGGCACTCTCGACCACCGTGTAAGGCGGCAGAGCGTCGATGGTGGGCGGGTCGGACTGGGGTTTTGGATAATCGCCCAGGTAGGGGCCGAGCTTGCTGTCGAGTGCTTCGGGAATCGGACGAAAGACGGTGCGCACATCGCTCAACCACCAGCGCCCACCACTCGGGGCGACGCGGATCGTGCGGTCGATGAGCACCGGCACCAGCCGGCCCTTTTGAAAAATTCGCTCAAGGGTGACGAAGGCGATCGCGTAGCTGTCGCCCGGACCGTGGGCGACGCGGGGGTTGCTCGTGAGCACCAGATGCCAGTCTGAGCGCGCTCGGGCGTACTCGCGGTTGACGTAATCGGGCAAGGCTGCGGTGAGCCGGGTCGAAAGTTCGTCCACCGCGAGCGGGCTATTTTCTGCCTGGGCAACAAGAACGTTGAGCAGTAGCAGTCCGGCAGCGAGGGCGAGGATGAGCCTGGGTTTCACAGGGCAATCTCCTCGACGATGGCCGCGAAGGCAGCGGCTGGATCGGGGGCGGCGAGCACGGGCCGGCCCACCACCAGATAATCGGCCCCCGCTCGGATCGCCTGGAGGGGTGTGCAGGTCCGGCGCTGGTCGGCGACCTCGGCACCGGCAGGCCGGATGCCGGGGGTGACGATGAGCAATTTGTCGCCGAGCCGGGCACGCACCGCCTCCGCTTCGTGGGGAGAACAGACGATCCCTGGAACGCCCCCCGCCAGGGCAAGACCGGCCAGGTGGGCGACGTAATCGGTTGGGCTCTGCTCGATGAGCAGCTCATCTTTTAGAACTGTCTCGTCCAGACTGGTGAGCAGGGTGACGGCGAGCACCGCTGGAGCGGGGATGCCCAGGTGCTCCGCTTCCCTCGCACACGCATCGGCTGCCGCCCTCAGCATGGCGGTGCCACCGGCGGCGTGAACGGTGAGCAAGTCCGCTCCCAGGTGCGTCACCCGGCGGCAGGCTCCGGCGACCGTGTTGGGAATATCGTGCAACTTGAGATCGAGAAACACCCGCAGTCCCTGAGCCTTGAGATCTTTCACCAGTCCGGGGCCGGCGGCAACAAACAGCTCAAGGCCGACTTTCCAGAAGCGGACCTGGGGCAGGCGCTGCACCCACTGCCAGGCCGTCGGGGCGTCGGGCACATCGAGGGCGACAATGATCCGTTCGGCAACTGGAATCATCAGAATGGTGCCGGTTGATTGCGGCGGGGCAGGTGGTTGGGCTGGGACTTGAGGTGGCGCAAGAACGCCTGCAACTCGCCTGCCTCCAACTGCGAGCGCGTATTTTTGCCGAAGGTCCGCTGCAGGTAGTCGCGCCCTTCCTTTGAACTCCAGCCGATGCGCTGCATCTGCACGTCGGTCTGGGCAAGCAGGTCCGAGAGGTCCACCGGCGGCTCCAACTCGTAGCTGTGGCCGTTGCTGCTCGCGAGCAGCGACGGCGCTTCTTCTTCGTAGACGGGCAGAGAACCGTTGGTGGGGGCGTGGTTCACCTCGCCTGGCCGGGCCGGGGCAGACGGCAGGGCAAAAGAATCGCCCGTCGGCTCGCGTCCACGCTGGTCGAACAGGGCAAATCCGGCCACCTGCAAGGCCCGCTCGATCGCCCGCTCCTCGGCCTTTTCGATGTCGGCGTGAACAGCCAGGCCCGAGGCGAGCACCCAGTTGCGGTCGATGCGCACCTCGGCGCGGACGGTGTACGCCCCGGCGTCAAAGCGCAACAACTCGGCGACGACGGTGCCGGTCGGGTGCCGCTCACGAAAAAGTTGAAGCAGCCTCGGGGAAACAGACATTCAGTCGAGATCAAAGCCTCCCTTCAGGGTACCAGTTCGCTCAGCCCTTGCAATTATGGGCCGCCTGTGGGAATGTGATTTTAATCCTCGGAGAGAGGATTTTTTCATCACAGGGAGCCTGCGATGCGCAAAAAATACGACTTTTGCATCTATATTGGTCGCTTTCAGCCGTTTCATCTCGGCCACCTTCAGAGTGTGCGCATTGCCCTGGAGGAAGCCGAAAGGCTGATTATCGTTATCGGCAGCCACCGGACGGCACCGAATATCAAGAACCCCTGGACCTCGGCCCAGCGGGAGCAGATGATCCGCCAGACCCTCAAGGACGAGCCGGAGCTGCTGGCGCGCATTCACTTTGTACCGGTGCGCGACCAGCTCTACAGCGACAACCTCTGGGTAGCCGATATTCAGCAAAAAGTGCTCGCCATCGCCGACGACGACAGCGCCGTGGCGATCATCGGCCACCGCAAGGACGAAAGCTCCTACTACCTCGATAGCTTTCCGCAGTGGAGCTACATCGAGACCGGCAACTACCGCGACATTCACTCCACCGATATCCGGGCCGCCTACTTGAGCCGCGCCCCCGAAGCGAGTTACTTCGACAAACTGCCGGTCGGTGTGCAGGTGAACCTGAGCACTTTTCAAAGCGACCCACTGTTCGAGGAACTGTGCGGCGAGTACACCTTTATCCAGAACTACAAAAAAGCCTGGTCGGTGGCTCCGTATCCGCCCACCTTCGTCACCGTCGATGCCGTCGTCGTCCAGTCCGGCCACGTGCTCATCGTCCGGCGCAAGGCCCACCCTGGCCACGGCCTTTTTGCCCTGCCGGGGGGCTTCGTCGATCAAGACGAGACCCTGCTGGAGGGGATGCTGCGCGAACTCAAAGAAGAGACGGGCCTCAAGGTGCCGGTGCCGGTCCTGCGCGGTTCGATCGTCGATAGCCACGTCTTCGATAACCCCGGTCGTTCGCTGCGGGGCCGGACGATCACCCACGCCTACTTCATCCAGCTCAAGGCGGGCAAGTTGCCGGCGGTCAAAGGGGGCGACGATGCTGACAAGGCGCTGTGGATGTCGCTCGCCGATCTCTACGTCCACGAGGATCATTTCTTCGAGGACCACTTTGCGATCATTCAGCACTTCGTAAGCAGAGTCTGAGGTAGCTTCCGCTATCGCCGTAATTGCCAGACTGCCGCCGGATAGACCGAAGCGGCTCACCACCATCCCGGAGTGGGAAAGGAACCATCGTCATGCAGTACAACCTCGTCCTCGATACCGACAGCTACAAGGCTTCGCACTACCTGCAGTACCCGCCTGGAACGACATCGCTGTTTGCCTACATCGAGTCGCGGGGCGGGCGCTACCCGAACACGGTCTTTTTTGGTCTGCAGTACCTGCTCAAGGAATATCTCAGCCGTCCCGTCGAGCAGTGGATGGTCGAGGAAGCAAAAGATTTTTTTGCGGCCCACGGGCTGCCCTTCAACTACGAGGGCTGGTCCTACATTGTCCGGGAGCGGGGCGGAAAGCTGCCGGTGCGGATCCGGGCGGTGAGCGAGGGCAGCGTCGTCCCGGTCCACAACGCGCTGGTGACGATCGAATCGACCGATCCGGCGGTCTTCTGGCTGGTCACCTACCTGGAGACGCTGCTGCTGCGCGTCTGGTATCCGATTACCGTCGCCACCCGCAGCTGGTATCTCAAGCAGACCATCCGCGAGTACCTCGACAAGAGCGCCGACGAACCAGAAAGTGAGATCGCCTTCAAGTTGCACGATTTTGGCTCGCGGGGCGTCTCCAGCAGCGAATCGGCGGGCATCGGCGGCATGGCCCATCTGGTCAACTTTCAAGGCTCCGACACGGCGATTGGGGTGCGCTACGCCAACCATTATTACCACCAGCCGATGGCCGCCTTCTCGATCCCGGCGGCGGAGCACTCGACGATCATCGCCTGGGGGCGCGAGCGCGAGGTGGACGCCTACCGCAACATGCTGGGTCGCTTTGCCAGGCCGGGGGCGACCCTGGCGGTCGTCTCCGACTCCTACGACCTCTGGAACGCCGTGCGCAACCTCTGGGGCGGCGATCTGCGCTCTCAGATTGAGCAATCCGGTGCCACGGTCGTCATTCGTCCTGACTCCGGTATTCCGGCTATCGTCGTGAGCCGGGTACTCAACATTCTCGACAACCAGTTCGGGAGCACAATCAACTCCAAAGGCTACAAACTGCTCAACCACGTGCGGGTCATCCAGGGCGACGGCGTCGATCACGACACACTGGCCGAGGTGCTCGAAACCGCTCTCAAACTCGGCTTCAGCGCCTCCAACATTGCCTTCGGCATGGGCGGGCAACTCCTGCAGGTGCTCAACCGCGACACGCTCAAGTTTGCGATGAAAGTCTCCGAGGTCGAAGTGGATGGCCGCTCACTGCCCGTCTTCAAAGACCCGATCACCGATCCGGGCAAGCGCAGCAAACAGGGCCGCCTCGATCTCGTCCGCGACGCCAACGGCGAGTACACCACGGTGCGCCTCACCGGCAGCGAGCCGTTGCCCACCAGCGAACTGGTCACCGTCTTTGAAGATGGCGAGGTGTGCCGCGAGTACACCCTGAACGACGTGCGCTCCCGCGCCGGAGCCTGAGCCGCAAAACTTTCACTACACGATGCATTTTGCGCCACCCCCGTTTGCAGGAAGCTCCTTCTTATGGACCGCCAGGCTGCAATCAGCTTCCAACCTGAGAAAGAGTCTATCTGTTTTACTCTGGGCGACCATGCAAAAAGAAGTTTCCTAGCGCCTTAGCGAAGAGGAATTATGAAGATTCAATTTGTCGGTGCGGTGGCTGCAGGTCTGCTGCTGGCGACAGCTCCCGGATTTGCCCAGACGACGAACACGCCGACGGGTAAGCCGACGACGACGCAGACAGATAACCCCCGCGCCAATCCGACTAACGATCAAAATGGACCGACCGACGAGAGCCGGACCGATGCCACGCCCTACGCCGGTACACCGTCCGCTGAGCGGCCCGACAGGACCGGCGATATGACGCGGATGGAAAAAGACAAGACGATGCAGAAGGGCACGACGACCTATCCGAGCAGCACCAAGCCGCCCAGGACGAGCCAGATGCAGCAGGACAAGGTCAGATCGGGCAAGGACGCCGACCGCGTCCCGGTGACCCAGACGACCGACCTGCCCGAGAACCAGAGCCGGCCCGACAGCGCTGTGGTTGCCGAGCCGCCCTCCGGTACCAGCAACGTCGATCCAAACCTCAACCCGTCGCGCTACAGCCGTCCGAAGGGCGATGCCCAGCCGGGCCGCGACATCCAGAGCAAGCCGGATTCCGGCTCGATGAGCGAGAAGCCCCGGTAAGCTCTTGCTGGATCTACAAAAGCGCTCCTGGGCCAGGGGCGCTTTTTGTTGGCCGATTTCCGCCCGCTCAGGGGGGTGAAGAATCGAGAGTCAGTGTGTAGTATTTTGTCAGGAAGAAAACTGCCGGGAGATTTTGTGATGAACCATCTGCGCCCCGCCGTCAGGCCGCTGTTGGCTTTGAGCCTGGTTTTTGCCCTTTCCCCTTTTGCTGTCCGCTGGATGGCCGTCCATACCCCCGAGCAGACCGCTCGCGCCCTCGCCGACGCAGGCTGGCTTGAGCTGCGCGACACGTTCAATCCCCTCAAGCTGGTGCGCTGGGGCCAGAGCGCCCTCGCTTTGCCGGACGCCCTGGCGGCGCTGTTTCGCTCTGAGGCAGAAACGGTTCCTTGTGAGCAGAGTTTGAGCACGTTTAACCTGGAGTTGTCGCGGCAGATCCGGCACTATCACGATATTTACTTCAACGAGTCGGGGGGCAACGAGTACACGGTGGTCGCCTACGACATCGATGCCGACGGCCATGTCTACAACGCTCGTCTGCTGCCCGAGTACACGACAGCGCCCCTCGACGTGGCCCAGAGGGCAGTCGAGACCGTCCGCGACCTCGACAACAACCTGCCTGCCCTCCCGGCGGGCGTGCGCTCGGTGACGGTGACCGAGCTGTTCTGGTTTGGCGAGCCGCTCGGATCGACCAGCTCGATGGTCGGCTACCTGAGCAGCCTGCCCGATGGACGGCTCATCACCCCGGTGCCCTACCCCAGCAGCAGCTGGACGGCCCAGCTCAGCTATAGCCCCGATGGCCGCACCCTCGTCGAGACAAGCGACGGTGTGACCCGCTTCTGGTCCCCGGATACCCAGCAGGAGAGCCGTTAACCCGCCTCGGCGGGCTGGGGCAGCAGTCCGTGGCGCAGCAGATAATCGGCAAGGTTGAGGTCGCTGTCGAGCAGGGCGGCGTGACCGCTGTGGGGCAGCACCTCGCGCTGGGCGTTGGGCAGGCGCTCCTCTAAAAAATGCGTCTCGCTCAGCGAGGGCAGCAGCCGGTCCATCCGCCCGCCCAGTAGCAGCACCGGCAGCGTCAATCGCTCCAGATCTGCGTCGAGGTTGCACTGCTCAAGTAGCTGCAGCCGGTGCAGAATCGTTTCGCGCGGTACCAGCCGCACCGTCGCGAGCAGCGTGCGCCGGTCGGCGGGGGTAAGGCGATTGACAGCGCTCAAAAAAGGCAGAAAGACGAGAGCTGCTACCTGCAGCGATACGGTGGGCAACAGACTCAGCCAGTGGGAACCCTGCACCAGCCAGTTCTGCCGCCGCCAGGCGGTGGCTGGATTGACGAGCACCAGCGCGTCAAAAGCCTCCGGATAGGCAAGGGCGCTCATCAGGGCCAGGCAACCGCCGAAGGACTCGCCGCAAAGCAGCACAGGCCGCCTGTCGGCAGGCAATAGCTCCCGCACCCGCACTACCAGGCTCTGCCAGTCCCCCAGATCGTCGATCGGGATAGAAAGCGCCACGACATCGCAGTAGGGAGCGAGGTGGATCTCCTGGCGATAAAAAAGCTTGCCTGTGCCGTCGAGGCCGGGCAGATAGAGGAGCAAAGGACGCTCGCTCACCACGGGTGGGTCGCCCCACTGGCAGTCAGTTGCCGCGCCGCCTGCTCCATCTCGCTTGCCAGCGCCGCCGTCACCGCCGCTGCCTCGCCGCTGCGGTAGCGCTCGAACTCGTCCGCTACCAGACGCCGGGGAGAGCCGACGCGCAACTCGACCTGTTCGTAGACGACGTAAGGGTGCCAGCCTGAGCGCTGAAACATCGGCTCGCTTTGATCGAACAGGCTCAAAAGGCGCAGCGGCACGAGCGGACCACTCGCCTCGCGGCGGCTCACGATCGCCACCGGCACAACCGGCAGACCGACGATGCCGCTGCGCAGCGCCAGATGGGCAAAGCCGCGCCGAAAGCGGGCAACCTGGGCCGGTCGGCTGGCGGTTGTGATCAGTTGGGCTCCTTCCGGAAAGATGGCGACATGGGTGCCTGCCTGCAAAAAACCGGCGGCGCGCGCAAAAAGCTGTGACCAGCCCTGGCCCTGCGGCCCCATATGAAAGCCGCCCAACTGCCGCACCAGTTCGTTGACGAGGGGCACCTGCCCCAGATAGTGGTGGCAGACCAGCCGGATCGGCCTGCCCATCCCCCAGAGCAATACCGGCGCATCGAGAAAGCTGCGGTGGCCGCTCACCACCAAAAGACAGCCCTCGTGGGCCGGCAGGGGCTGCTGGTAGGTGACGTGTACCTGGGTGCGAAACAATTCGAGCATCCAGGAAGCCAGCGACCGCTGAGAAAAAGCCGGAAGCCCTAGAGCAAGATCCATCGACGGCAAGGCGGAGCAAGACAAACGTTCACCCATCCTAACAGCGGCCCGTCGCGCCAAATCGCGATCACTTCTTCACATTTATTCTAGGATTGATACAAAAGATTGTTTCGCCGAGAGGGCATATGGTTATTTTCTGGGCTTTGATGGCAGCGGGGCTGGTGGCAGGCGTGACTCTCGGCTCGATTGCCTGGTACAGCTCCAAAAAACCGGCGGGCTGGGAAGGGGCAGAAACGCCCGGTTGGGTCAGAAAGATGACCCCCAAAAGCCTGGAGCAGACGGGCGATCAAGGATAGGAGCAAAGCCCACGTTCTAAAATGGGCAGAGGTGCAGTGAGGCCAAAAGCGATGCCGAGCCCAACGGTTGCCCCAACCAAGCCGGAGACAGCGCCCAAAGCTTACAAGCCCTGGAAGGTGATCGTCCTCAACGACGACTTCAACACCTTCCAGCACGTCGCAAACTGCCTTGTGAAGCATATTCCCCACATGACCCCCGATCGGGCCTGGAAGTTGACCAATCAAGTCCACTTCGAGGGGCAGGCGATTGTCTGGGCAGGGCCGCTCGAACAGGCAGAACTGTATCACGAACAACTGGGCCGCGAGGGTCTGACGATGGCACCGCTGGAGCAGGGTTAAAGCCTCTCAGCTTGCGACCAAAAAAGGCAAAAGCCCGAGGGCGAGGGTGCGCGGATCGACGCCCAGGACGGTGTGTTGCCCGGCCAGCCATTCGCCGGCGGCGGCGTGCCACCAGACGGCGGCGAGCATGGCTTTTTGGGTTTCATTGTGGCTCTGGGCAAGGAGCGCCCCGGCCAGGCCGGAGAGCACATCGCCGGAGCCGCCCCTGGCAAGGGCGCTTGAGCCGCCGGTATTGACCCACACAGAACCTTCTGGGCTCGCGACGACGCTGCGGGCACCTTTGAGGACGATCCAGGCACCGCTGCGCCGGGCTGCCTCCGAGGCGGCGGTGAGCCGATCGCCCAGATCGATGTCGCCAAAGAGGCGCTTGAATTCACCGGCGTGGGGGGTGAGCACCGTCGGTGCCCTGCGGCTAGTGAGTGCAGCGAGAAGGCCGTCTGCGAGAACGTTCAAAGCGTCGGCATCGAGGAGCAGAGCGCCTTTTGTCTCGCCCACGACGCGCTCCACCAGCTTTGGATCGATCTTGCCGAGGCCAGGGCCACAGACAACCGCATCGAACTTGCCCAGATCCAGGGGCAGATCGGCGATCGTGCCGTTGGCCGCCTCGGGGCAGGGATAAAAGATCGCCTCCGGCAATTCGGGGCTGAGCCTTTGTGGCAGCGATTCGGGCACGGCCAGATAGAGCATACCGGGGCCACCGGCGCGGGCTCCCAGGGCGACGAGCAGGGGCGCACCGCTGTACTGGTGCGATCCGGCGATGGCGAGCACCGTGCCGACGCTGTACTTGTAGGCGAGGGGCGGGCGGCTGAGGGGCAGATAGCTCCGGGCCATCTCCGGCAGCAGCAGGTGCTCGGCGATCGGCATTTGAATCTGGCTGTCGCGGATGCCCAGATCGAGGCGTTCAGCGCTGCCCAGGTAAGGCAGCGCTGCATCCTGCCACAGTCCCCGCTTCCAGAGGCCCAGGCAGTAGGTGCGCCGAGCCCGGATCGCCGTGCCCAGCACTGCCCCGTCGCTCGATAGACCTGAAGGCAGGTCGATTGCGGCGATTGGCTCACCACTCGCGTTGATGCGATCGATGATCTGGGCGTAGGGAGAAGTGACTGGCCGGGTCAGGCCAAAGCCAAAGAGCCCGTCGATCCACAGATCCGCCTGCCCATCGAGGGCTTCTCCCTCGCTCACACTGCCTCCCAATGACTGAAAGTAGCGCAGGTGAGAGGCGGTGAGGGGTTTTGCCGGTGTTCTGGGGCAGTAGGCAAAGACCGTGCGGCCCGCGAGCAACAGCTCGCGGGCCACCACCAGCGCGTCGCCGCCGTTGTGGCCGGGCCCGACCAGTACGCCGATGCGGCTGTAACGGCTCAGAGCAAAGTCGCGCTCGATCGCCTGGACCAGCCGCAGACCAGCCTTTTCCATCAACGCTTCGACCGGCAAACCGCCGGCGAAGATAGTCGATTCGACCTGCTCCATTGCCTGGGCACTTACCAGGCAACTGCGGCTGAGGGCAACCATCGAAGCTGGCTTTTTCAGGGAATCTTGGCGATCGCCGAGAGCAGCGGGAAGAACTGCAGCAGCACAAAAGCGAAGATCGCACCGCCCGCACCGCCAATTAAAAAGCCACCGGCCAGACGGCTCCAGCCCTTGCGGTCAAAGACGGGCGGATCGGTGGTGAGCGAGGCGTAACCCGACAGCCCGATCGTCGAGATCAAGACCAGCGAGATGGCCGAGAGCAGCCCCGCCACCAGCCCCAGCTCCGTGTTGCGCAGCGGACCAAGCAGGGCAAAGGGCCCTAAAAGCCAGTACCCGTGGGCGAGGCCAATTTCCAGACCGCGAGTGAATTCATCCATACCCTGCCGGTTGATGGGCAGATTGTCGATAAACCAGCGCACCGCCTGGGAATTGTTGATCGGCGTGAGCAGCGTTCCCTCCTGGGGGTCCGGCGTGTAGACATAGCGTGCCAGGGTCATGATTGCTATTCCTCGAGCGTCTCGATGATCCTACGTCGTTCGTTTGCCGCCGCTATCGACCCGCAACACTCCTTAATAGATACTGCGATCCCTGTCGGGTGCCGCGTCTACGCATTTCCTGTTCGATTGCGGTGAGCACTGCCCGCTTGTGGCGCGACCACTCGGGGGCGATGAGCAGGTGCGGCAGCCCATCGCCGGTGAGCCGGTGAATCCAGGTCTGAGGCGGTAGGCGCTCCAGCGAGTCGCAGACTGAGCCGACGTACTGCTGCTCGCTCATCAGTTCGATCTCCCCCCGCAGGTACTGGCCTGCCATGATCGAGCCTTTGAGGATGTGCAGCGAGTGGATCTTTATCCCCTCGACTTCTAGATCTGCGAGCAGATCCACCGACTGGAGCATCATCTTGGGCGTCTCGCCGGGCAGGCCGTGGATGAGATGGGCGCAGACCTCGATGCCGCGCTGTCGGGTGCGGCGGACCGCATCGACGAATTCGGCGACGCTGTGGGCGCGGTTGATGCGCTGGAGGGTGGCGTCGTGGGCGCTCTGCAGGCCGTACTCCACCCAGAGATATTTTTGGTGGGCCATCTGCTGGAGCAGTTCGAGTACCGGCTCGGCCACGCAGTCCGGACGGGTGCCGACAGCGAGCGCGACGCAGTCGGGATGCTCCAGGCCGATCCGGTAGACTTCTTCTAAGCGCGACAGGGGGGCGTGGGTGTTGGTAAACGCCTGGTAGTAGGCGACAAATTTGCGCGCCCGCTCGCCAAACTTGCGCTGCCAGCCTGCCATGCCGATCTGCAACTGTTCTAAGAGCGGCACCGTGGGCGGTGCCACCTGGGCGGAGGAGCCGGAGGCGTCGCAGAAGGTGCAGCCCCCCCGCGCTCGGGTGCCGTCGCGGTTCGGACAGTCAAAACCGGCGTCGAGGGTCACTTTGAAGACCTTCTCGCCAAAGCGCTCCCGCAGGTGGCGGCTGAACTGGTTGTAGGGCAGTGACTCGGACATGACCGTTGGACGTGCTCACCGCTTCTATCGTGCCACGGTCCTTCAGCAGGCCCAGGGAGTCCGGACAAAAAAAACTCCCCAAGGGGGAGTGTCAGAGTATAAGGAGAACCACCTTGATGCTCACGCATCCAGTCCTAGGAAAGTTGTTCCCGAAACTACATTTTGGGAAAGCAATAGTTTTTTTTAAGAAATTTCTCTCGCCTGCGGGGAGGAATCGTGTCGTTATTTTTCGCTCAACTGAGCGAGGGCGTAGCTGGCGGTCGAGCGCACCGGCTCGCTGGGATCGGCAGCCAGTTTTTCGAGCGCAGCGCGGGCCTGCTCTCCGCCCAACTCGCCGAGCGCCTGGGCGATCCGAAAGCGTAATTGCCAATCTTCGTCGCCTAGATATGTGATGAGCGCCGGCACCGCCCTGGGATCCCCCAGTTGTCCGAGGGCACCGGCGGCGACGGTGCGCACCAGCGCGTCGCCTGCGAGGGCTTCGACCAGGAGATCGACCGCCCGAGGATCGCCCAGTTCTCCTAAGGCAGCGACGCAGCTAAAGCGCACCAGCCATTCGCTCTCGCGGTGGTACGCCTCCACCAGATCCTCGTAAGCCTGGCGCTCGTGCAGGTCGCCCAGGGCAGCGGCGGCGGCGGCGCGCACGTCAAATTCGGGGTCCGTCTTGAGGGTGGTCCGCAGTAGCTCCAGCACCGAAGTATCTTCTTTTTGACCAAGCAGACTGATAGCGGCGTAGCGCACGCGGGCATTGCTATCTTGAGCGGCCTGCACCAGCAGGGGCACCGAGCGCTCCGCCGGTACCTCCCGCAGGGCGCTCACAGCGCTCAGCCGATCGCCAACGTCCGCGCTGGCCAGTTTTTGCTCCGGAGTTTCCACGCTTCTCTCCCGTTTGCCTCTGGCATCTTAACTCACCCCCCGAAGCCTACGATGGGCCCGCCAGATTCAAGATGATCCGCCACTCAGCAGCGCTCACAGGCATCACCGAAAGGCGGTTGCCCCGGCGCAGAAGCAGCATCTGCTCAAGCCCAGCCGTGGCGCGCAGCCGATCGAGGGCGACGATCTCGGCAAAGGCGGAGCGAAAGGCGATATCGACCATCTGCCAGATCGGTTTTTCGAGGGTCGAGCGCGGGTCGTAGTACGGACTTTTTGGATCGAGGGCGGTCGGGTCGGGGTAGGCGGTGCGCACCACCTCGACGGTACCGACGATGCCGGGGGGGTTGCTGTTGCTGTGGTAGAAAAATCCCCCATCCCCCAACTGCATCGTGAGCATAAAGTTGCGGGCCTGGTAGTTGCGCACGCCGCTCCAGTCGGTGGGAGCGGCCTTGAGATCGCTGAGCGAAAAAACGCCCGGCTCACTTTTAAAAAGCCAGTAGGCCATCCGCTCAGGTGGGTTTGCTGTAGAGCCGCTCCAGCATCGAGCGCATCCGGTCCAGCTCGCCCCCGGCGCGCTCTTCGGACTTCTGGCCGGGCTGCCAGTCGAAGGCTTCTTTGCTCTGCTCAGGAGGGAGCATCAGCTTACCGGCCTCGACGACGATGAGCCCCAGATCGGAATCTTCGCAGAACTGCTTGATCTCCTCGGACTCGATGCGCTCGACCTGGGGAACCATAAAATCCTGCGCTTCGAGCAAGTTGGCGTAGCAGAGCGCGTCGTCCTCGCTCTCGAAGGCGACGACGATGTTTTTATCCTGAACGCTCAGCGTGTAGATCCCTTCGTTCTCGGAGCCGGCGTTGAAGATCAGCACCCACAGCTGCATGGATACCCCTGTTTTTGGTTAACCTTCATTTTAGCCTGCAGCGGGAGGGCCAGCCGTATCGGCTGAGACCGCCGCCTGGACCCCATCGCTAATCGTCTGCAGGTTCACAGGCCAAGCGGGTAAGCGCCATCACCTGCTCGCCCGGTTCAAGGGCCGGTAGAACCCGGCCACTTTCGGAGCGGCTGGCCACCGGCAGATCCCCTGCCCGCAGCTGGATGAGCCGCTCTTGATCGGTGACGACGATCAGCTCGTCTTCTGTGCCTGTGCTGGTGAGCGCCTGGAGCACATCGGCGCGGTCGGCCAGCAGACCGATCGGCGTGCCGAGACCGGCGCGCTCCTGCAGCCGCAACTCGGCCAGGGGCAGGCGCTTGGCCTGGCCCTGGCGGCTCAGCAAAAGCAGGTTGTCTTGCTCGCCCGCTACGGTCATCCCGACCAGCGCCTCGCCCCGGCGCAGCTTGATCGCCTGCAGGCCGAGGGCGGTGCGGCCCATCACCGGCAGTTGGGCCTCGTCGGCTAAAAAGCGCAGCAACCGTCCGGCGCTGGTGGCAACGACGATCTGGCTGGTGGCCGTGGCAAGGGCCACCTGCAGTAGCTGGTCGTCGTCGCCGAGTTTGAGCAGCATCAGCCCCCGGCCCGTGAGATTGGCGCACTCGCTGAGGAGCAGTTTTTTGATCCGGCCCTCGCGGGTCAGCAGCACCAGATACAGGTCGCTCGGGTAGTTCTCGCGCACGAAGGTGGCGGCGATCTGCTCGTTGTTTAAGGCGAGCAGCGTGACGAGCGGCGTTCCCCGCGCCCGCGCCCCCGTCTCGGGAATGTCGCCGACTTTGAGCGAGTAGGCGCGGCCACTGCGGGTGATGGCCAATAGCTCGTTGCGGCTGCGGGTCGGATAGCTCTCGATCACAAAATCGGCGTCCTCGCTGCGCGAGGCGCTGCGGCGGGCCCGGTTGCTGCGCTCGAAGGTGGCAACGGGCAGGCGGCGAACGTAGCCCCGTCGGCTGAACTGGACGACGACCTCGTCGTCGCTCACCATCTCATCGGCGGTGGGCAAAGGAGCGGCCTGCAGCTCGATCTTGGTGCGGCGCGGGTCGGCGTGCTTTTTTTTGAGGTCTCTCAGTTCGCGCTTGAGGAGGTTCTGGAGCTTGCGGGGACTGTCGAGGTACGACTGCAGTTCGATGAGCCGCTCGCGCAACTCGCGATGTTCAGTGGCGAGCCTTTCGCGATCGAGCAATGTCAGCCGCCTGAGGGGCATCTGCAAGATCTCCTCGGCCTGGCGCTCGCTCAGGCTGTAGCGGGAGACCAGGGCGGCTTTTGCCTGGGCGGCGTCGGGGGAGGTGCTCAGAAGCTGCACGATCGGCTGGAGGTTGGCGAGGGCGACGAGCTGGCCTTCGAGCTGGTGGGCGCGGTCGGTGGCGCGCTTGAGGTTGTACGAAATGCGGCGGGTGAGGGTGGTGAGGCGAAATTGCAAGAACTGTTCGAGCAGTTCGCGCAGCTTGAGCAGGCGCGGCTGGCCATCGACCAGGGTGAGCAGAATACTGCCGAAGTTGGCCTGCAGGGGCGTAAGCCGGTAGAGACCGGCGAGGATGAGGTCGGTTTTGACCTCCCGCTTCAGTTCGAGCACGACGCGCACGCCCTCGCGGTTGGACTCGTCGCGGATGTCGCTGATACCCTGGATCTTGCCCAGGTTGACCAGCTCCGCCACCTTTTCGATCCAGGCGGCCTTGTTGACCTGAAAGGGCAGGGCGGTGACGACAATCGCGGGCTTGCGCCGCCGACCGCTGCCCACCTCCTCAAGATGGGTGATCCCGCGCATCGTGATCGATCCCCGGCCACTCAGGTACGCCTCGCGCACCCCGGCGGTGCCGATGATCTGGCCCCCGGTCGGAAAGTCGGGGCCGGGAATAAGCTGCAACAATTCGTCGTCGCTCAGTTGGGGATTGTCGATGAGGGCGACCAGCCCATCGACCACCTCTGCCAGGTTGTGGGGCGGAATATTCGTCGCCATGCCGACGGCGATCCCCGAGCTGCCGTTTAAGAGCAGCACCGGCAGCCGGGCCGGCAGCACCTCCGGCTCGCGCTGGGAGCCGTCAAAATTGTCGCTAAATTCGACCGTCTGCTCGTCAATCTCAGCGAGCAGGGCATCGACGCCCACCGCTGCGAGGCGACATTCGGTGTAGCGCATCGCGGCGGGCGGATCGTTGTCGATCGAGCCAAAGTTGCCGTGGCCCGCCAGAAGCGGATAGCGCGACGAAAAATCTTGCACCAGCCGCACCAGCGCGTCGTAGACCGCCGTATCGCCGTGGGGGTGGTACTTGCCCAGCACGTCGCCCACGACGCGGGCGCACTTGCGAAAGGGCCGATCGGGAGCGAGCCCCAACTCGTGCATCGCAAACAAGATGCGCCGATGCACCGGCTTGAGGCCGTCGCGCACGTCCGGCAGTGCTCGACCGACGATGACGCTCATCGCGTACTCGAGGTACGAGCGCTGCATCTCTGAATGCAGGGCCGTGGGCACAATCCGGGAATTGGGATCTGGACCGGTCAATTCGAGCTGTCTGGGCATGGTGTCTGGAACACTCGCTTTGGTGCGGACAGTGGAACGACGAGCTTGTGAACAATTGTACTCAATTCGCCGTTCGATCGCCTTATTCGTAGCATAGTGGTCCCTGCTCGGGCGATTACAGGCTTTTGTATCACAGCTGGGGTGGGCGGCGCTTGTAAGACAAGTAGCCTGTTCCGTAAGATAGCAGCCAGAGATAGGCTGTTTCGATGCTACCCAGGCAGCGCTGGCAGATTGCCGCTCCCGTTCCCGACCTGGCCGCACGGCTGGCCGGAGCCTTCGGGTTGTCGCCGCTGGTGGCCCAGGTGCTGATCAATCGCGGGATCACCACCTGCGAGCTGGCCGAGCACTTTTTATCGCCCGACAGCTGGGTGCTGCCGGAGCCTGGGGCAGAATTTGCCCAGATGGGCCGGGCTGTGGAGCTGCTGGCGGAGGCGATCGTCCACAACAAGCCCATCGCCATCTGCGGCGACTACGACTGCGACGGCATGACGAGCACGGCTTTACTCCTGCGGGCGGTGCGCGCCCTGGGCGGGCAGATCGATTATGCGATCCCCAGCCGGATGCACGAGGGCTACGGCATCAACTGCCGGATCGTCGAAGAATTTTTTGATCGCGGCGTCGGTCTGATTCTGACCGTCGATAACGGCATCTCCGCCCACGGACCGATCGCCCGCGCCGCCGAGTTGGGTATGCAGGTGATCGTCACTGACCACCACGACCTGCCGGATGTGCTGCCGGTGGCCGACGCGATTCTCAACCCCAAGTTGATGGAGCGCACCTCGCCCTACGCCTATCTGGCCGGAGTCGGGGTGGCCTTTGTTCTGGCCGGAGAACTTGCCCGCCGCTTCGAAGACAACGGCGATCTGCAGGAGAGTTTGCTGGAACTATTTACCCTCGGAACGGTGGCGGATCTTGCTCCGCTGGTCGGTGTCAACCGGGCCTGGGTGCTGAGGGGGCTGGCGCGCTTGCCCGGTTCGACCAATCCCGGCGTGCAGGCGCTACTGGCCGTCTGCGGTCTGCTCGGGCGCAACGATCTCAAGCCTGAGGCGATCGGTTTTGCCCTGGGCCCCCGGATCAACGCTGTGGGCCGCATCGGCGATCCGGTGACGGTCATCGAGCTATTGACCACCGACGATCCGGCGGTGGCCGCCGAGCGGGCCGGCGAGTGCGAACAGGCCAACCAGCGCCGCCAGGTGCTCTGTGCCCAGATCGAGGCCGAGGCGATTGCCCTTGTCGAGGCCCAGCAAAAAGACGGGCTCGACCTGGCTCAGCAGCGGGTGCTGGTGCTTGCCCAGCCTGGCTGGCACCACGGTGTAATCGGGATCGTGGCAAGCCGCCTCAAGGAGCGCTACGGAGCTCCGGTCTTTATCGCGGCCATCGAGGGCGAGCGGGTGCGCGGCTCGGCGCGGGGGATTCCTGAATTTCACATCTACGAGGCGCTCAAGTTCTGCGCCGATCTCCTCGACGGCTTCGGCGGCCATCCGATGGCGGGGGGCTTTTCGCTCAGGGGCGATCAGCTTGAAGCTTTCAAGGTGCGGCTGCAGGATTTTGCCCGCGCCCGCCTCCAGCCCGAGCAGATAGCGCCGCTCGTAGAGATCGACGCGGCAGTGCAGCTTGCCCAGATCAACCGCGCACTCGTCGAGCAGCTCGACCGGCTGCAGCCCTGCGGCCTCGGCAACCGTGAACCGGTTTTCTGGGTAGCCGGGGCACGGGTTGTCCAGCAAAAGGCCATGGGGAAGGAGGGTACCCACCTGCAGCTTTTAGTGAGCGACGGTACCGCTGAGCGGCGGGCGGTGGGCTGGCGGCAGGCGGACTATCTGCCGCTGCCCGAATTCGTCGATATCGCCTTTAGCGCCAGGCGCAACGAGTACCAGGGCACCGTCAAGATCGAACTGGAAGTGGCGGGCCTGCGCGCTGCCACTGCCGCCCCGTTTGTCCTGCCGGCTCCTCCGGCTTTTGAGGAGTCCATCGAGTGGCACGACCACCGCGAGGGCGACGGCGCTGCATTTCTGGCAACTTTTGTGCCCGATCAACAAAGACCGGTGCTCCTCTATGGGCACGAGCGTCCCCAGTTGCCCCCTGGCTGGCCGGTCCACTACGACCGCCCCCAGGAGAATTACCGCTACGAGCACCTGCTGTTGTGGAGCCTGCCGCCCTCGCCGCTGCACCTGCTCTGGCTGCTGGCGGTGGTCCGGCCCCGGACGGTCCACCTGTTTGCCGCCACTGTGCCCGCTTTTCATCCCTGGAAGCTCAGGCACCAGTTGCAGGCGAGCTACCGGCCAGGGCTGCCCTTCGAGATTCTGCGGCTTTCTCAGCACTGCTGGGTCTCGCCCCGGATCGTCTGCGAGGCGCTGGTGGAGGAGCGCTTCTTAGAAGACTGGCGTCCTGTGATCGATGCAAACCTGCACGGCTGGCTGGGGGCAGAGCGCCTGCAGTTGGCCGAGTGGTACCAGAGCCGGGCCGATGTGCTCCAGGAGCTTCTCAGGCGGCCTGCTTCGCTGTTGCAACCGCTGGCACGCTCCTGTGACTCCCTTTGCTGAGCGGGCCGCTTTTATCGGCTCGTCGAATCCTGGCTCGGCCCAGTACGCGCTTACAGAACTGCGGCAGCTGTTTTCGGATCTGCGGTTTTCGTACCTCGATGTGGGGGAGGTCTTTCTCTTTGAGACGGCGACTGCGACCGAAGACGCGCTGCAGATCGTAAGCGGGCGCGAACCGATCTTTTTGCGTCACCTCCAGCCGGTCGATCAGGTGCTCCCCCTCGATCGCACCTGGGCAGATCTGGCTCGCATCGCCGCGCTGGCTGCCGGTGAGCGCCGCCTGAGCGCCGGTGAGACCGTGGCGGTGCGGGTGCGGCTCCAGGGGGGTCAGCCTTTTGCCTATACAGCGGCACAGGTGCGATCGGCGATCGAGGCGGCCCTGGTGCGCACGTTTGCCATCGAGGCTGTCCGCCGCGAGGCCGACTGGACCGTCGCTGTGTACCTGGCCGCCAACCGGCTCTACTGGGGGCTCACCCGACCGGGCGACGATCTTTCGGATTGGCCGGGCGGTATGGTGCGCTTTCAAAAAGAACAGGGGCAGATCTCGCGGGCCGCCTTCAAGCTGCTGGAAGCGGAGGAGCGCTTCAGACTGGATCTAGGCCGGTTTCGCCGCGCCCTCGATATCGGGGCGGCACCGGGAGGCTGGACAGCGCTGCTCCTCGATCGGGGCCTCGAAGTGACCGCCATCGATCCGGCGGCCCTGCACCCTACGCTATTGGGCCACCCCCGGCTACGCTACCTGGCCACCAGCGCCGCCACCGCCCGACTGGGTGCCCAGACTTTTGATCTGCTCGTCTGCGATATGAACTGGGACGCACGGCGGATGGCAAAGCTGGTGGCCGGGCTTTTGCCGGTGCTGGTAGCAGGCGGTGCGGCGATTGTTACTGTCAAGTTGCTCTATAAAAAGCCCTTTCAGACCCTCAAGGACGTGCTTGTGATCCTCGGGGAGAAGATAGAGCTTGTCCGGGCCAAGCAACTGTTTCACAACCGCGAGGAACTGACGCTGTACCTGCGCAAGCACCCGGAGCCGTCAGGGTCCGACGGCGGTGGGCAAGATCTCACCCTGTACCCGGATGTGTCGGCCACCGGCACTGTCGTCGATGAGCAGCAGGTGGGCAAACTCGATGTCGTCGTAGTTGACCAGCCCGTAGAGCCGGACGACTCGCGCTAGTTCGTCGTCCGCCTCCCCCGGTAGCTGCAGCGGATGGGTCTCAAGGCGCAGCACGTTTGCGCCGCGCCTGAGGAGGGCGGGCGGCAACCGCACCGTCAGGTTGTCGCCGTTAAGATAAATTTTCTGGAGCGGCCTACCGTTGAGATAGATGCGCAGGCCGTCCGGGCGACTACCGGCAAACTGGCTGAGGGCGGACTGGCCCATCGCTACCGAATGGGCCGTGTCGAGGCCGATAATCGAGCCGACGCGCAGCCGCATCGGCTCCGGCAGAGCGTCGAGATAAAAAGTGCGCTCCAGGCGCGGTCCCTCGGCGCGCAGGCGAAATTCGCGGTAGTTGGCCGAACCGTAGCCGTACTTGTCGTCCCCCAGGTGGTGCAGGCTGTCGTCGAGCACGACCAGCCTGGGCGAGAGCCGCTCAAGTTCGAGCCGAAAGCCGCCCTCGCCGCCGGGAGCCGCAGTGGCCTGGGGGGCATAGTTTGCCGCCCGGACCGTCAGGATCTTGCCTTTTGTGGCACCGGGCAACTGAAAGCGTCCCTGGCTATCTGTGCGCACCGTCACCCCTTCATCCGGCAGGGCGATCTCGACCCCGGCGAGCGGTTTGCCCGTCGCCCTGTCGAGGACG
Organism: Gloeobacter kilaueensis JS1; assembly: GCF_000484535.1. NCBI lineage: Bacteria > Bacillati > Cyanobacteriota > Cyanophyceae > Gloeobacterales > Gloeobacteraceae > Gloeobacter > Gloeobacter kilaueensis. The sequence continues at coordinate 3,392,615 of NC_022600.1, read as the reverse complement.
ACACCGCTGTTGGCACTTTCTGCCTGAATGCGGCCTGGGGCGTGACCGACGGCCAGTTCCTTGAGGCGCTGCTCCAACAGATCCCGGTCGGCCTGGCTCACCCGGCCATCGCCGTCGCCGTCCGCCGCCTGGATCTGCTCGTCGGCCAGAAGCACTGTTCCCGCCAGGTACGCATCGATGACCGCCAGATCCTGCTCGTCAAAGTGGCCGTCGCCGTTGACATCGCCGCTGCCCGCCGCCCAGAGCGGACCCCAGGCGAGCAGCGCACCCAGCAAAATTGCCACTAGCCAGCCTCTTGCCATCGCCCATGCCAGCCGCGTCGCTTCAACTGTATCCCGCAGGTTAATTTGAAGAGAAGAAAAACGAGGGAGGCAGATATGGAATTTGAAGCAGTCCGGATCACCCCAGGCGACTATCGGGGAGACGCTCTGCTGGTGGGGCTGTTCCAGGATGGACCGGCTCCGGCGGAGGTGTTGAGCGCTCTCGATCCGGTTGCCGCCCAGGTGGTGCTCGAAGTCATCGCCGAAGAAGAATTCAAGCCCAAACCCCGCCAGAAATTGAGCGTCCGCGTCGGTAGTGCCGCCTCGGTGCGCAAGGTGGTGCTCGTCGGCCTGGGGGAGCGCTCGAAGTACACCCTCGAAGCGCTGCGCCAGGCGGTGGGCGAGGGAGCCCGCGCCCTCAAGGCCATCAAGGCGGCGAGCGCCGGAGTCTGGATACCCCCTGCAGGGGACGATGAACTCGCGAGTGTCGAGGCTATCGTCGAAGGTTTGTGCCTCGCCCTGCACACCGACGCCCGCTTCCGCTCGCACAAAAAAAATGGCGACGGCGAGGGCAACGGCAGCGAAAATAAACTTGCGAAAGTGAGCTTGATTGTCGGCGGCGAAGCCGACTTCGAGGCGGCGATCCGCAAGGGCAACATCCTCGCCGAGGGCACGATCTTTGCCCGCGAACTGGTCTCCGCTCCGGCCAATTACGTGACGCCTACCTACCTGGCGGAGCAGGCCCAGGCGATCGCCGACGCCGGCGGCCTCACAAGCGAAATTCTCGAAAAAGAAGACTGCGAGCGGCTGGGGATGGGCGCTTACCTCGGGGTGGCGCAAGGATCGGACATGCCGCCCAAATTTATCCACCTCACCTACAAACCTGCCGAGGGTACCCCCCGCAAGCGGCTTGCGATTATCGGCAAGGGCCTGACTTTTGATTCCGGCGGTCTGTCGATCAAGCCCGCCAAGGGCATGGAACTGATGAAGATCGACATGGGCGGCGCAGCGGCAGCCCTCGGTGCAGCCCGCGCCCTCGCCCAGCTCAAACCGAATGTCGAAGTGCATTTTATCGTCGCTGCCACCGAGAACATGGTCTCCGGCCACGCCATCCACCCCGGAGACATCCTCACCGCCTCTAACGGCAAGACGATCGAGGTCGATAACACCGACGCCGAGGGCCGCCTCACCCTGGCCGACGCTCTGGTCTTTGCTGAGAAGCTGGGGGTCGATGCGATCGTCGATCTGGCCACCCTCACCGGTGCCTGCGTCGTCGCCCTGGGCAACGACATCGCCGGTCTGTTGTCGCCGAACGACGAACTCGCCTCCCAGGTGCGCGCCGCCGGTGAGGCGAGCGGCGAAAAATTCTGGCCCCTGCCGATGGAGGACACCTACTTCGAGAACATGAAGTCGGTGGTGGCCGACATGCGCAACACCGGCTCACGGGACGGTGGCACGATCACCGCTGCCCTCTTTCTCAAGCAGTTCGTCGAGAAGACCCCCTGGGTCCACCTCGACATCGCCGGTCCGGTCTGGACTGAAAAGCAGCGCGGCTACCTCAACCGGGGTGGCACCGGCTTTGGCGTGCGCACCCTGGTGCGCTTTGTCCTCGCTCAGTAGTACATCCAATTGGCGGTGGGAAAACGCAGAAAAAAAGAGCTCAGTTCCCCCCTGGATATCGGACACACATCCCGACTGAGCTCTGTCGTGTTTCCCTCTGCTGCCGAGAATACACGGCATTGCTTTTTTCTGTCGCCACTTTTCTCAATTACTTATTATTTTGTCACATTGGTTTGACTGCCCTGCTTGAGTTGCTGGCAGAAGGCTGTGAGTTTCGCAAGCCGTTCCGGGGCCGGGGTTTCGGCAAGCAGCTGGACGATGGCGGAGCCCACGGCGACGCCGTCGGCCCCGAGGGTGGCCACTTCGCGGGCCTGTTCGACACTCGCGATGCCGAAGCCGACGGCGATCGGGTGGGTAGTGAGGGTGCGCAGTTGGGCGAGCGAGGAGCGCAATGTGCCTGCGACCTGCTCGCGGCGTCCGGTGACGCCGGTAGTGCTTACCAGATAGATAAAACCGGTGGTGGCAGCGGCGATCTGCCGCAGGCGATCGGGGGGGCTGGTGGGAGCAGCGAGCCAGATAATGTCCAGCCCCTGGCTGTGGGCGGCGCGCTGCAGCACCTCGCCTTCTTCGACGGGCAGATCCGGCACCAGCAGACCGCCGGCCCCGCTCGCCGCCAGTTGCTCGACGAAGGTTTCTATACCCATAGCCAGAATCGGATTAAAGTACGTAAAAACGATTACTGGAGCCTGCAACTGCCCGCTGAGCTGGGCGAGCAGGGCGAGCACGGCGCTCAAGGTGGTTCCTCGCGCCAGAGCGCGGGTAGCGGCGGCCTGGATCACCGGGCCATCGGCGAGCGGATCCGAGTAGGGCACGCCGAGTTCAAGAATGTCTGCGCCGCTTTGATCGAGGGCGATCAGCGCCTGGGCAGTCGTCTGGAGGTCCGGGTCGCCTGCGGTCACAAAGGGGAGGAAGGCAACCTCCCGGCGGGCGCGCAGTTCGGCGAAGCGGCGGGCAATCCGGCCAGCGGCGATGGTGCTCACGAAAATTCTCCCATTCAGGTGGTCAGTGTCCGGCGACAATATTGATGTTAACGTTGACTGTAGAGCTTCAAGCTGGGGCAGCGCTTGCCTTTCAGGGACAGTATGCAGCAGAACGAATCGGAGCAGCCGTCTTTTTCTTACCGGGCCGATCCCGCCTGGTTGACCACCGACGACGAGCAGATGGTCGAAGCGCGCAAGGGACTGGTAGGCGACTATAACATGTGGGTGCAGTTGAGCGGCGGCACGCGGGATCTTGCAAGGCAGCTGCTCATCAAAGATTACCCGCAAGGACCGATCGAGGGCGGTTCTGACGAAAACTTGAGAGCGCACCTGGCAGGCCGCTTTCCCTGGCTCTGGGCCTACATCGCCTTCCAGTACCGGGCCGGGATCTTCAACACGATCACCTTCTTGGTCATGATTGCAATTCTGGTCTACATCGCCCTCGTCTACGTGCCCCGCGACCAGCGCAAAAAGACGAGTGCAGCCCAGGGGGCTCCGGTCGCTGTCGTTCTGCCGCTCGCCGGGCATAGATGAGCGAACTGGCGCTGCTAGAAGGGCTCATCGTCTCCTGCCAGGCTCCCGCCACCTCGCCCCTGCACGCGCCGCCGGTAATTGCGGCGATGGCCGAAGCCGCCTGCCTGGGGGGGGCGGTTGGGGTGCGCATCGAATCGCCCGCCCACATCCAGGCGGTGCGCGGACGGGTGAATCGGCCCATCGTCGGCCTCTGGAAGCGGACGTATCCGGATAGTGCCGTCTACATCACGCCCACCTTCGCCGATGCCCAGGCGGTGGCGCTGAGCGGAGCGGATATCGTCGCCATCGATGCGACCGACCGCGAGCGCCCGAACGGTGAACAACTGGGCGATCTGATCGCACGCATTTGGACAGAACTCCAAAAACCAGTCCTTGCCGATGTCGCCACCCGCGCCGAAGGAATAGCCGCCGCCCGACTGGGGGCAGATATCGTCGCTACCACCCTCTGCGGCTACACCGAGATGACCCACGGCACCCCGCTACCGGCCCTCGACCTGGTGGCGGCCCTCGCGCCGGATCTCAGCGTCCCGGTCTGGTGCGAGGGAGGCGTCAAAAGTCCTGCCCAGGTGGCTCTGGCTCGATCCTGTGGCGCAAGGGTGGTCGTCGTCGGCACCGCCCTTACCGGGCTGGATGTGCGCGTGCGCGAATTTGCCCACTTTGCCGGAAGGGTGTCGCCCACGATGCAGACAGAAGCGTAGTGCCCTTCCACAATCGAGCCAATCAGTCGCTATGATGTCCTGAATAACAACCCATCGCCGACAGACGCCATGACAACCGGCCCTTTGTCCGCCACCCGGACGACTGCGGAAGAGACGAGTACCGCGAGCGCTGCCGATAGCGCCGATCTCAGCCGCGAGATGATCGCTATTCTCGATTTTGGTTCCCAGTACTCGGAGTTGATTGCCCGCCGGATCCGCGAGACAAAAGTTTACTCTGAGGTGCTGAGTTACCAGACGCCGATCGCCCAGTTGCAGCGCCTCCGTCCGCGCGGGATCATTCTTTCCGGCGGTCCCAGTTCGGTCTACGAGGAGTACGCCCCCAAATGCGATCCGGCCCTCTGGGAGTTGGGAATTCCGATTCTCGGGGTCTGCTACGGGATGCAGCTGATGGTCCAGCAGTTGGGCGGCAACGTCGAGCGGGCCGAGCGGGCCGAGTACGGTAAGGCGTCGCTCTATATCGACGATCCGACCGACCTGCTCACCAACGTCGAGGACGGCACGACGATGTGGATGAGCCACGCCGACTCGGTAATCAGCGTTCCGGCGGGTTTCGAGCGACTTGCCCACACCGACAACACTCCCTGCGCGGCGATCGCCCACCATCGCCGCCACCTCTACGGCGTCCAGTTCCATCCAGAAGTGGTCCATTCCCTGGGCGGCATGGCCCTGTTGCGCAACTTCGTCTACCACATCTGCGGCTGTGAGCCGGAGTGGACGACAGCCACCTTTATCGAGGAGGCCGTGCGCGAGGTGCGCGCCCGCGTCGGCGACAAGCGGGTATTGCTGGCACTGTCGGGGGGCGTCGATTCTTCGACCCTCGCCTTTTTGTTGCACCGGGCAATCGGCGATCAGCTCACCTGCATGTTTATCGACCAGGGCTTCATGCGCAAAAACGAGCCCGAGCGCCTCGTCAAACTCTTCAAAGAACAATTTGCGATCCCGGTGGTCTACGTCGATGCCAGCGAGCGCTTCATCGCCCGCCTGCAGGGAGTGAGCGATCCCGAGCACAAGCGCAAGATTATCGGCGACGAATTTATCCAGGTCTTCGAGAGCGAGTCGCAGCGGCTCGGTCCCTTCGACTATCTGGCCCAGGGCACGCTCTATCCCGACATCATCGAGTCGGCGGGCGAAAATATCGATCCCAAGACCGGCGAGCGGGTGGCCGTCAAGATCAAGTCGCACCACAACGTCGGGGGACTACCCGAAAATTTGCGCTTCAAGCTCATCGAGCCGTTGCGCCGTCTATTTAAAGACGAAGTGCGCCAGGTGGGCCGCAACCTGGGTGTCCCCGACGAGATCGTTCAGCGCCAGCCCTTTCCGGGGCCGGGACTCGCCATCCGCGTGCTGGGAGAACTCACCCGAGATAAAGTCGAGATCCTCCGCGAAGCGGACTTTATTTTGCGCCAGGAAGTGAACCGCTCCGGGCGCTACAACGACTACTGGCAATCGTTCGCGGTGCTTCTGCCGGTCAAATCGGTGGGAGTGATGGGCGATCGGCGCACCTACGCCTACGCCGTCGCCCTCCGCTTTGTCACCAGCGAGGACGGCATGACCGCCGATTGGGCGCGGGTGCCCTACGACCTGCTCGAACAGATCTCCAACCGGATCGTCAACGAGGTGCCGGGGGTGAACCGGGTCGTCTACGACATCACCTCCAAGCCCCCCGGCACGATCGAGTGGGAGTAATTTCCGACACTTCAAGCCCGTCCCAGTGGCACTGGAAGCAGCGCCGTTTTCAGCTGTTGAACAACTCCGGTTTGCCGCCGGTGTACTCGGCGATGATCTGCTGGGATATTTTGGCAGGAATATCGAGCGCCTTTGCCAGAGCTGAAACGTAATCTCTTTCTTGCTGGGCCACTTCCTGGTCGGCCAGGGCCGTCTTGATCGCAAGCTCGAAGGCAGTCTCTCGCTGGGGAGCGTTGAGCACTTTTTTTGCCGCGTTAAAGAGCGCCCCCGGTCCGTCCGCGTAGTAAATCTGGCTGACTTTGATGCTGGCCTGCTTCATCGCCTCCATATCGAAGCTCTTGTCCATCAAAAAAGCGGACATCGTATCGAGTTCCTCGGTTTTTATCTGGCCATCGCTCCACATCACCAGGGCGCTGATGGCAAGGACAGCTTCCTTGAAGGTCAGCTCGTCCGGAATGGTTGCACTGCTACTAAAGACGCCGTCAAAGTCAGAGGTTGCCATCGGGACTCTCCTTGTACCACGCACAAAATTGTCCCCTGTTCCTGCCGATCCGTCACGCTTGCGGATGGGGCTGCTCACCTGGCAGGGGCGGGGCGGGGCGGCCAGCGAGGCGCATCACTTCGCGGGCCAGATCGTCCGGTTGCTGGGGCAGGGCCATCCGGATCGCAAAGTCGGCAAATAACAACCGACGGGTGATCGAGGTGGTGTTCAATTCGGTGTCGGGGGCAGAGAAGCACTCCTCGCGCTCATCGAGCTTGCGCACCAGCGCGAAGCGGCCCGCCGACTGGTTGTCTCGGGAGATAACATCGCTCACCAGGATGTCGGGCCGGAAGGTTTCGATAAAATCCATCGCCTCCTGAATCGAGGCAGCGGGCTGAACGGTCGCTCCCTGGGCAATCAGGGCGTTTTGCAGGGTGTGGGCGAGGGCGGCGTGTTCAAGGACGACCAGCACCCGCAGTCCGGCCAGGGCAGAAGGATTGGCCGCAGGCAGGCGAATCGGGCAGCTTTTTGCCTGGCTTTCTATCTCCGGCAGACGGACAGTAAAGCAGCTGCCCTGATCGATCCCGGCGCTCTCGACCTCGATCTTGCCGCCGTGCAACTCGATAAGGTGGCGGACCAGGCTCAAACCCAGCCCGAGGCCACCGTGGCGGCGGGTCGCAGTGCCATCTGCCTGCCGAAAAATTTCAAACAGGTGCGGCAGAAAATCCGCTTCGATGCCGACGCCGGTATCGCGGACACTCAGGCAGATATGACCATCGGTGCTCTTGAGCTGGACGAGGATGCTGCCGCCATCCGGCGTAAATTTGATCGCATTGGAGATCAAGTTCCAGAAGATCTGCCGCAGCCGACGCGGATCTCCTTCGACGGCAGGCAACTGGCGGGCAATGCGCGTCTTGAGCGTCAGACCCCGGCTGCGAATTTCTGGGCGCACGACAGCTAAAACATTTTCGACGATCGCCTTGAGATCGACGTTCTGCCGCTGCAGCTGGATCTGCCCGCGCAACATGCAGGAGACATCGAGCAGATCGTCGATCAGCTGCGCCTGCAGGCGGCCATTGCGCTCGATGGCCTCGGTGGCGCGGGCAATCGCCGCCGGGTTGAAGCGCCCCCGCCGCAGCAGCTGCGAGAAGCCGATGATCGAATTGAGTGGGGTGCGCAGTTCGTGGCTGAGGGCAGCGAGAAACTCGTCTTTTGTCCGGTTGGCGGCCTGGGCCTCGGCGCGGGCTGTCTGTTCGGCCCGGTGCAGCCGGGCATTGACGATCGCCTGGGCTGCCCGCTCCGCCAGTTGCTGCGCCAGGGTCAAATCGGCGCTGTTGTAGTGGCGCTCGGTATGGGCGAGCACAAAAGTCAAAGCACCGAGGGTTTTTTCTCCGGCGATGAGCGGCACGCACAGGTATGAGCGCAGGCCAAAGCGGCGCAACAGCTGCAGGTGCCCATCGTCCTGGGCGTAGACCGCCACTACCCAGTCCGCCACCACCGGCACGATCTCAGGCAGACGGGTGCGGACGACGCGCGGCGGACCGTAGAGCGCGTTCGGATCAAAAGGATAGCGCCGCTCGACTTCCCAGGCCAATTCCAGCGTCCTGGGTTCGACGTTGGCAATAATCTGACGGCGCACCGTCCGGTCCTCCTCGATCAGATCGACGATGCAGTAATCGGCCAGGTAGCTCACCACCAGCTGGCCCATCGCCGCCAGCGTCGCCTGGTAGTCAAACGAGGACGCGAGAATAGCAGCGGCGCGCCCCAGCAGCGTCGATCGTTCAGCCGCTGCCTGTTGCTGCTCCCTCAGGCGCTCGCATTCGGCGTTTGCGGCGAGGTAGCGGCTCTCGATCGTTTTGAGACGCTGCAGTTCATGGCGGTACTGCTCGATCTGCGCCTCCAGCTGTTTTTGATCCCTGTGCTCGTGCTCGTCCACTGAACTTTCCTGCTAAGGGGCACTCAGCGACAGCCGAACCGGTGCGGCCCCGCTCCTATATTCGGGATCATCGACTACTTTTTACCTCTCGCCCCGGTAGGAAAGCCGGCTTGCCAGCGACCGCGCAGGTTCTTCCGACTGGAGGAGGTCGTCTATACCGCCAGAATTGAAAGGCCGCGCGTGTTAAGATTATCCGCTGAAGCAGCCGTCAGGGCGGACCTTTTTGTGGCTTACTTTCGCAAGATCTTGATTGCCAACCGGGGCGAGATTGCCCTGCGCATCCTGCGCACCTGCAATGAGCTGGGCATCTCCACGGTGGCGGTCTACTCGACCGCAGACGCCCTGTCGCTGCACGTGCAATTGGCCGACGAGGCGGTGTGCATCGGTGAGGCCCAACCTGCTAAGAGTTATCTCTATGTTCCTAACTTGATTTCAGCGGCCCTCACCCGGGACTGCGACGCGATCCATCCTGGCTACGGCTTTTTATCTGAAAACAGCGGCTTCGCTGAAATTTGCACCGACCACGGCCTCAACTTCATCGGACCCTCCCCCGAGGCGATCCGCAAGATGGGGGACAAGTCCACCGCCCGCGACACGATGCGCGCCGCCGGTGTGCCGACGGTGCCCGGTTCAGATGGCCTCATCGAATCAGAAAAAGAAGCGACCAAAGTTGCCGAGCAGATTGGCTATCCCGTGATCATCAAGGCAACCGCCGGTGGGGGTGGCCGGGGAATGCGGATCGCAGGCAACAGCCGCGAACTCATCAAGATGCTCCAGACCGCCCAGCGGGAGGCAGAAAGTGCCTTCGGCAACCGGGGAGTCTATATCGAAAAGTACCTAGAAGAACCCCGCCACGTCGAATTTCAGATCCTCGCCGACAAACACGGCAATGTCGTCCACTTCGGCGAGCGCGACTGCTCGATCCAGCGCCGCCATCAAAAATTGCTCGAAGAATCGCCCAGCCCCCTGCTCAGCGCCGAGTTGCGCGAGCGGATGGGAGAGGCGGCGGTGCAGGCGGCGCGATCGATCCAGTACGTCGGTGCGGGCACGGTCGAATTTTTAGTGGACCGGCACGGCAACTTCTACTTTATGGAGATGAACACCCGCATCCAGGTCGAGCACCCGGTCACCGAGATGGTGACGAGCACCGACTTGATCGCCGAGCAAATTCGCGTCGCCGCCGGTGAAGCTCTCGGTTACGAGCAGAGCGACATCCAGTTTCGCGGCCATGCCATCGAGTGCCGGATCAACTGCGAAGATCCCGACAACGACTTTCGGCCCACCCCCGGCACGGTGAGCGCCTACCTGCCGCCGGGCGGACCGGGGGTGCGGATGGATTCGCACCTCTATCAGGGCTACAAGGTCCCGGCCAACTACGACTCGCTCCTGGGCAAACTCATCGTCTGGGGCCGCAACCGCGAGGAGGCGATCCGGCGGATGCGCCGGGCGCTGCAGGAGTGCGCGATAACAGGCGTGCCGACCACCATTCCCTTTCACCTGCGGGTGCTCGAAAATGCCTGGTTCTTGCGCGGTGATGTCTATACCAATTTTGTCCAGCGCCGGATGAACCCGTAACCCATGCACCATGAACCAGTGGCCCCAGTTTCTCGCCGGTATCGCCCTTTTGATTCTTTATTTGCTCGCCTCGGCCAAAACCGAAATGTTCACCCGCTGGCCGCGCAGGCGGCGCTAGCGATTGTTCTTCTGGGGCTCGCCCCTGCCCCAACCCAGGCGGCTCCTGCGGCGAAGGACGCCCAGCTGGAGCAGATCACTTCCGAGATTTCTGCCAGCCGCATCGAGGCGACGATTCGCAAGCTCGTTTCCTTCGGCACCCGCCATACCCTTTCAGCCAAAGCAGCGCCCGATCGGGGGATCGCCCCTGCCACCGCCTGGGTACACTCCGAATTCGAGCGCGCCGCCCGCCAGGGTGGGGCGCGGCTGGAGGTCAAACTCGATACGTTCGTGCAGCCGGTCTCAGCGCGGGTGCCGGTGCCTACCCAGATGACGAACGTGCTGGCGGTCCTGCCCGGCACCAGCGATCCAGGCCGGATCTACGTGGTGAGCGGCCACCTCGACTCGTGCGTCTGCGCCCAGGATGTGCTCGATGCCACGAGCGACGCGCCGGGAGCGGACGACGACGCTTCGGGGGTGGCGGTGGTGCTGGAGTTGGCGCGAGTGATGGCAAAGGAGCGCTTCCCCGCCACGATCGTCTTTGCGGCGGTCGTGGGCGAGGAGCAGGGATTGTACGGTTCGGCGCACCTGGCAGAGCAGTACCGCGCCCAGGGTGCCCAGATCGAAGGGATGATCACCAACGACATCGTGGGCAGCAGCGCCGGGCGCACCGGCCCACCGGCCCTTCGGGTCTTCTCCGAAGGGGTGCCCAGCGACGAGAGCGAAGCGCAGGCAAAGGTGCGCCGCTCGGTGGGCGGCGAGAACGACGCGCCCTCGCGGCAGTTGGCCCGCTACATTCAGGAGGTGGCAGGCCGCACGGTACCGGGGATCACCGTCGAGCCCATCTGGCGGCGGGACCGCTACTCAAGGGGAGGCGATCACATTCCGTTTTTGCAGAACGGCTATCCGGCGGTGCGCTTTACCGAGTGGCTGGAGGACTACCGCCACCAGCACCAGCGCCTGCGCACCAAAGACGGCATCCAGTACGGCGATCTGCCCCAGTTCGTAGACTTTAACTACGTCGCCCAGGTGGCGCGGGTCAACGCCGTTGCCCTCGCCTCCCTCGCCCTGGCCCCCGCCGCTCCCAAAGCCGTCACGATCGACAGCAGCCTCAGCAACGATACGAAGCTGCAGTGGCAGGCTGTACCCGGCGCAGTGGGCTATCAGGTGGTCTGGCGGGAGACGACCGCCCCCTTCTGGAACCACGTCCAGTCCACTGGTACCGCCACCAGCTTCACCCTGCCCAATCTTTCAAAGGACAACTACTTCTTTGGCGTCCAGTCGCTCGACAGCAATGGCCACGCGAGCCTGGTCAGCTTTCCGAAACCTACTCCCCGCTGAGGGGCGAGCCTGGTGGCGCTCCAGCCCTGCTCTAACGAGCGGGTACTGTAAAGGTCACCGTCTCGCTGGTAATCACTTTGTGTGTGGGGTCGGCCAGCTCAAAAAGAACCCTGTGCGGGCCAGGCTCCAGGCCCACCAGAACCACTGTCTCGCCGCTGGTATCGATGAAGTGCCATGGCGCGTCATCGACGGTGATGTGAACATGACCGATACGCGGCGAGACATCGAGAGCGCCTGCGCCGAACACCGGCAATACACGCAAATTCTCCGTCCGATACTGGATGAATACGCGGCCCTGAGCGAGCGGTCCAGCAAGCGGCGGATCAACGATCAGCCTGGCCGGTGCTTCGTTTTCGATAGCGATGAGTGGCGATGGATCGCGGACCTCTCCGGCATTCTGGTTGGGGGCGTTCATCACATCGAATAGAAAGCGTCCTGTAGAGAATAGCCAATCTTTGCTCAAAAAACATCCCGAGCAATGCCGGTCCTGGTCAGTGAGCAACTAATCGGCATCAGGAACGGCAGGGCGCTGCTGAGCGACGTAGGCCGCCAGTTCTTCGGGACTGCGGTTGTGGGCGGCGAAGACCTTGGCGCGACCGATGGCCATACGGTGTTCCTGGTTGGCAAAGCTGAGCCTCTCGCCGTCTTTGAGGTGGAGGGCTTGACGGGCGGCGGCGATGGCCGGGTCGGCCAATCCGGATCGTGCGCCGATCTGACGCACCGGGCCATCCAGGTTCAAGTCCGCGTCGATATTTGCGCAGAGGGCAGCATACTCTTCGGGAGTGTGGGTTTGACGATAGGTGTCGAGGTTGTCCTCGACCCTGCCCTGCTCAAACTTCACCATCTGCAGGTCGAAGTCCAAACCTGAGAGCGGTTCGCTCGAGTCGGGGTTGAGGGGGTCGGTAGGATAGCCGTTGGTGAGGGTCCGGTTGAGCACACCCATGTTGCCCTCGAAAAGATCAGTATTTACCTGCATGAGAAATCTTTCGGTTTCGGGGGTGTGCAGGTCCAGCAGATCTTCGGGCAGCTGTTCGATCACGCCGACACCAAACTTGTTGGTGACGGCACTTGCCGCGCCGAAAAACTGGACATCCTGCAGGTTCTCCGTCTGGCTCAAGACATCCTGCATCGAGTCGTAGTACTCGCTGCGCAGCTCGATCGTCTGGTACTGGCTGGGATCGTTTTCGAGTGTTGCCTGGCGGGCGGCCTCGTCTGCCTCTGGGCTGGTCTGTTCGCCGCGCGTGCCCAGAGCGTCGGAGGTCAACTCGCCCAGCTGTTCGCCAAAGGCTCCGAGGTCAGTGGCGATGGCACCGCCGCTCATCCACGAAAGGCCGTCGTCGATGAGCGAGCCGCCCCAACCCATGATGTTGTCCAGGGCCGAGCCGTCGTTGTCGGTGTCGATGAGCCCGAGGGGATTGTCGAGCACGTAGTCGGCGGCGGCCCCGAGCGCATCGAGGCTGTCATTGGCCTGCTCGCCCAGCGCGTCGAGCCCCTGATCCAGCTGCTGGCCGGTGTCCTGGACATCGTGGCCCAGATCGCTTATTCCATCGAGGCCACTGAGATCGCCGATATCTGAGAGCAGACTGCCCGCTCCTGAAAGCAGACCGCCACCCAGATCGCCCAGCAGGTCCGCGCCTCCACTTACCAGATCGCCTGCTGTATCGAGGCCCCCTTCGATCTGGTCGCCCAGCCAGTCCGCTGCCGGATCACCGTACTGGACGAACGCCTGGGCACCGTCCTGGGCCAGGTCAATTGCACCCGCCGCCAGATCCACACCCAGATCGATTGCGCTGTCGAACGCTCCGTCAACCTGCGCATCCGCCCAATCACCGGCACCGCCGATAGTCGCATCTGCCTGCTCACCAAAGCCGTCCAGTTGAGCGTTCAGCAGAGCGCCGTCTTCGTCCCACTGCTGGTCCAGCGCGTCGCCCGCAGCTTCGACGCCGCTGCCAAAATCACTCAACTCCTGCCAGCCGGTAGCGTCGCCTACCTCTTCTATGGCGGAACCGGCGAGATCGCTCATACCGCTCAGCGCGTCACCTGCCAGGTCCATCGCCCCTTCGCCCAGGTCGCCCAGGCCATCGGAGACCGCCTCTACTTGATCGCCAGCCCAGTCTGCAAGCTGGCCAAACAGGCCGCCATCTTCTTCTTCGTCATCTTCGGGGCCTGCGGTCCAATCGTTGTCCAGCATGGAAGTGCTGCTCCTTTGTGTGGGGAGTCTGGAAATGCTGCTGCAGAAAGCTCTAGGGTTCACTATGTACACATTTAACGCCCTTCGTGGCGGTCCTGCGTTTTTTGCAATGCAGCTTCCAGCCACTATCGTCCACGTTTTGGGAGGGCGAAGCCCGCGCCTCACATTATTTTGTAAAGTTCCCTTTGCCCACCTGGCCGGAGCCGGTATACTCTTTGCTGCTTTCCTCCCCGTCCTGCTCAACCTCGTAAGGAGATAACAGCTTGGCCAGACGCAAGCGTGTCAATCCTCGTCGCCTGGAGGGCAAGCGCATCCTCGATCTGGTGCCGCGCTTCGGGTTGGAATGCGGCGATGAAAAGTCGGTGACGGCGGCGCGCAAGTTTATCGAGGCGCACAGTATCCAGCCACCGGCAATCGTCGTCGTTCAGCGCTCCGAGCGAAATCAGGAGCGCTTTTTTTGGGGCTTCAAGGGCTTATTCAGTGCCCAGTACGTCGAGGAGCACCACTTTATGTTTCCCTCCCTTGAGATGCTGCGTGTCCGGCTTACAGCCGAGGCCCAGGGCGATTCGGTCGCCTGATGGCTCTTACTATCCACGTTCCTCCCCATCCGTTTATTGCCAATCTGCTCGCGGTCTGCCGCGACAGCGCCACGCCAGTTCCGATCTTTCGTTCTGCTGTGGCCGATCTGGGTCGCTGGCTCACCTACGAGTGCGTCCGCGACTGGCTGCCGACGCTCGAAGTCGGGGTACGCACGCCGCTGGAGGTGATCGCCGCTGCCCGAATTATCGACGCGAATGCGCCGGTGGCGATCGTGCCGATTCTGCGGGCCGGGCTGGCGCTGCTCGATGGGGTGCTGCCCCTGCTGCCTGCAGCGCCGGTCTATCACCTCGGCTATGCCCGCGACGAGGAGACGCTGGAGGCAAATTGTTATCTTGACCGATTGCCGGAGCGCTTCGCTCCCCAGACGCGGGTACTGGTGCTGGAGCCGATGCTCGCCACCGGCGGCACGAGCCTGGCGGCGATGGCAAAACTCATCGAGCGCGGCGTGGACCCGGCGCTGGTGCGGATTCTCTCGATCATCTGTGCGCCTGCGGCCCTGCAAAAGCTGGGAGGACGTTACCCATCGCTGGTCATCTACACGGCGATGATCGACGAAGCCCTCGACGAGCGCGGCTTCATCGTGCCGGGCCTCGGAGACGCTGGGGATAGAGCCTTCGGCACCGCCTATCCCCCAGGGGTAGGATGACAGTCCCAGCCTGCTACTATAGGTCCAATATTCCGTTCGGTGATGCAATGTCAATCCGCGTTGTCGTTGTCGATGATCACCCGGATGTGCTGCTAGGTGCAGCGGCCTATTTGGGTAACTGTCCTGACATCCGGCTTGTCGCCCAGGCTCAGACGATCGCCGAAGCGTTGACGGCGATTCGCGACCACCAGCCCCAGGTCGCCCTGGTCGATCTCGAATTGCCCCGCGCCGTCGGCGAGGCGGCAGAATACCTGGGCGGCATCCAGATCGCCCGCGCTATCCGTGGCGGTGGCTGGCCGACGCGGCTCATCGTCATGACCGGTCACCAGGACCGCTCCGGGCTGGTAGCTGCCCAGCCGTTCGTCGATTGCAAGCCCCGCGTGATCTACGACTATCTGCTCAAGACCGCCACACCCCAGGAGCGCATCGAGGCGATCCGCCACGCTGCCCAGGGTGTGGGCCGTCCACTCAAATTTGACGCTCCCAAGCTCACGCCCCGCGAGCGCATCGTCCTGCGCTACATGGCCCTCGGTCTCGAAAACGGCGAAATTGCCCAAAAACTGGTGGTCGCCCCCTCGACGGTCGCCTCCCACGTCAAGTCGCTGATGGCCAAGATTCTCTCTGAGCCGGGGGTAGACGAGGGCCAACTGCGGCGCACCCGCACGCTCTGCGTGCGCCGGGCCTTAGAGTTTGGCATCTTGCGCCCCGATCAGATCAATCGCAACCATCTCGGGCGCGATCCGGTGCGCGGCACCTGAGGACAACTTGCTGGAACCTGCTCCTGCCTGACAAGTCTAAAATGGTTGTACATTCGAGCTTCAGCAGGGAGTCCGGCGATGGGTAGCGCGACGAGGTGGCGGTGCGGCGTGGCCCTTGCCCTCAGTATGTGTCTCACCCTCTGCCAGGGGCTGCCCCTACTGGCCGCTTCGACCCAGCAGTTGCGCGAGGCGATCGACCGCTCGGGCCTGGTGGGTTCCAGGTTTGAGCTTCAGCGCAATGCTTCGCGCCTGACGATCCTCTCCGAACAGATTTTTCCAAACACCGACGAGCTAAAACTGGCACTGCTGCAGATGGCGAGCCTGCTCGAATCGAGTGAACCCGGCTTGCAGAAGGTGACGCTGCGCGCCTACCTGCTCAACAAACCCAACCCCTACGAAGGATCGATCGCTCCGGCTGTAGCGTCCCGGCTGCAGCGCGACGGCGATCCGGAGATGCTCGCCAAGATCGACCTGACGAGCGTGCGCGGTCCGGCCAAAAGATCGCCCCTCATCGCCGCCTCTGAGCCGATCGCCAACCGCAGCGACGACGAAAACATTCCGGTGCTGGGCGATCCGATCGATGCGCCCCCGGCGCGCACCCCTCCGGCTCCCCGCCCGGCCAGATCGGCTCCGCCAAAGGGCAGGTCCGCTTCGCTGGGGGATCTGGCGGTGATTGGCGATCCGATCTATCCCGGCCAGAAAGTAGCCGACCCCGCCAGGGGCGATACCTCCGGCGCTTCGACCCCGGCCCTCGCCGATGCAAATAACGGCTCTCGTCCTTTTAATACGCGGGTGAGCGTCCTGCGCGCCGGTAGCCCGATTCCGGTGCTGCTCGACCGCGAGGTGATCGTCAGCGGCGATCAGCCCGTCGCCTTTCAGGCGGTCGTCCTGCAGGACATCCTGAGCGACGAGGGCGATCTGGTGGTGCCCGGCGGCAGCCGGGTGCGCGGCACGGTCGAACCGACCCCGAGCGGTGCCCGCCTCACCCTGCGCGAGCTGACAATCAACAACCGCCAGTACGCAATTCGGGCGGTCTCGCCGGTCTATCCGTCTCAGGTGAGCCGCTCCGGCGGCGACATGGGCACCGGTATGGCGATCGGCGGCGTCGTGGGCGGCGTCGGCGGCTCGATTCTTGGCGGCTCGGTCGATCGGCGCTGGGGTGGTCTGTGGGGCGGTCTTCTGGGCGGTCTTCTGGGCAGTTTCCTGGGCGGATCGCTCTCGCGGCCCCAGGTGCGCACCACCGTCGTCATTCCCCAGGGCACGATCAATCCCCAACTGGTCGATGATCTGACCATCGGCAACTACTGATACCTGCAGAGCGTCCGCTGCCTGCTACGATCGCTGCCATGTCTAACAAGCCTGCCAGCCGCTGGCTTCAAGTACCGAAGTCCAACCCCCGAGCGGCACTTCGGCTTTTTTGCCTGCCTTACGCGGGCGGCAGTCCGATTGTCTTTCGCGACTGGCCCGCTTTTTTGCCTGCGAGCATCGAAGTGAGCGCCCTCCAGCTGCCGGGCCGGGGCACGCGCCTGCAGGAAGCGCCTTTTATACGGATGGAGCCCCTGGTCGAAGCAGCCGCCCAGGCTCTTTTGGGGTTTCTGGACCGCCCTTATGCCCTTTTTGGCCATAGCCTTGGAGCGCTGACCGCCTTTGAACTGGCCCGCCAGTTTCGCAAGTTGAACGCGCCCCTGCCGCTGGTGCTCTTTGTCTCCGCCAGCCGGGCACCGCAACTGCCCCGCACCGACGCCTCCACCTACAACCTGCCGGAGCCTGAATTTTTAGCAAAATTGCGCCGATTGAACGGTACACCCGAAGCGATCCTCGCCAACGCCGAGCTGATGCAACTGTTGCTACCGGCCTTGCGCGCCGATTTCACCGTGCTCGACACCTATACCTACAACCACCAGCCGCCCCTGGGCTGCCCGATCACCGTCTTCGGCGGCGAAGCGGACACGATTGGCGAAGCGGAACTGGTGGCCTGGCGCGTTCAAACCACTGCTGAATTTAAGCTGCACATACTGCCGGGCGATCACTTCTTCTTGAGCACGCAACACGTTAGACTGCTCGCCGAAATCGCCAGTGCCCTGCAACCTGTGGACGGTTAAATGTCCTTATGGAGCGGCAGTTGAGCGCTCGACGAGTTTGACCGGCACGGGGATGAGGGGCGGGACCGGTTTTTTCGCCAGATAATCGCTGACGGCCTGGATCGTCCGCTGGCCTATCTGGTAGGGATCTTGGGCAACATCGGCCACCAGGGGAGAGTCGCCCTTATTGATTAAGTTGCGGGCCTCCTCGGAGGCGTCGTAGCCGACGACGAAGACATTCTTGCGTCCTGCGGCTTCCAGAGCCGAGAGGACACCGAAGGCCGATTCGTCGTTGATGGCAAAGACGGCGTCAAGTTTGCGCTGGGCCTGCAGCAGATCCTCGGTTGCCTTGAGCGAGCGGTCGCGCACGCCGTCGCCGGTCAGCCGGGCCACGATCCGGATACCCGGATAGGCTTTGAGTGCCTGCTCAAAACCCTCCACCCGCTCGATCACCGACTGGATGTAGGGCTGATCGATAATTGCCACCCAGCCTTTGCCGGTGAGCCGCCTGGCGATGTACTCGCCTGCGAGTCGCCCGCCCGCCTTGTTGTCGGAGGCGATGTGGGAGACCACCTGGCCATCTTTGGCGCGGATGTCGGCGGTAAAGACCGGAATCTTCGCCTGATTGGCGCGGGCAATCGCCGGGCCGATGCCCTGAGAATCGGTGGGACAGACGACGATCGCCGCGACTTTCTGGACGGTGTAATTTTCAAGCTGGCTCTGCTGGCGGGCGAGGTCAAATTCTCCAGCGTCCAGGCGCAGGGTCAGCTTTTGTCTGGCGGCTTCTTCGCGCAGACCGCGCTCCAGTTCGCGATAAAAAGCGTCCTGGCGAGTAAGAAGCGACACTCCGACCACCGGCTCGTTGCCCGACTGGGAACCTCCCTGGCCACAGCCTGCAGCAAGAAGAGCAAACCAGAGCACCATCCACCACCAACGCCTGCCACTCAAATGCGTTCCTCCTCGCCGCTGCGTGATAAATCTACCAGAAGGCGACCCAGGCGCTGTGAAAAATTGTGTTCAAGAGTGCAGCTGCCGGTTCGATGAGAAAAAAAGCAGTAGACTCGTCCTACCCATCCACGTTGGACGAAACCCCATGAAAAACCGTCTGCTCTTCCTGCTGTCCGCCTGCTTGCTGATTGGCCCCGTTTTTGCTCAGGGCGCTGGACCAAAGACCGCCTCCCGCCCTTCTTTTTCTGAACTATCTACCTACAACGCCTCGGTGCGCAACGCTGTGCTCAGCCGCTGGAAGATTCCTTTTGTGGAGCGCACGACGACCATCGACGTTACCGCCAATATCGGCGCTGACGGCAAACTGGTCAGCTCCGACATTCAGGTAAGTCCCAAGATCGGCACCAGCGAGGCGGTGCGCAAGTCGATCGAGGAAGCACTGGTAGCCATTCCGGCGTTTGCCGCTCCTCCCGGCGCTCAGCCCTACGCGGCGGAGTTTCGCCTGCGCGCCCAGATTGGACCCTTTCTGGCCGACTGCTATCCGGTCAAGGTCTATGTTCCAGTCGCCCACGTGGACCAGCCGGATGAAAAAATCGTCCCGAGCAGCCTCGAAGGTATCAAACAGGGCATCGCCGCCTGGAACACTTTTATCTCGCGCCGGGATGACAAGTTGCCGCCAGTTCTAGCACTCGTCGAGCAACCGGAGCAGGCCGATGTCCGCATCGACGCGCTGGTAGATGCTACGGCCTTTGGCCCCTATATCAGCGACGAGGCGAATGGACAGCAGATTGTCCGCATCGTCACGAAGTTTGATGCCGGTGGCGCAGTGCAGGATGGCTACCGCTGGCGTCATCCGGGCGAGCTAAAGCAGCAGAGCGAATTTCAACTGGGGCGGATGCTCGGGCTTTCACCAGTGAATGACAGTGACAAGAACATTCTGTTTGGGGGACCAACGCGATCAGAACCGAAGATACAGACCGAGACGGCCAGCACAAAATATGTAGAGACGTACTACGCCAGTTCTTTTTCTGGTCATACCTCCGGCGAGGGTAGCCGTGGCCACATACCGAACAACTTCTCTATAGAGAAGTACGGCGGCTACGGGACTGTGGAACCCCAGGAACGGCTCGTAAACCCAGATCAAGTCGAACAGGTGGCCAATCGCGTCCGCACCCATTCCTGCAAGGGTTAGAAGCGCTATGGCTGCGGTGCAGGCTGCTTACGCAGCGCCGACGCCGGTGTAAGCGCCGTAGAAGAAGATGCCAAGGATGGCAATGACGCCCAGACCGGCCATCACGCCTACCAGCCAGAGAGGAATGCGGTTCGGCATCGTCGTGCTCCCGTTAGTTGAGGAAATAGTTGGAGAACAAAAGAATGATGACCAGTACCAGCACCAGGCCCATGTAAAGGGAAGTGCGGTTCAGTTCAACGCCAGGATTTCTCGGATCTTTGGACACGGGAATTTCTCCTACTTATCTCTGGATGAACTGCATGGCGGCGAGGGCACCCAAAAAGAAGATCGTGGGTACGGCCAGGGCGTGGACAGCCAGCCAGCGCACAGTAAAGACCGGGTAGGAGACCACCTGAGGACCACTGCCGCTTGTGGGACGATTTGAAGAAGTCATGGAACGGTTCTCCCTGCAAAAGCAAAACTATTTGTTCTTGGTCCCTTCGTCGAGAACCTGCTTGGCCTCGAAGCGCTTGTTGACCAGAGGCTTCTTGCTGCCGTCGGAGTTGTAGTACTCGTCGGGACGCGGCGTACCGAACACGTCGTAGGCCAGACCCGTCGAGACGAACAAAAAGCCGCTGGCAAACAAAATTGTCAGCGCCGGTATATGAATGATCCAGTAACGGGTGCTGGTGATGATGTCGGAGAAAGGGCGTTCGCCCGTGCTGCGCGATCCAGACATAAGATAAGAGCCTCCCACGGCTTACAGCTGCAATTTTACACAATGATACGTAACATTACACAGAACAACAACATTTTCATTTGGCGGGCGGCTGGTACTTGAGGAGCAGGCCGTTCTGGCCGAGGACAAAGCCTTTGTCGCCGATAAAGGCGACGTTGAGCAGGTTGGTCTTGACATCGGGCAGATCGTCTCCCTGCCAGCTCTTGCCGCCGTCGGCGCTGACGATGAGGGTGCCGTTGCCGCCCACCGCCCAGAGTCTGGCACCACCTGGGATGTAGTCGGCGTCGAGCAGACCGATGCCGTTAAGGATGACCGAGCGGCTGGGGGTCCAGCTCTTGCCGCCGTCGCTGCTTACCTGCATCTCGCCGCCCTGGTTGATCATCCAGCCGTGAAGCTCGTCGCTGAAGCCCATGCTCTGGATGCGGCGCGAACTGGTGCGCTCGTAGTTGGTCCACTGCGGATCGCCGGGCTTCCACTGCAGGTAGGAGCCGCCGCGCGTCGAGACGACCCAGTAGGAGCCGTCGGGCATCCGCTGGGCACTTCTGATGCCGCCCGCCGAAGCCGGGGTGAGCAACTTCCAGTTCTTGCCGCCGTTGACGGTCTTGAGCACCAGACCGGCGTCGAGCACCACCTCGGCGGTGCCGGGACCGAGGGCAGAGACTTTGATCGGGTTGCCGGGGATGCGCCGATCGAGGCTGATCGTGCTCCAGCTTTTGCCGCCATCGACAGTATGCAACAGTCGCCGGGGCTCGCCGCCCAGCCAGCCTTCCGGTCCGCTGAAGCTTACCGAGACAAAGCGCGAATCGGAGTCGAGCCGGACGGTGCCCGCCTTCCAGGTCTCGCCGCCATCCTCGGTGCGCAGCAGGGTCGATTTGCTGCCCACGACCCAGCCATTCT
This sequence comes from Gloeobacter kilaueensis JS1, assembly GCF_000484535.1. Lineage (NCBI taxonomy): Bacteria > Bacillati > Cyanobacteriota > Cyanophyceae > Gloeobacterales > Gloeobacteraceae > Gloeobacter > Gloeobacter kilaueensis. Next base: position 3,371,356 of record NC_022600.1, on the reverse strand, counting down.
TGTCATCGATGAACGCAACATCGGTCAGATCTGGCCGGTTGTCCAGTTTTGGCGATACTGCCTTCCACTCGTGGTGATCGAGGGAGGGAGCACCACACCCTGCCAGCAACAGCAGCAGTCCCAGTCCCAACCCCAGTCCTAGTCCGCGACCTTTGCCCATGGCGTCAGCTGCTCAGAAAATAAATGCTCATAAAGAAGGCAAAGCCGAGAAACAGTGCCCCAAAGATAAGCAGGTTCTTTGCCTGCGGGTTGAGGAGGTTGACGCCCCAGCCATACCCGGCGTTTTCTTCAAAACCGGCCACCGTGCCTACCTTGGGCCCGATGCTTTTGAAGCGACTCGAAGGCGAGGAGCAGACCGGGCACTTCCAGGCAGCCGGCAGATCCTCGAAGGCGGTCCCTGCCGCCACCACAGCTTCACCTCTGGTAGGTTCGTAGATGTAGCCGCAGGTGCGGCACTCGTAGCGATCGAGTTGGGTCGGGTCGGTGATCTGGGTCGTCATGGCGGTCCCACCTGCAAACAATCGAAAGAAAAACTTAAATTCTCTTCATTATCAAGGATAGCGCCTCCGCCCGATTGCGCTGCGATTTGACGCTCAAGATCGCCGTATTTACGATGGGAAGGGTAACCGAGCGGATTTCATGGTTCAGCAAGTTTCTCCCTGGCAGGCGCGCATTGCCGAGATCGATCGCAAGCTCTCGACTCGCCACATCGACCTCGACGAAGCCGGGTACTTTTTGATCGCAGTCGATCGCGAAGAGGGTTTGTTGCGCGCCAGCCACTACGCTCTGGTCGTCAACGATCAGGGCCTCGCCATCGATCCAAAGACAGGCAAGCCCCTGCCTGCGAGAGGACCGGTCAACACGCCCTTGATCGCCACCTACACCGCCCGCACCGCCAAAGAGATGTGCGTGCAGCTTTTTGAGACGCAGAAGCCGGTAGTGAGCCAGTTCTGCCACGCCGCTTATCTTGGGCGAGAGCTGATGCGCGCCGAGCACGCCCTTATCTGCGGCGACGACTACGTGCAGGACTGAGAGCTGATGCGCTGTCCTCGTTGCGGCACCCTTTTAGCCCAAAACGAGCAGAGCTGCCCGGAGTGCGGGCTTGGCTTCATCGCCGGCGATAGGCCCGGCATCCGCATCGCCGTCGCTCCTAAGGGCGAATTTTTGTGCGAGCGCTGTGCCTACCGCGAAGATTGCAACCTGCCGGATTGCCCAAAAGCGCAGCGCTGTTCGCTCTACCGCGACGCGCAGGCTCCCAAAGAAGCGCCGCCAATCTATCAATCGCCCCTCAGCCGCCGCCTCTGGAGCGTGCCCTTATTGTTGCTGCTGCTGTTGCTCATCAGCTGGCTGCTTGCCCTCAGACATTGAGGGCCGGTGGCTCCGGTAGAGGCTATAGACCGCCTCCAGAAAAATCTCCGCCGGTTCGCTACCAGGGGACACCGGTTCAGCCAGGCGCTTGAGCGAGCGCAGTTCCCGCGCAGTGCCGGTATCGCTCACCGCCTGTCCCGGTAGTTCGCTCAGCCCAAAGCGTTCGATCAGTTGCCCGGCCAGTTCTCGACTTTTGAACAACCGGGCCCGCCCTTCCATGCGGGTGCGCCGCCGGAGAAATTCGCGCACCACGGCAAAATCGTCCGCCAGGAGCTTTGCGGTATCGAGCCGGACTTTCAGCTGTTCTGCCAGTTGCTCACCTGCTTCAGAAAGAACAAATTGCCCCTCGCCTCCGGCTTTTGGCTCCTGGACGACGAGGGTACCGGCGGCCCAGTCGCCGAGGCGCTTCTCGCGGGGCGCAAAGATAATGATGTAGGCACCGAGGTAAAACGCGTCATCGATGACCCTGAGCAGAGCGCGCAGGGTAGCCTGGGCAATCCCCACCGGGCGACCGTCCTCGCGGATCACCCGCAGTTGCAGCAGGCGCTTGCCGGGAGTCTGGCCCCGCCAGAGCGACTCGAAGCCGACGAAGTAACCGACGTAGACAAAGAAGAAGACCAGCGCGCCGGTGCCCAAAAGCCAGCTTTGAAAATCCGGCAGGCTGACCACCGCTACCACCAGAGCGATAACGCCCAACAGCAGAACCCCAGACACAACGAGCACATCGATGAGCAGGGCCAGGGCGCGGTTGCCGATGCCTGCCAGGGTGTATTCGAGTTCGACGCTCTCAGGCGTTCTCAGCACCACCCGCTTCAGAGGGTTCATAACTTTACCGGCTCGCTGCTCAAGGTAAGATCGGCCCCCTCGCGGCGGGCGCGCAGATCCTGGTAGAGCACGGCTTTGAGCGCCTGCCAGAAGGGAGTGAACAAGATTGTGAGCGCGACTGTGACGATGAGGTTAAAAACCGCGAACACAGCTGCCCCGCCCTCGCCATCGCTCACTTTGATCAGCGCCACGGTGCGCAGGAAGGCGATCAACAGCTGAAAAGGCAGGCTCAGAGGCAGCGTCACCAAAAACGCGATCAAAGCGGCCAGTTGAATGCGCAGAACGCCGCCCCCTGAGAGGTTCCAGCTGCGCTGCAGCGCCTCGGAACCGCCCAGGTCCGCCTCGATTGCAAGGGGCGCGTCGGTGATAAAAAGGCGCGTAAAAAGCCAGAAGAAAGGAACGAACAGGGCCAGTAGCACCAGCGAAAAAAGAAGAGCGAATACCTGGGCGGCGACAGTGCGGTCGGCGGGGATTGCCGAACTGGCCCCGAGCACCAGCGCTGCACCGACGCTGAGGGCAATCGCTATGACAATTACCACGAAGTAGGTGCCTCCCAGGATGATCAGGCAGAGAAAACCCGCGAGCAGATAGGACCACCTGCGCCCCTCGGTAAAGGCAGCCGCCTCTTTTTCACTCTCGCCGCTGCCGTTGAGCTGGTCGTAGGCCAGGCGGCACAAGAGTCCCATCTTTGCTCCGTACTGTGCCCAACCGTAGACGGGCACCAGCAGCCAGAGGCTCGCGACAAGCGCAATGGGCAAAAAGGTCTTGAAGTTCTGGCGGTACAGTTGCACAGCGGCGCTGACAATATCGCCTGTACGGAGCGGCTGGAGGAGCATGGCTGTTCTCGAAGGGTCGATTTGAGGTTATCCTACTCCCGCCTTAGAGTATTAAAAACATTCCAGACAAGCGGGTGCGATGAATCTGCAGCGCTGGGTTGGCCGCCGCGAGGCGGACTGGCAAAAATTTGACCGCCTGCTCAGCCGGGCAGAAAGCAAAGGATTGCGCTCGCTAGAATCGGAGCAGGTACGCGAATTGTCGAGCCTCTACCGCTCCGCCTGCGCCGATCTGGCCCGTCTGCGCTCCTCTCAATCGAGCGAACGGCTCACCGCCGACCTCCAGAACCTGGTCGCCCGTGGCTACCGCCAGATCTACCAGGGACTGCGGCGACAGGAGTGGCGCGCCCTCGTCGCATTTTATCGGTGGGAACTCCCGGCGGTCATCCAGCGTAGTCGCCTTGAAATTGGCCTGGCAACGGCACTGCTGCTCGTGGGCGGCCTGATCGCCTGGTGGTGCAGTTGGGCCGACCCGCACTTTATCGACCTGGTGATGCCTGCCCAGATCGTCCATCAAGTGCGCGACAATCACCAACTCTGGATTGGCTCGATCGTAGGCATCGCCCCCTTTGCCGGCAGCAGCATCATGATCAACAACCTCACCGTCTCTTTCGCCGCTGTGGCCGGAGGCATCACCGCCGGGCTCTCCACCGCCTGGATTGTTTTTAGCAACGGCATCAACCTCGGAGCCGCCGCCGCTCTGGTGGCCCAAAACGACCTCTGGTATCCCTTCTGGGCCTTCGTCTTTCCCCACGGTGCCTTAGAACTGCCGGCGATTTTCCTGGCGGGCGGCGCGGGGCTGCTTCTTGCTAGAGCACTGCTTTTTCCTGGCCGCCTGACGCGGGTCGCCGCCCTCAAACTCTGGGGGGGCGAGGCGGCCAAACTGGTCTACGGCATCGTACCCCTGCTGCTCATCGCCGGGACGATCGAAGGTTTCTTCTCCCCCAACCCGACCATTCCCGAGCCCTTCAAGTACATGGCCGGCAGCATTCTTTTTATCTTGCTCGTGCTCTACGGCAGCCGCCGTAAGGCTGGCGAAAGTCGTAGCGGATCTTGATGCAACGTCAGTTCGGGATAAAAAGGCGGTCCGCCCACAGGCGATCAAGGCAGGTCCATGTCCCCTGAAAGCACCGCCTTGCGAAAGTGGGCGACCTCGCACACTTCATCGATCACCCTGGCTGTGATCGATTCGGGAGCGGGTTGTTTGAGATCGAGGGGATAGACATCGTTGCCGACTGCCTTTTCTTTTTTGTAGAGAATTAACCGCGTGAAGCCAGCTTTGCGTTCTGTGCAATCTACGTAGTTGAGCGTCAGCGTCCGGTCGTAGGTGGTGCCGTCCGGCAGATGCTCGGGTTTTTTGAGAATGATTCTTTTCCAGAACTTTACCAGATCGTTCAAGAACGTGATCGAATCGATGTTAATCGCGTGGGTATTCGCTTCAGAAGAAACGGCAATATCGACCCATTTTTCTGCTCTGGCACTGCCGATAGAAACGAACAGCGACGGGAGCAAAACGGCGAGAATAATAGTAGCCTTTGTAGGTGCTCTGGTCATCGTACCCTGCCCTGCGCGCTCTCACCTTAACCCGGCGGTGCCGCAGCGGCCTGTACTGAAAAGGCGAATTTAGAGGGCTCTTTGAGAGGCAATGTAGCGCTCGATCACCGCAACGAGGCCCTCTACCCCATCTTCGAGGGGCCGCACCACCGGCAGCATCAGCTGCGCCTGTAGCTGCCGGCAGGCATCGGCCAGCTGAGCCGCCCCCAGTCCTGCACTGTTGATCGTCACCGCCAGTACCTGGGCTCCTAACAGTTCGATCAACGCGATCTCTTCTTGAATCGGCGGAATTCTGTAGCCCGCCTCCTCGAAGCCGTCGAAGTACAGGCGACCGGGGGCATGCTGGAGGATCACACCGGCTGCACCGCCGGAGAGGATAAATTCGCTGCCGCAGGGACCGGCAGGATTGCGCAGGGCCGATTGTCCCTCCAGCAAGATCAGTTCAGGCTCGAAGCGGCGGGCGCATTCGAGGATGGCGTATTCGATCTCGCCGCTGACAAAATCGTTGACGACCGCATCGAGGACGAAGCCACAGCCCGTTCCCTGCAGCCAGCCGGTCTGACCGGTGTAGATGAGCTGGGTGCGGATGCCGGCGCGGTTGCAGGCTGTGAGCAAAAAGCGGCTGGTGGTGCGCTTGCCCAGAGCGCAGTCGGTGCCGAGTACGGCGATGCGCGGGATGCCCAGAGTGCGGATCGCCCCGCTCCAGAAGTGCAACTGTTCCTTGGGTTTGGGTCTGCGAATATCGATAATCATCCGGCCCTGTGCTGCCGCCGCCTGGGCCAACTTCGGGTCGTCCGCCGCAAATTCGTGCAGGCCATTGACGACGCTCATACCCGCTTCGAGGGCTACCAGCAGCTGCTCGCGCAGCGAGGCGGTGAGCCGCCCGCCCCTGGTGGCGATGCCGACGATGCAGTAGTCGGGCGCGACGGGCAAGGCTTTGAGAGCCTGCTGGAGCGACGGGTAGATGGGAATGGCGCGGTGGAGGCCATCGAGGACCACCCCGGCGTCCTGGCCAGCCGTCGGCCCATCGATCACCCCCAAGATCTTGTAGCGATCGGTCTCGCGCACCAGCCCGTGGGCAGTTTTGCCCTCCGGCATCTGAAAGAAGCCGTCACAGATCACGACCGCCGTGCCATCCACCGCCTGTCCTCCGCGAAGTTGTTGCGTCGCTTATAGATACTGTGCCAGCACCTGGTGGAAGTGGGAGACGCCCAGTTCATGCTCCTCCGCCAGACTGCGCACCTGATAGGCCCGTGAGCCGACCCCCTGCTGCAACAGGCGGCAGACGGCAAAATCTTCTTCCATTACTTCTGCCCAGGACTCGGGCAGGTACGGTTCAGCCGCGTACTGCCCTGGCGTCTGGTAGTGAATCGTCTCCAGCCGCGAGCGCTCTGGCCCGAGGGGGGTCACCCGCCAGACCGAACAGCCGCTTTTGCCGGTGTTGATCATCATGTTCGGAAAGATAAAACCCTGGTAGGAAGGCCGGTGCTGCTCCCAGTGCCTGAAAGTGGCCGGATCGGCAGGCGGCTCGCTCACGTAAGGCACCAGAATCGGGATATGGCGGCCAGTAGGCAGCGTGCGAATATTCTGTACCTCAAAAAGCGGCACCAGGCTCCTGGCGTGGGCGATCGTGAAGTGGTAATCCTCGACGTAATTCTCGACGATAAACTTCCAGTTGATCGGCTCCTCGTAACTGGTACGGGCCACTTCGCGCAGATCTTCCCAGCGCTCCCCCCAGCCGGCCAGATAGTCGGGATAGCCCGCCAGGTACTCGCCGAGGGATTCGCCCTCCGCATCGGGATTGACGAAGACAAAGCCGCCCCAACATTCGACCCGCGCCCGCGCCAGCGAAATTTGCGACTTGTCGAGATCCGGAAACCACTTTGGCTGCAGCACCGCCACCAGTTGCCCCTGCCGGTCGAAGGTCCAGGCGTGGTACGGACACTGCAGCATCTTGCAGTTGCCCCGCGCTTCGCTCAGCAACCGCGCTCCCCGGTGCGGACAGACATTGTGCAGCGCCACCAGTTCTCCCTGCTCGTCGCGCAGCACCAGAATCGGCTCCTCGCCCAACATACAGGTCAGGTAATCGCCGGGAGCTGCCAGATCTTCGACCCGCCCCACCCACTGCCAGCTCGAGCGCCAGAGCGTCTTTAACTCGCGCTGATAAATTTCTGGCTCGGTGTAGTAGCGCCCCGGCAATCCCAGGGACGCACCGGCAAAAGGCAGACTGCGGGTCATCGGTGCGGTGCAGATAGAACCCACCTATCGTCACAGACGCCCGCTGCCCTGGCAGTAGCTACGACTACCGAGGTTGCGGGAAGCTGTCCGGCTCCTGGCAACGGTGAACCTCCCTTTTTTGGGGCAAGGGGCGGTACTGCCGGTCAGGCGGCAGGCGAGTTTTTTGTAAAATGCTGTCCAAAATCTGTCGGCGGTCCGGATCGCCTAGGCTGGAGGGGTGGAAAGACAACTCACCAGTCCTTTTGAAGAGCGTGCAGGCCGGCTGTATTACCGTCCGGAGCGCTCTTCAGCAGCTTTTTGGGCAACCTGGGACTTTTGTGATCGGCTCTACGGCCAGGAAGTGGCGGTGGATCACGTTGTAGTCCTCCAGGGGAACCGGGAACACTTCGAGCGCTTTAACGGCGAACTGCTGGTAGTCGGTGGGCAGTTCACCGAGGGACCGGCACTGTTTCCCGATGGCTTTTGTGCTGGGGGCGAAGCAGCCGATCTGCCCGTGGATCTGTGGTTTTATATGGCGAGCGTGCGCCTGGAGCGGGGGCTTGTCGTCGTGCTTGCCCCTTATAGCGACGGCGATCGGCATGCCCGGCTCCTGCAGGAAAACGGCAGCGACTGCGTGCATCACGTCGCCCTGCGGGTATTACCCGATCGGATGGACGAGGTGGCTTGCAGCTGGAAAGGGCGCGGTTTTGTTCCCCTCAGCCCCGAGCCGGTAGAGGACACCCTGCTGCGCCAGTGGTTTCTCGCTAACAGCGCCGGTCAGATCATCGAACTTATCGAGCGGCGTAGCGGCGCTGCGACCTTTACCTGCCACAACATCCACAGGCTCCGCCAGACGGAGATCGCAACCCGCGCCCGTCCCCAGGGCGTAAATTTATGTTGATTGTGTGAGCTTTGCTGCATTTTTTGTCTGAACGTTAATTGCTGCATATCCTGGAGAAGGAAAGACAGCGGTGGGGGGAGCGATTGACGATCTGGCTTTTGACGGTTCTGCTCGGCTTGGGAGCGTTGCTGGCTGGTTTTCTCGGGGCCTTGAGCGGTCTGGGCGGTGGGGTGGTGATCGTGCCGCTGCTGACTCTGGGTTTTGGCGTCGATATTCGCTACGCCGCCGGGGCGTCGCTGGTGTCGGTGATCGCCACCTCGGCGGCGGCAGCGGGTGTGTATCTCAAGCGCGGCATCACCAACGTCCGCATCGGTTTGCTGCTGGAGCTGGCGACGACCCTCGGGGCGGTGGCAGGAGCGCTGCTTGCCTCCCGCCTGCCGACAGCCCTCATCGCCTGTGTCTTCGGTGCAGTGCTGCTCGTCTCGGCCTACCTCGCCGTTCGTCCGCCCAAAAAATCGCCCGCCGCTGAGCGGGTCGATAAGTGGGCAGAAGTTCTGCAACTGAACGGCAGCTATCCGGAAGCGGGCGGAGCGCGCAGCTACCGGGTGCGGGCGGTTGCCCCAGGGTTTGCCCTGATGGGGGTGGCTGGAATGCTTTCGGGCCTGCTGGGCATCGGTTCGGGGGCATTGAAGGTGCTGGCGATGGATCAGGTGATGGGCCTGCCTTTTAAGGTTTCGACGGCCACCAGCAACTTCATGATCGGGGTGACGGCGGCAGCCAGCGCCGGTATTTATCTCCACCAGGGCTACATCGATCCGGGCCTCACCCTGCCTGTCGTGCTCGGCGTCCTCGCAGGCTCGCTCGTGGGAGCGCGGGTCTTCATCGGCAGCAGCCCACGACTTTTGAGGCCGGTCTTTGCCTGTCTGGTGGCGGTTCTGGCGGTGCAGATGATCGTTGGTGCTTTTGGTGGGAGGTTTGGCCATGCAGCACTCTGAACAACCGCTCCAGCAGCACTTAAGTCGCGTGCTCAGCGCAGGTGTCTGGCTTGCCGCCCTTGTCGTCGCCGTCGGCGGCTGGCTGTACCTCCAGCGCCACGGCAGTGCCAGTCCCGATTACGCCGTCTTTCACTCCGAACCGGCCCAGTTGCGCCAGCTTCCGGCGATCATCCAGGCCGCCTCGGGCGGCCATGGCCGCGCTCTCATCCAACTGGGACTGATGCTCCTGCTTGCGGTGCCCATCGCCCAGGTCCTCTTTGCCCTCGTCAATTTTGCCAGACAGCGCGAAGCGGTCTATACCGGGATTGCAGCGGTTGTTCTGCTGGTACTGCTCCACGGCCTGCTTGCTGGCTGAAGCCAAAATTTCTTGTTCGTCGCCCCCCTCCCTAAACTATGGGCCGGATCGGTGTTAACTTGCCAGTTTAGTTAACTCGGCAGTTTAGTTAATCCGTCCCCAAACCAGGAGAGAGACGATGAACCACCGCCTGCTTATCGGGTTATTGGCCACCGGCTGGCTATTTTCTGGTGCGCCGCTCGTCGCCCAGACCACTCCGAGTAGCGGGACGAACGCCGCTGCGCTGGGTGAAACGCCCCTGCAACCGTCGATTCCGCCGATGCCAAAGGGGCCGCTTGAGTTAAAAGCCCAGATCAACCGGCCCCTGCGGCTGCAGGAGGCGGTGAGAATCGGTCTGGAGCGCAGCCCCCAACTGTTGCTGGCAAAGCTGGCGGTCGAGCGGGCCGAGGGCGTGCAGCGCGAGGCGGAGGCGGCCCTTTATCCAACAGCCAGCTTCAGTCTCAGCTACTCCTACGTGCAGTCGGCCCAGACGCGCATCACCCTCGACATCTTCTCCAAGCCCACAGGCATCGATCAGGTCGTGCTGGGTTCCGGTGCGTTTACCCCCCTGCAGGCCAACACGATCCTGGCCGCCTTTGCGCGCAACGGCAGTATTCTAGGCGGTGCCTTTCCTCTCGATTCGACGCCCATCGATGGCCGGGCCAGCATCAGCTGGACGCTTTTTTCGGGGGGCCTGATTCCGGGCAACATCCGGGCCGCCCAGCAGCAATTGCAGGCGGCCCGCCTCGACTACGAGCGCGTCCGCCAGGATGTGATCGAGAGCGTGATTACCGCCTACTACGACCTGCAGACCGCCGACGGCAACTTAGAAATCGGCGAGGCAGCGGTCAAGAGTGCCCAGGCGATTCTTACAGATGCCCAGGCCGAGTTGCGCGCCGGGATCGCCGCCCGCTTTGCGGTGCTGCAGGCGGAGGTGCAACTGGCCAACGCCATTCAGCAGCGGCTGGGCTACCAGAACCAGCAGACAGTCCGGCGGCGGGCCCTCGCCCGGCTGTTGCACTTCGAGCGGCCCACCGACGTGAGCGCCGACGAACCGATCGAGGCGAGCGGCACCTGGCCGCTGGGACTCGAAGAGAGCATTCTCAAAAGCTACAGCCAGCGCTCGGAGCTTGCGGCGCAAATTGCCCAGGAGCAGGCGGCGCGGGCGCGGGAAGAAGCCGCCTACGGCAGCGTCAGCCCCCAACTCAGCCTCTTTGCCAACGGCGAAGCCCTCGACAACCTCACCGACCGCAGCCTCGGCATCTTCACCGGCTACAGCGCCGGTGTGCAGATCCAGTGGAACGCCTTCGACGGCGGGGCGGCCCAGGGGCGGGCGGCCCAGGCAATCGCCGACGCCAAATCGGCCAGGGTGCGCTACCTCGACACCCGCGACACGATTCGCTTCGATGTCGAGAGTTCTTACTCGCAACTGGACACCTCCCGCCAGCAGATCGACACGGCCCGCACCGCCCTCACCTCCGCCGAAGAAAGTTTGCGCCTTGCCAGGCGGCGCTTTGAAGAGGGCGTCGGCACCCAGACCGACGTACTGGTGGCCGACCGCGACCTCACCCAGGCGCGGGTGAATCTGCTCACGGCGACGGTGGACTACAACCGCTCGCTCTCGTCGCTCCGGCGAGCTTTGGGTGAACTGTAGCGCTTCTTATAATGAGGAAAGCGCCGTTCGTCTGGATCTTTATGAGCAAAGGCTTCGCTGCCCCAGTTAATCCCGAAAAAGAATTCAGCAACTGGTTTTTTCGCGAGTACCGCCGCTTGAGCCTCACGGCCCTGAGCGACGACTTGTTGGGCGAGCCTCCTTCGCCTGTCGAAAACCGGATGCGGATCGCCCGCGAACTGCCCGGCTGTTACTGGCTTGCTCAGCAGTGGCCACGGGTGCCCAATCGCAGCACGATCGTCAAACTCTTTGGCCGGGGCAGGCTCGAAAGCCTGAACGATCTGAACGAGCTGATTTTGCGCAGTCCAGACGGCGATGAGATCCGGCAGTGGTCGCGCGACCACGCCGATCCGGCCTTTGCCTGCGCCTGCTGCTGATGGCCCAGACCCAGATCGTCGGCATCGTCAACATCACCAGCGATTCGTTCTCCGACGGCGGACAATTTCTCGAAGCGGAGCGGGCCATCGCCCACGGCCACCAGTTGCTGGCCCAGGGAGCGCACTGGCTGGATCTGGGAGCAGAATCGAGCAATCCCGAGGGCGAAGCCGTCTGCGCTGCAACCGAAATGGCTCGCCTGGAGCCGGTGATCGCTGATCTGCGCCGTTCAGGAGCCCGCATCTCCGTCGATACCCACAAAAGCGCCGTGATCGCCCGCGCTCTGGAACTGGGTGCGGGCATGGTAAACGACATCACCGCCCTCAAAGACCCGGCGAGCGTCGAGATCGTTAAAAGCTATCCCGAGGTGCCGGTGGTGCTGATGTTTTCTCAAGACCAGGGCCAGCGCGCCAAAAAGCAAATCAGCGATCCGGAGACGATCCTCGATCGCATCGAGCGATTTTTTGCTGAGCGCATCGAGCGGTTGCTGCAGGCGGGCTTGAACGAGGAACAACTCATCATCGATCCAGGCATGGGCTACTTTCTGGGCAGCAATCCGGAAGCGAGCCTGCGGGTACTCGCCGGGTGGCAGCGATTGCGCCAGCTAGGCCGCCCACTGTATTTATGCGCCTCACGTAAGTCGTTTATCGGCAACGTCCTCGGGGGCCGCCCCGTCGAGGGCCGTGCTGCCGGTACCCTGGCCTGTGAAATCTGGGCGTATCTGGGCGGCATCGACTACCTGCGCACCCACGCCGTCGCCCCCCTGAGCGATGCTATTCGGGTGCTGAATGCGATTCGAGAGTAGGCGGTCTTAGAGCTTCTTGCAGCTGCCGGAAAAATTCCACTCAGTCCCTCATCCTGGCGCAGCAGTTTGCGATCGGCTACCAGCGCGCCTCACCCCTTACCCAAACGGGCGCAAGACTCTCGACTAATGCGCTAAAAAATGTCAGAGCGCTTCCTCGACAGTAATTACTACTTCGCGCTGCTGGTCGCCCCTTTGCACCGTCATCCGAATCTGATCGCCAAGCTTTTTATCGAGCCGCCTGGCGTAATCTTCGATTTTCATCTTGTCAAAAGCAAAACCATCGATGGCGACGATTTTATCGCCTTTACGAATACCAGCGCGATAAAAAAGGCCCAACTCTTCTATCTCAGTTACCAGACCTGTTTTTGGAAAAACCGCCATGCCGTAGTAAACAAATATAAAAGGATCGTTGAAATGGGAGTTCTTTTCTAAAATCAATTGCTGTCGCTTGTAGTCGAAGGTCGTGTTGAATCTTTGCAGCAATCCCGCTCCAATATTTCCGTCTACTGAAAAGGAAGTCGCGAAGCCACCTTTTTGCAACGTTAGCTCGATTAGCGGTCTATGAATCTCAATATTCCCCAATTTCAGCAGATTTGCTCGGGTAAGTTCTGCTCTAGTAGGGCCACCAATTGCCTGGCCGCTATCTACTTCTATCCGCTTTGGATAACGCTTGCGCAAGTCGAATCTATTGATAAAAGGCTTGAACAGGGTAAGCCTTCTGCTACTCCCAGTATCAAGATTGAACTGTGCATCTAAACCATCGATTTTAGCTGTTATGATTGGCGTAGTAGAAGCAAAAGTAATTGGTAAAGTGATGCCGTTCCCTCTGTAAGAGAACTGCTTCGGCTCAAAGAGTAATATCTCATATTTATCGTAATTTAGTTGAACTACAAAATTCTCAAATAATTCAGAACCTAAAAGACCATCAATCTCTGATGTATTAAGAGGTAAAGCGGATATACTCGCTTTTATATTAGTCAGTTCAATGTCTCTGATTTTAATACTGTTAATATATGCTTCCTGGCTTATCAGTATAGTCTGCTTATCACCTAGTCCGTTTAGCACGGCTGAACCACCCTCACGAGGTTTTACAGGTAACTTTAGTTTGTAAGCTAGTTCAGGGGTGATTTGGACGCCATATGCACCAGAATCAACTGCAAGAAAGCAAGATTCTTGATCGTTGATTTTAACCTTCACAACTGGCACAAAGGCAAAGATACCCCTCTCGAAAGGGATGGTCGTGAGTGGTGATTTTTCAGTTGTTGCAGTAGCTTTTGAATGGTCCGGAACAGATTGCGCAAGCAAATCTGTCCGCCCTAAAAACATCCATCCTGCCCATAGAAGTACTATGATGCAGAATAACTGTAGAGATGTGTACCTTCCTCTCAACTCGATACGTTCCTCATCATTATGGATTGGGCAGATTGGGAGGTTTTGGGCAATCTCCTTGCTTATTTGGGTCTCCTGTAGTCACTCCTCCGTGAGCCTCAAATCGCCAACTGCCATCAGAGCCTGCTGTTACACTGCCACCGAAACTTGTTGCTCCGCCACTGTACTGGTTGCAATTTTCAAAGATTGCTGTGGCATCTATCCTACCTTGCGAGTTCTTGCCATAGCTGACTCCACCAGTAGTATTGGTATTTCTTTGATCTTGGGGTTGAGTAGGACTGGTTATAGGCGGACCCAGATCAGTAGCTCTGGTGCTTGGGGCTCCGCCGTTGTTTGGATTCGCAGGCGCACCACCTGGATTGTCCGCCAGCAAAGTCGGATCTGTGCCGCCCATGCCGTCTACCTGGGAGGTCATGCCATAGCTCTCGGCTCCAGAGCCAATAAAGCCACTCCCCTCCGGCGGCATACCATAGCTATCATTACCCATCTCATACGCACCATTGCCGTAGCCGCTCGCGTCGCCATCGTAGTCGTAGCTGTTGAAGCTGCCGTCACTACTGCCAAAGCCATAGCCTGTTCCGTTCGTGTCGTCGTTCCGCTCACTGTCAAAGAAATTGCCGAAGCTGCCTGTCTGCTCGTTGTACGAGTTGTCAAAACTCTCTGCATCGAAGTTGGAGAAGTCCTGCTCACCCTGGATATCGTCGTAGCCGTCTCCGGCTGCCTGGTATTGGCCATCATCGTAGCTATCGTCCGCACTCTGGTACTGCCCGTCGCTATATTCGTCGGCATCGGCCAGATACTGCCCCTCGTCGTAGCCATCGTCAGGACTCTGGTACTGTCCGTTGCCGTAGCCATCGTCAGCGAGAGCCTGGTATTGTCCATCACCGAAATCGTCGGCAAAGCCGCCGTTCTGGCCGTCATCAAAATTCTGGAGAGCGGCTTGTTCGTTCTGCCCGTCGTCGTTGTACTCGCCCCCCTCATCTTCGCAGTCCTGCTCGAGGTTGCTCTGCAGGTCCGCCTCGTACTCGCCTTCTCCCTCACCGCCAAAATTATCTTGCTCGTCTGGAAGCGGAAGCTCTTCGTCCATGATCCACCTGTCGATGAAGGTTACGCTTTCAGAAGGTATATTCGCAATACAGAATTGTCAACCCACTTTTGGGGAAATCCGCACAGCGAAAAGGATGCTTGCTGCCAGCGGTGGCGCTCAGGGTAGACGATGAAAATCCATTGATTCGGTAGTATTTAGAGCTTCTTGCGGCTCTGGAAAAAATTCCAGACAAGAGGCCGCCAGTCGAGATCGAGGGTGCTCAGAGAGTACAGCCAGTTGTGGCTTGCGTCGCAGCGCGGATTGTTGTCGCTGTCGTAGTAGGGGTCGCACAGTGAGTAGAGCAACACCTGGCTGGAGGTACCAGTACTGTCGAAGTGGCAGAAGGTATTGCTCGTGAGGGTGTAGGTGCCGATGCCGGTAGTGCTCGGCGCTGGGTCCGACTTGAGTGGCGCGTCGGTGCAGCTATTGGCAGCCCGCCAGAGGTTCATCGTAAAAGGCTCGACGGAGGTATCGCCCTCGCGGCCCGTGTTGGGAACGACGTTGAGAGCAGCCTCAGTGCCGGTGCCATAGTAGGGATTTTGCGTATCGCCCAGCGAATGAAAGGCAATCACCGATACGGGCGGATTGCCGAGGGAGCAGGTGGGCACCTTGAAAGTTCCCTCGATCGAACCGACAGCCGCAATGTGCGTCTGGGGCTGGCAGCCGAGCAGGTGGGCCATCGAGCCGCCGTCGGAGTGGCCGAGCACGTAGACGCGGGCAGTGTCGGTCCGAAACTTACTCTGGACCTGCTGCAGCACGGAGTTGAAGTAATCGATGTCGTTGCTGCCATTGGTGTAGGCCGGTGTGGCGCAACTCTGGGTAACGCCGTCCGCCCCGCTGCAGTTGCCGGCATTCCAGTAGCCCAGTTTGGTCACAGGGTCGAAGTAACCCTGGGGATAGACAGCGAAAAAAGTCGGCTGCTCGGCTAGAGCCAGCTCGTCGGCGTAGTCGGCCAGATTCACCGGCTTGTTGCGGGCGTTGATCGCACAGCTACTGCCAGGGTGCAGGAAGAAGACGAGCGGATAGCGCAGCGGATTGGTGGGGTCGTATCCAGGCGGCGTATGCACGATGTAGTAGCGCCGGTTGGTCTTGCCTGCCACCTGCCAGGTGGCGTTGTAGAGCGTGTCCTTGCTGCCGTTGGCGTTGACGGTGACGCCGGGGTTCACTGCCGGGCAGTTCGTGTTTGTCGATTGGGCAAGGGCTGGGGTGGCACCGCAGACCAGGACCACAAGCCAGGACACAAATTTGCCCACCGGGGCCAAAGAGCGCATCCAGTTCATAAAATCCGTGGGGAAGTAGCAGGATTCACAATAGCCGACAAACCAGCAGTCGGATCTCTATCTGCATAAATGCCGCTGCCTGGCGATAGAGAAAGCTGTCCTACCTCCCCTATGATGGGGGGACTGTATTGCACCAGGGCGCAAGAATTATCAGATTTCGGCAGCACAATTGATTCGCTGCCCGTCCAAAAATAATCCCCACCGTCTGGAAATTACTCCTATGCCTCCCGTTGGGATTCGTTCCACCCAGTCCAAACAGGCCCAGGTGACCGAGGAGGGCCGCCTGTGGCTATTGCTGGTGGGTGTCAACACCTACCGCGACCCGCGCCTGCCCACTTTGCGCTACTGTGTGGCTGACTGCCGGGGTATCGCAGCGGCGCTGCAGGAGGCCAATCGCCACCTCGCCGCTCAGACTGCTTTTATCCTGCACGACGAGGCTTCCGAAGCTCCCACCCTCGCCAATGTCCGATCCGCCGTCGAGCAGATTGTCGCTCTTGCCCGGCCCCAGGACACGGTGCTTTTTTATTTTTGCGGACACGGCACTCTGGAGCCGGTACAGCGCCGGGCAGTGCTCTGCTTGGCGGACACCGACCAGGACGATCTGCTCGCGACGGGCCTCGAACTGCGGCGTCTGCTGGCCCAGTTGGGCCGCTCCGTTGCCGCCCAGCAGATTATCTGGCTGGATGCCTGTCACAGCGGCGGCGTCAACTTTGGCGATCTCGCTACCGGTAACGGCAGGTCCGCAGATCCCAACGGGCGGATGGAGGAGATCCTGCGGGAGCAGGCAGCCCGCAGCAGGGGTTTTTACGCGATGCTCTCCTGCAACCAGGGCCAGCGCTCCTGGGAGTTCAGCGAACTGGGCCACGGCCTGTTTACGTACTTTTTGATGCACGGTCTGCAGGGGGCGGCGGCCAACTTCAAAGGTGAGATCGAGGTCGATAACCTCTACCACTACGTCTGCCGCCAGGTGGGCAGCTACATCGAAAATCGCAACCAGCAGGTCCGATATTTGAATCGGCAGCGGCGGCGGCTTGGCCAGAGCGACCTTTTGCCGGACTACGCCCGCCAGGAGCCAAAGCGGATCGTCGAGGGCGTGGGCAACCTGCGCATCGGCCTGCGGTCTGCCTCAAATCTGGTGCGGCCTCCCCGGCGGGCGATCATTGCTGCGGCCCGGCAGGGCCAGCAGATAGCCCTCGATATTGGCCGCAAGCTGGCAGGGGCAGGCCAGTTCGAGCCGCAATTCTGGCCCGCCCACGATCAAGACTGGAGCGAGCTGCGCCATGCCATCCAGTCTGCTCTGCAGCCTCGTGCGACTGCCGATACGAGTGAGACGGTGCTGCTGTATCTGCGCGGGCGGATCGAGCGGGGCGACGAGGGCGAATGGCTGGTTCTGGGCGGCGGTCTGCGCCTTTCTGCGTTCTGGCTTTTAGAACAGATGCGCCAGAGTCCCTTTTTGCAGCAGGTGCTGATCTTCGATTGTCCGGGAGCGGAGAACCTGGCGGGCTGGACCGACCGGCTGGTTCTCGGCCCCAGCCGCAGCCAGTGCCTGATCGCCGCCGCCTCGCCGGTGGACGACCCGGACCGCTTTGCGCGTCTGGTTTTTTCTACCCTCGCCGCCGCCGACATCCAGACTGGCCTGAGTGCGGCCCGCTGGATCAGTCAACTGCAGCAGGGAGATCCGGCCATCGAGCTGCACGAACGGCTCTCCGGCGAAACCGGCATCATCGAGATTCTGCCGGGCGGCAGTGCAGGCGAATTTCAGACCAGCGACCTCAATCTTTGCCCGTACATGGGACTGCGCGCCTTTGGCGAGGAGGACGCCCCGTACTTTTTTGGCCGCGAGGGTCTGAGCCATAGCCTGACAAACCGGCTGGCCACCGGTCATTTTCTTGCCATCAGCGGTGCTTCCGGCAGCGGCAAATCTTCGCTCCTCCACGCCGGTGTGCTGCCTCGATTGCGCTCCGGCAACCAGATTCCTGGCTCCGAGCACTGGTGGATCGCAAGCTTTCGGCCAGGCGAAAAGCCGATGGTTGCTCTCGCCCACGCCCTTGGCCAGGGCAGCCGTTCGGCTGAAGATTGCAAGCCGCAGGAGGTGATCGAAGGACTGCTGCACCTGGGAGCAAAGGGTCTGCTGCACTGGCTCACCACGCGCCCGGAACCGGTGGTGCTGCTCGTCATCGACCAGTTCGAGGAACTGTTTACCCTCGCCGGTCCCGCCCAGACACAGGCGCTGCTGCAGGTGCTGCTTGAAGCCCTGCCGCTGGCGGAGGGCCGCCTCAAAATCGCTGTCACCCTGCGCCTCGAATATATGGATCGCTGCCTGAGAACCCCGCTTTTAGGTCCACTTTTCGGCACCGGCAACTTTTTGCTGAGGCCGCAGCTCGAGCGCCAGGATTACCGCGAGATCATCTGCAAACCAGCCCAGCAGGTCGGCCTGCAGGTCGATCCGGCTCTCGTCGAAGCGCTGCTGCAGGAGTTGGGTAACGACTCGGGGGCGCT
The DNA here is from genome assembly GCF_000484535.1 of Gloeobacter kilaueensis JS1. NCBI lineage: Bacteria > Bacillati > Cyanobacteriota > Cyanophyceae > Gloeobacterales > Gloeobacteraceae > Gloeobacter > Gloeobacter kilaueensis. Next base: position 3,353,282 of record NC_022600.1, on the reverse strand, counting down.
GCCGCTGCTCGAATTTGCCCTGGAGCTTATCTGGCAGGTGCGCAGCGAGGGACGCTTGAGCCTGCAGGCTTACGAGCAGGAAGTAGGCAGGCTCGAAGGAGCGGTGGAGAAGCGCGCCCAAAAAGCCTACCAATCGCTGAGTGCCGAGCAAAAGGCGTGCGCGCGCTGGATCTTTTTGTCGCTCACCCAGTTGGGCGAGGGCACCGAAGATACCCGCCGCCTGATGCGCAAGGCGGACCTGCTCGTGCCCCGCTACAGCGCCGAACTGGTCGATCGCACCCTGGGGGCGCTCGAAGACGCCAAACTCGTCATCGTCGATCGGGGCAGCAACTCGCTGGCCTTCCAGAGCCGCGCCGCCCTCCCCGGCGATCTCGACGCTGAACTGGAAACATTCAAGCAGGAGGTGACAGTCGAGGTCGTCCACGAAATCCTCATCCAGCACTGGTCTACCCTGCGCACCTGGCTGGACGAAAATCGCGACCGCCTGCGCACCCGCCGCCAGATCGAGCAGGCCACCAGTGTCTGGCTTCAGAACCACCGCCAGGCAGGATTCTTGCTGCCGGAGGGACAGCTGCCCGTTGCCGAGGAACTGTACGAACAGCAGGCGGACGAACTCTCTGAGGACGTGCGCCAGTTCATCGCCGCCTGTTTGGCCAAGCGCGACCGCGAACGCGAACAGACACACCGCCGCCTGCGCCTCGCCCAGATCGTAGCCGGGGCAATGGCGGCGCTGGCGGTGATCGCCGCCGGAGCTGGACTGGTGGCCTGGAAGCAGGTTCAGGAGGTGCAGCACAGCCACATCCAGACTCTGCTCTCCGAATCGAAGCTATTGATGGCCAATCACAAACAACTGGAAGCTCTCTCCGACGCCGTACTGGCAGCCGGGCTGAGCCGCCAGTATTTTTCCGGCGACGAGAAGCTGAGCGACGAAGCGACCCAGACGCTGCAACCCATACTCTACGCAATGAGCGAGGCAAATCGACTGACAATCCCTACAGGCAAGCTCACCAGTGCTTCCTTTAGCCCCGACGAAAAGATGATCGCTGCCGCTGACACCCGTGGCTTTGTTCATCTGTGGCAACAGAACGGCCAACCGCTCAAAACCTGGAGGGGACACAGCGATTTTATCTGGAAGATCGCTTTTAGCCCCGACAGCCAGACAATCGCCACGTCAAGCTACGACAGGACGGCACGTCTATGGGCACTGAACGGTAAACTTCTCAAAACGTTTACAGGCCATGCAAATCCTGTCCACGACGTTGCCTTCAGTCCCAACGGTAAGACAATCGCTACCCTCAGCAAGGAATCCATTCGGATCTGGAATCGGGATGGTAAGCTTCTGCGAACGATCACTCAAAACCTCGACGATGGGCAGAAGTTGGCGTTCAGTCCTGACAGTAAAAGCCTTGCGATTGCGACTAGAAAACTGGGAACGTTCGAGTTGCGCAGTATCGACGGCGCGTACCTGAAGATTTTCAAGTGGCAGAAACAGTTCATCGATGATGTCGCATTCAGCCCTGACGGAAAAACCCTTGCTACGGTCGGCCGCAATCGCAGCATTCAATTGTGGGACATCAGCGGTAAGCTCTTACATGTTTATCGAGGCCACACGGATGCCATTGAGAGCATTGCCTTCAGCCCGGACAGCCAGACTCTTGCAACCGCCGCCTGGGACAAGACGATACGGCTTTGGAGCACAAATGGAGAGGCACTTCAAACCTTAAAAGGACATACAGATACAGTGATGCATGTTCGGTTCAGTTCGCGCGGAGACAGGTTGCTCTCCGCAGGTCTAGATAAAACTGTCCGGATCTGGCAACTGCAGAACAAGTTCAGTCAAAATTTCTTCGATTCTGGTACGACAATCAAGTCTATTCGCTTCAGTCCGGATAGCAGTCGCTTCGTTAGTATCGACAGCGGCAACAATGTTTTGCTATGGAATCGCAGAGGACAGCTCCTTGCAGTTCTAAGAGGCCATACAGCTGAGATCCAGGCGATCGACATCAGCCCCGACGGAGAATTTATTGTTTCAGCCGGCAATGATCGAACTGTTCGCACCTGGAGCAAGGAGGGCAAGCTGCTCAGGACCGTTTATGGTCACACCGAAGGAATCACGACGGTCTCTTTTTTGAGGGATGGAAAAATCATTTCAGCTAGCTATGATAAGTCTATTCACCTTCTCGATCAAAGTGGCAAGCTGCTTCGCATTTTTCGGGGCCATAAAGATGATATCTTTCACGTACTTGATTTATCTGGAGCAATAGTTTCTTTCAGCCGCGACAACACTGTTAGATGGTGGAAACTGGATGGTAAACAGGTAAAAGTTTTATCTGGTTTCAAGGCAGCGACCTGCATCGATGCAGAGACCAGAATTGGAATTTTTGCGGTCGGAGACTCCGATGGCACGGTCTCACTCTGGGACAGGAACGGAAAGCAAATTCGCACGATAAAGAAGCATACAAGTCAAATTAGCGTGCTCAAGTTTAATCCACGCAACCAGACGCTGGCCAGCGCCGATGCAGGCGGTGTTGTTCGTATCTGGAATCTAAAAGGCGAATTGCTGGCTACTCTCCATGATCGAGATGAGCCGATCACGAGACTTCAATTCAGCCCCGATGGCAAAACTCTACTGACGGCTGCCGACAACGGAAAGATTCATGTCTGGAATCTGGACATAGAGCAGTTCGCTGTGCTCAACGACTCCGAGGAAATTATCTCGGCGCTCGCCTTCAGCCCCGATAGCAAAAGCATTGTATCAGGAAGTAACAATGGTCAGCTCCTGCTATGGAAGCAGTGGCAACCCAATCAGCAGCGCTTGCTGAATGAAGGTTGCCACTGGCTGAGCAACTACACGAGTCAGTTCAAAAGAGAAGAGCAGGAAGTGTTGAATGTCTGCGGTAGCTCGGGCGATTGAGGGCAATTCAATTATTTATCGACTACGGCAATGGTTGCCAACCTGAGTTGAGGAAGCGATTTCTGATGTCGTCGCGCTCTTCTTGAGTAATTTGAGAAGACGTAGCTAATCCTGTCACCTGCCCATTGTAGGTAGCCTTGAAGTTCTGAGCCACAGTGCCTGCCAGGAGATATTGTTGGCTTCCTCCAGAGCGTACGTTGCCGTACACATTTGTATCTCCAATCAGGCTGTAAAGCGTATGATTCGCTGACTGGCCCTCTGTCACCAGATAAATTTGCTGTAAGTCCGGGATGCACTTGCCGTTTGAGCTGGTGTGAAATCCATAACTGGTTGGATCGAAAACGGCTGGAGTGGGGTTGTTGATAAAGAGATTCCCCTCCAGGGGCTTTAGCATCATGGCTGGCCCATCTTGTTGCAGTGTAACTTGTGAATTTTGATCCAATCTCGCCACCGCATTTACATCGCGAGAACTGGGGTTAACTGGCCGCAACTCTACCAACGATGAGTGGGTGTATAGAACGTCATTTTCGTCGATGATAGTAACACCAGGCGTAACTCCAGCCGGATCAGGTGCCTGTTGACCAGCCCTGATAATCTTGGGCAATTGGGCACCAGGGAGGACAGCAGTAATTATCCAAGAAGTCATGAGCGCTTCTCCGGTAGGGGGATTTGAATACCCATAGAGAGCTGCCGCATAAAATATGCAGCAATCTAATGTGAAACTACCGAAAAAATTTTTGGCCTTTACACAGTTAATGACTGATTTTTGTCAGGTAAGTGAGCAGGGGTTCGCGCACCGGCAAGATGCTCTTGTACAGCTGCATCGGTTCCGGGATCTGATGCACAGTCTCGGCCAGGGCGCGGGCCATCTCCGGTTGCCCTTCCAGACAGGCGAGGGGATGGACGTAGGTGCGGATCGTGAAAAGAACGGCTCCGGTGGTGGGCAATCGGCGCAGGGTCTGGCGCTCGATGCGGATCCAGAGGTGCTCTCCGGCCTCGGAGGCAGCGATAGGCGCGGCGCGGGGGTGATCGGGGGGCAGAAAGAGGGCAGGTGAATCGACGATCGTCCAGTTGAGCCGCTGCATCGGTGCTTCGACCCGGAGCCGATCGAAGAAGCGGTCCACGGGTCTGGCCAACTGCTCGCCGTACCCTGGTACGGGGGCATGGATCGCGGCGAGGGGATGGCCCAGTTTTTCGACAAGAGACCAGCGCGAGGGAAAACAGACGCAGGCAGCGCTCAGGACGTAGGCTCCGGTGGCAGGTCTGAGGATGCAGAGATCTTCTTGAACGAGCCGAGAGGCCAGCTCCAGCGGCGAAGCGAAGGCGTCGATGTTCCAGCTTTCGCCTGTGATCCGGTTGTCTACCTGCTGGCCGCTCCGCTGGTAATGCTCGGGAAAGCGCTGCAGCAGATGGGCAATGAGCAAGTCCCGCACTTCTATCTGCTCCGGCAGGCTGTCCGGCAGGTTCACCAGCACCTCGTCGCGGCGCTGGGCAAGGAGCTGCTGCTTGCGGGCCAGGTAGACGGGGTATTCCTCGTCCAGTTCGATCCACTCGCTGAGATCGAGGGCGCTCAAGCCGATATGTAACCGCCACTGGCCGTCGGCGTAGGGGAAATACCTGGGCATCTGGGCACACCTGCTCTCTACATCGCTAGTCTTTAGTCTCGCTTGCAGGTTGTCCCACCCACCAGGCCCAGGCGATGAGGACAGCCTGCAGCGGCAATCTCAGCCAGTAGAGCCACGGGATATGGGGAATGCCTTCGAGGACGATATCGTTGACGGCCATGTTGATGTTGGCGGGAAAGACGGCGATAAAAAGCGCGATGAGCCCCCAGGAGGCCGGTTGGCAAAGCGGTGGAAGCAAGAGTCCGATACCGCCCAGGATCTCAAAAAAGCCGCTGATGTAGACCAGCAGCGCCGGGGCCGGTAGAGCGGCGGGCACGATCTTGACGAAGGGAGCAGGGTTGAGAAAGTGCAGGCAACCCGCTGCGATCATGAAGGCACTCAGAAGCAGGCGCAGGGGGAATTTGAAGCGTTCCACCGCAAGGTCCATCTTAATAAGTCCAGCCTAGAACACTCCCTGCCCGGTTGCCCGCGAGCGGCTAGAGTGAGGGCATGGTTCAGATTCTGCAGGGCCAGGCCGTTGCCCTGTTTGCCTTCGATATCGGCTACGAAGTGTCGCTGGAGCGGGTGAGGGAGCTACTCCTTTCTGCCCCGGTGCCGCCTTTGTCGCGCAAAAAAAAGACGCCCGACTATCTGCAGTACACCCGACCGCCCCAGTTGCTCAATCTGGGGGACGCTCCGGTTCTGGTGGAGCGGCCAGGGCAGATCCAGGCGACGGTCTTTGACTTTGGCGCGGTCAGCCTCGCCTACCGCTGGCCGATGAACGCTCTGGATCTGGAGAAGCTGCCCGAACTGAGCCAGCAACTGTATGGCCTCGCTCTGGAGGCCCATGCCAGGGAGCAGCTTGAACGCCTGGTGCAAAAAATTGCGCCCGCCGTCAGCCGTCCGGAACTGGCGGAGCTGGTCGAGGACTATTACCTGTTCGTGATCGAAAAGCTCGATGCGCCCCTGGGTAGTGCCCAGTTGCTCATGGAGTACCGGCCTGCCCTCGCCCAGGTACTGCGCTTCGATACCCGGCCTTTGAGTGCCGAACAGCAGCAGGACGCGCTGGAGCAACATATCTCCTACTACGAGAGCGATCTGGTGGTGATCGACTGGAACGCGGCGATCATCTACGACCAGGATTACTGGGACACGCTGAATGTGCTGGAGCTACTCAACGTCGAGCTGCTGGAGGCGCGCTACATCGACGCCCAGCTTGACCGGCGCATCGGCGACTACGAAGGGCTGATCCAGAAGCGGGCGGAGTGGCCGATTCCTCTGCGCACGCCCCACAGGCGGGCGATCGAGGATCTGGCGGAGCTGCGGATCGAATCTTCGCTCCTCTCGGAGCGGGTCGATAACGCCCTGAAGCTGATTGGTGACCTGTATCTGGCCCGCGTCTACTCGGTCGGCACCCGCCGCTTTTATCTGCAGGAGTGGGAAAGCTCGATTTCGCGCAAGCTCGATATCGTTGCCAACCTCTACCAGCTTCTCACCGACCGGGTGAACACTGCCCAGGGCCAGACCTTAGAACTGGTGATCATCGGCTTGATCCTGGCGGAGATCGTTCTGGCACTTGCGCGCTAGCTTAGAGTACGGTCTGGAGGGCTGCGATCAGCCGGTCGATTTCCTCGATCGTGTTGTAGTGGACCGCCGAGACGCGGACGATGCCGCCGGTGGGGGTGAGGCCCAGGCTATCGATGAGCCGTCGGGCATAAAAATCGCCCCAGCGGATACCGATCTTGAAGGCATCGACTTTGGGAGGAATCGTCCAGCTCGCCCGGCCCGGCACCCAGAAGCTGATGGTCGGCACCCGCAGGTGGCGCTCAGCCTGTCTCTGGCCCAGAATGCGCAGGTTGGGCTGGGCAGTGAGATAGGCGAGAAGCCGGGCACTCAGCGCCTCCTCGTGGGCGGCGATGGGCTCGAAGGCACGGGCGATGCGCTCTGGGTAGCTTTCTGCCGGTGGTCCCTCTTGCATGGCGGCCAGTTGCTCGAAATAATCGACGATGCCGGTCGTCGCCCAGGCCAGTTCAAAGTTGGCGTTGCCGGGCTGGAGCTTGTAGGGAATCTCGTGGCGCTCGATGAAGTAGTGGTTGATGCCCGCCAGTTCCAGCAACAGATCGCGCTTGCCGTAGAGCACCGCTGCGTGCGGCCCGTAGAGCTTGTAGGTGCTGAAGACCAAAAAATCGACGTCGAGCGCCTGCACGTCGATGGGCCGGTGCGGCGCGTAGGCGACGGCATCGACGCAGGTGAGCGCCCCGTAGCGGCGGGCAAGCTGGACGATCTGGGCGACCGGATGGATGGTACCGACGACGTTGGAGGCGTAGCTAAAGCAGACCAGGCGGGTCCGTTCGCTTAAAAGCGGCTCCAGGTCCGCCGGTTCGAGGGCAGAACTGTCGGGGTTGACCTTCCAGAATTTGACGACGATGCCCCGCTCGCCTAGCCGCACCCAGGGGCCAACGTTCGATTCGTGATCGCAGTTGGTGACGACGATCTCATCGCCGGGGCGCAACAGCGGCACCATCGCAAGAGCAAGATTGGCCAGCAACTGGGTGGTCGAGGAGCCATGGACGATCTCTTCCGGGTAGCGGGCATGGATGTAGTCGGCCATCACCTGCCGGGCGGTGGCCAGGCGGGCGGTAGCGGCCTCGGAGACGGCGTAGGACGCGCCCAACTGCACGTTGGTGCTCAGCAAAAAATCCGCCAGCCGATCGACGACCCGCCCCAGGATCTGCGAACCCCCCGCATTGTCAAAAAACGTCCACTCTCCTGCCAGGGCCGGAAATTGCCTGCGAACAAATCCCAGATCGAGTGCATTCTTCATCGTCATCTTTGATCTCACTTTCCATAATCTACCCTGGGAGCCAATTGCTTTGCAGACAACAACTGACGAGTATTTATACGCAGCAAAATCAAGAATGCCGCCGCCGCCCTGGAATGATACTCCAAACGGGGTAGGACAATGTTCCTAATAGTCTGGTAAGTTTTGTAGCGTATAAAAATGTTTATCCGGTAACACTTTCGTCTGGCAAGCAGTTATAATGGGGCCAGATGCAGCAGCGAGGCAACGCTCATGGAACAGTTGTTTACCCTGCAGCGGCTGGAACTGGATGTTTCCCAGATCCGTGCGTACTTTGCATCGCTTCCAGCCGACCAGTATACCCCTGGTGGTTATCGAACCCGGCGCTTCGACCGGTTTCAACTATCAGCTGCAGGTTTGATCAAACTGCCCCATCACACTTTTTTTCAAAGCAGTGACTATAACGCCAAACTCGGCGGGATCGTCCGCTCCTACCAGCCCCTCGAAGAGGCGCTGGCCAATCTTCCGAGCTTTCAAGAGTTACTTGTCACCTTTGCCCGGCTCTCGGGGCTGACGGCAAGGGCGATCGAGATCGGTGCGCATCAACTTGAAATCAGCTGTTCGGAGGGCCACGAGGGCTATCCCGCTCCCGAAGGGGTTCACCAGGACGGCTTTCAGGTGATCGGCATCTACGTCGTCGGCATCGACAACCTCCAGGGCGGCGAGACGCTTCTTTATCGCGAAAAGCAGGGGCGTCCTATTCTCCGCTGGACCCTTAATCCGGGTGAGTTACTGGTAATTAACGACCGCGAACTGTTTCACTACACTTCGCCGATTCGCGTGCAACAGCCGGGGAGGGGCGTGCGCGATGCCTTCGTCTTTACGGCGATTGGCGTGGAGGAACAATCGGAGCGCATCGACTCGGCGGCCTAGCGATATCTATTGTTTGGGACGGATGCTGCCGATCACGTAGCTCACCGCCTCCTGGCCCTGGTCGAACACGCTGCGGTCGATCGTGCTCATAAATAACAGGTAGCTATCGGGCCGGGTCCGCACGATCACCAGATTCACCGCCGCACTGCCGACGCCTTTCATCGTGCCGGTACCGAGCTGGGTGGTGGCCGGCAGACCGTTGATCGTAATTTTTTTGGCACCGCCGGTAGGCTTGAGGTCGGGGATGACCTGCTGGGCCTGGCCGATCGCCGTCTCGACCGCACTTGTGAGATTGGAGGCAGGAAGCGAGCGGACCAGGATGCCCACGCTGCCGTCGGCGGTGACAAAGTAGGCATAATCGGCGGACCGGCTGATGTTTTTCCAGCCGCTGGGGATCTTGAAGCTGACCTGCCCGCGCCGGTCGGTATAGGTGGTGGCAACGGCAGGAAGGGCGGCACCGAAGCTGATGGCGATGGCTGTAAGGAGCGGAAGCAGTCGTTTTTGCATCGTCTGGTGTCCTGTGACTGCAGAGATTATCCCACGAATAACCGAGGGTTTCGCAGGCAATCGCTCAGTCGAGCAAAAACTTCACCGCCTCATCGACCACCGCCTGCACGAGCAGAATCCGCCGATGGCCGCAGTGGCTTACCCGGTAGAGCCTGGCACCCGGCCAGGCGCGGGCGATTGCCTGAGCATCTGTAACCGGCACCTCCCGATCGTCGTCGGCATGAACGACGAGGGCCGGAATGCGCTGCTGTCCGGCGATATGTACAAGGTCGAGGGCGGCTGCCGGGACGCCCACCTCCGCCTCGACCATTGCCTGAAAAGCTGGAAGCCAGTTCTCGGGCAGTTCGAGAATGTGCAAAAAGCGCCGCATGATCCCCTCGACGGTGGCGGGAGCGGCGATGAGCACCGCCCTGCGAACAGTGAGGCCCCGATCGAGGGCGAGCACGGTCGCTCCAGCTCCTACCGAATGGCCGACGATTCCGGCCAGCTCGCCCAACTCTGCCCCGACCGCGCCAATCGCCTCGGCAAAGCGCACCATGCTGCTCTCGCTACCTGCTGAGTCCCCGTGGGCCGGGCCGTCCAGGGCAATTGCCCGCCTGCCGGCGGCTACCAGCGGGGCGACGAAGGGGGCCATATCGGTGCCGCGCCCGTCCCAACCATGCACCAGAAGCACCGGCGGCCCTTCTCCCCAACTGGTGGCAGCCAGTCCTCCCTCGAAATGCAGGGCCGTACCGGAGGCAAGCAGCAGCCGTTCTTTGGGCCGCCGCTCGAACGGTCTTGGCGTGACGAACATCCGCAACGCCCTGGTCAGGCGCTCCGCCTCGGGGAGGGTCTGCAACTGTTCGGGGGTGAGGTGGACGCCCATCCGGCGGTCTCTCCAGCTTCAACGCGCTGCTGAACGAATGTAACTGGTTTTAACCAGACAGTTAAGCGCTCCCCTTCCCTCCGAACAGAAGGCGCGGCCTCAGCGATCGATGGTGCCCATCAGCCGCTCGCCGTAGCGCTCGCCGGAGGCTGCTCCCACCGGGGCGGCCCGATTGAGTTGATCGAGCACATCGGGGCGCAAAGCGATCTCAGCCGCCGCCGCGTTCTCTTCGAGATACGTCCGCCGCTTTGTTCCAGGAATCGGCACGATGTCATCTCCCTGGTGCAACAGCCAGGCGAGGGCGATCTGGCTGGGCGTTGCGTTCAGCTGTTGAGCGATTTCTCGGACGCGATCGACGAGCTGGAGGTTGCGATCGAAGTTTTCGCCCTGGAAGCGCGGATCGCTGCGGCGGTAGTCGTCCGCCGCAAAGTCTTCGAAGCGCTTGATCTGACCGGTGAGAAAGCCTCTGCCCACCGGGCTGTAGGGAACAAAGCCGATCCCCAATTCGCGCAATGTGGGGAGAACCTGCGCCTCCGGCCCCCGTTCCCACAGCGAATATTCTGACTGGAGGACGCTAATCGGATGCACTTTATGGGCGCGGCGAATCGTGCTCGCACTGGCCTCCGACAGCCCCAGGTAGCGGACTTTGCCGTCCCTGACCAGTTCGGCCATCGCACCGACCGTCTCTTCGATCGGTACTGCCGGATCGACGCGATGCTGATAGAACACGTCGATGTAATCGGTGCCCAGACGCTTGAGCGACGCATCGCACACTTCCCGGACGTGCTCAGGCTTGCTGTTGAGGCCGCGACTGTAGCTATCTCCAGGATGAATCGCGAAGCCAAATTTGGTGGCGATCACCACCTGCTCGCGGCGGCCCCGCAGGGCACGACCGACAAGTTGCTCGTTTGTGAACGGCCCATACACTTCGGCAGTGTCAAAAAACGTGATCCCAAGCTCGATCCCACGGTGAATGACAGCGATGGCTTCGTCCTCGTCGGCGCTGCCGTAGGCCCAACTCATGCCCATGCAACCAAGACCGAGGGCTGAGACTTTCAGACCCTGCGCTCCAAGCGTCCGCGTCTTCATAGATTCTCCTGAAAGGACTGTTTTCTCTGCGCTGCTGATCCGATGCCTATACCTGCTTTGCCGCTCATCGAACGACTGAAAGGACATCAAGCAGCCTGGATTTATCGTAGGTCTGACGGACACTTTTCCCAATACCCAAACCTTGCAGATGATTACCCGATTCTCTCAAGCCGGGGGCAGACAGCGCAGAAAGATTTTTTATAATGATCCCATCGGGGTACGCACATTTGGAATGGAGTATGACTGGCAAGATATCCTACCGAGAGCCTGCGATCACAAGATGTGAAGAATTATCAGCTCTAGTCGATCGCCACACAGCGGGTGAGAACAGCAGCGTTCACACCACGGAAATCGCGCAACTGTCCTTTATCCGGCAGCCAAATGCTTCGGTGGTGGCACCGGCGATCAGCGAACCGCTGCTTGCCATCGTCGTTCAGGGCAAAAAAGCAGTGCTACTGGATGAAGAAGTCTATTACTACGGCGTCGCCCAGTATCTTGTCGTTTCGGTAGATCTGCCGCTCAGCAGTTCTATTATCGATGCCACTCCCGAACGGCCCTACCTGTGTGTCAAGATCAATCTGGACCCCGTTCAACTTTGTGAAATCATTGCCCAGATTCATCCGGCTCCAGTCAAGAAAGAATCGGTCAGAGGCTGGTTTATCAGCGACGCTGAGCCCGCTTTGATCGACTGTGCGATCCGGTTGACCCGACTTCTGGACACACCGCAGGACATTCCCTTTCTTGCACCGATGATTGTACGTGAAATTTATTACCGCCTGCTTGTGGGAGAACAGGCAGAAGCGGTTCGTCAGATTGCCACTTCCGGCAGCAATATGCAGCGCATCGCTGCGATGATTAAACACATCAAGGTCAATTTTACAGCGCCGCTGCGCATCGAAGATCTGGCGGAGCAGGCCCATATGTCCGTCTCATCTTTCCACCGCCACTTCAAAGAAATCACCTCTATGAGTCCCCTGCAGTATCAAAAACAGTTGAGATTACTAACAGCGCGTCAGATCATGCTTGCCGAAAATGCCGATGCCACGACTGCTGCCTACCGGGTCGGCTACGAAAGCCCTTCGCAGTTCAGCCGCGAATACTCGCGCATGTTTGGCGCACCGCCCATCAAGGATATCGAACGACTGCGGATTGCCTGATCGCGCTACCAGAGATGGGCTGCCCCACGCACGCCACTGGCATCGCCGTGCTTGGGCGGCAGCAGTTGCGTGTCCACGGTATCCGAGAAGATATAGCGGCTCCAGCGCTCCGGCACCGCCTCGTAGAGGGAGCGGATTTGTGAGAGCCCGCCCCCCAGGACGATCGCCGCCGGATCGACGATATTGATCAGATGGGCCAGAGCCCGCGCCAGCCGGTCATAGTAGCGCTCAAGCACAGCCACCGCCTGCGGATCGCCCGCTTCGGCGCGCTCGACAATCGCCGCCGCCCCGAGTGCTTTGCCAATCTTCTGCCGGTAATCGCGCTCGAAGGCAGGACCGGACAGGAACGTTTCGATGCAGCCCCGGCGGCTACAGTAGCATTCCAGACCGGGCAACTCGTCCGCCTCGGGCCAGGGCAGTGGATTGTGCCCCCACTCCCCGGCAATCGCGTTTGCCCCCTGCACGATCCCGCCATTCACCACCAGCCCGCCGCCGACGCCGGTGCCCAGAATGACACCGAAGACCACTGCCTTACCGGAGGCACTGCCGTCCGTCGCCTCCGAGAGGGCAAAGCAGTTGGCGTCGTTCTCGACGCGGACGGGGCGGCTTAACAGCTCTTCTAGATCCCGGTCGAAGGGATGGCCAATGAGCCAGGTAGAGTTGGCATTTTTGACCAGTCCGGTGCGGCGCGAGACGATCCCTGGAATGCCGATGCCGACACTCGCCCGCACACCGACTGCTTCCTCCGCCGCCTGCACCAGATCTCGGAGTGTGCGCAGCGTCGTCCCGTAATCGCCCCGTGGACTCGCCACCCGGCGGCGGTAAAGTTCCTGTCCATCCCTGCTAAGAACAATCAACTCGATCTTGGTGCCGCCCAGGTCGATGCCGATCTTCGCCGTGTCTTCGATCATGCTGTGGGAGGGTTCAGACATTTCTGACTGTCCGTTTCCTGAAACCAAAAAGCCTGCAGAACCTGTTCTACAACAGTTCGTGGTAGATAAGAAGCGTCGTAGCTAGAGTTGCTGACGCCGCTCCTTCAGGGCTAAAAGAGTTTGCTGGTGTTTTTCGCGGGTGATCGGGTAGAGCCAGGCAAAGAGCAGGCTGCCCAACAGAGCAACCGCCGGGATCGGGCAGATGATGGCGCGCAGGGCAAGTAGGGCGGAATCCGGCTGCTGGGAGGCGGTGCCCTCGAAGCCGGAAAACTGGAGAATCTGGCCTACCAGGAGCAGGCTGAGGGCGAGGCCGACTTTCTGCAGCAGCACCAGCAAGGCGTAGAAGACACCTTCGTGGCGTTCACCGGTCTCCAGTTCGTCCACATCGATCACATCCGGCAACATCGACCAGGGAATCAGATAGACCGTCGAGACGCCGATCCCGGCAACGACCGAGAGGGCAATCATCCAGTTTTGCTGGCCAGGTTGCAGGAAAGCGAGGCCCGTGAGCGCCGTGAGCAAAAAGACCATGCCCAGGTAGAAGACTTTTTGCTTGTCGATGCGTTCACTCACCGCATTCCAGACAAACAGGGCGGCGAAGGCAGCGCCCTGGATGGCGAGGATCGTCCCGGCCAGCCAGTTATTCGAAAGGCGCATCCAGAAACTGACGTAGTAGGGAACGACCGTCGCTACCAGTTGCACCGCGAGCCACGAGCACAGGTACAGGCCGACGACGTAGAGGTAGGCGCGGTTGGCAAAGGCGATGCGCAACTGCTCGATAAGCGGAATCGTCGAGGCCGGGGCAGCCTGGTAGCGCTCGCGGGTGCCCAAAAAACACCAGAACAGGGGCGGGACCGAGAGGACAGCCCAGAGCCCGGCAGCGACGGCGTGAGCGAGGGCACTGCGCTCGCCGAACTGCTGGAGGATGAGCGGAAAGGTGACGCCAGAAATTAAGCTGCCGCCGATCGAAAAGGCAAAGCGATAGTTAGAAAGGCTGGTGCGCTCGTCGTAATCGTCGGTGAGTTCCGGCGTCAAAGCGGTGTAGGGCAGGTTGACGACGGCGTAGAGCGAGCTGAAGACCAAGGCCAGGGCCAGGTAGTACCAGAAAGAGGCGCTCAGGTTGCCGGGAAAAGGTACCAGCCACTGGGCAAAGAAGGCGAGGCCAAAGGGTATCGCCCCAAACAGCAACCAGGGACGCCGCCTGCCCCAGCGGCTGCGGGTGCGGTCGGTGAGCACCCCCACCACCGGGTCGTTCACCACGTCCCAGATTTTGCTGATGCTGAGAATACTCCCGGCGATCCCGGCAGCCAGACCAACCGTGTTGGTCAAAAAAGGCAGCCAGAAGAAGACGAGCAAATTGGCGGCGACCGCTGGGCCAAAATCGCCCGCGCCGTAGGCGAGTTTCTGGGCGAGACTCAGACGTTCGGACCTGGGGGTAGTGGGCACAGGGGACTCTGCAGGTTGCTACTTTTAGCCTGGATGAAAAACACTTGATTGGCCGCCTGGAGGGGACAGTTTTAGCACTGTCCCAGGGCAGATGGGCTGAAATGCCTTTTTCGCTCAAAACACTAAAGGTAACTTCTGGGGTCCACGATTGCCGGCATTGCGGTACCACTGGATTTGCTTGTCTTCAGCGATCTTAATCGTAGGAAAGCGCCGGAACAACGTTTCGAGGGCAATAATTGCCTCCTGCCTGGCTAAAACTGCTCCCAGACAGGTATGGGGACCGTGACCGAAGCTCAAAATCTTACCTGGCTTTTTGGTGATATCAAATTGATCTGGCATAGAGAAGTGGTCTGCATCGCGGTTGGCAGAAGCGATGCTGAGCTGGATGAGTTGCCCTTGACGAAAGCGGTTTCCATTAAATAGAAAATCTTCGTTGGCAATCCGTGGGATCAAGATAACTGGCGGCTCATAGCGCAGCGTCTCCTCGACAGCATTCTCCAATAATTCTGGCTGCGCCAGAAGCTGGCGATACTGCTCGGGATGGGTCAAGAGTAAATAAATGGCGTTGCCTATCAGGTTTCTCACCGCCAGATGGCCAGCCAGCAAGAAGAGCATAGCGTTGGCTACGATCTCGTCATCGCTAAAGTGGCCCCCCTCGTTTTCTGCGCGGATCAGTGTGGTCAAAAAATCATTCTGAGGGTTGGCGCGCCGCTCCGCGATCAGACCCCGCGTGTACTGGCTGAGCCCGTTGGTGCTTCGCACAAGTCGTCGTGTCGTATCGACTGTGATCGGAACGATATTAAAAAAATCGACAAAGTCTACGGACCACTGGATAACCTGATCGCGATCTTCTTTGTGGACGCCCAAAAAGTCGGAAAGGACGTAGGCAGTGAGCACAAAGCCATAATCGCTGGAACCATCCATGTACCCCTGGCGCTCGACTCGATCGAGAAGTTCATCGGCTGATTTTTGTGTCTGCTCCTTCAGGTCATGAACAACGGTGCCATTAAATCCAAGGTACAAAAAGTTGCGAAGCCGAGCATGATCTTCTCCATCTTGCATCAATACCCACATCGTCAACAGAGGCGCAATTGTTTTGAATTCCTCGCGCACTTCCTCGGGCACTTTATCCACAAATCCCTTCATCCGATCGGCGCTGAGTCTGGGATCACTGAGCAGTTCGTTCACAGCGTCGTACTTGAAGACAAACCACTGGTCGAGGGGCGGATAAAAGAAGATGGGACGGTTTTCTCGGAAGTATTGAAGATCGGGGAACGGATTGTCCAATTTCTGCGGACTGTTGAGGAAAAAACCTTCCCCTTCTCTGGGATCCGGATGGACGGATGAACCTGGAATGAGTGTCATCTGATCTTCGTCCTCGAAGCAGTGACGGCTTTGCTCGTTTGCCCTCCATCAGGTAATGGATGTGGACGAGTAAATGCGTTTGCTCTATAGTTTAGCAGCAGATGGCCCAAGGAAACGATTGAGAGGAGATTTGAGGGTGACGAATTCTACCAATCACAGGGTCGCCCTTGTAACCGGTGCCGACCGGGGTATTGGCCTTGAGACGGCCCGTCAACTGGCCCAAAAGGGAATTACCGTGCTCGTTACCGCACGCGATCCAAAAAAAGCGGAGGCTGCTGCCACCGAGCTGTCAAAGGAGGGGAGCGATGCCCATCCTTTAACCCTCGATGTGACTCAGACCGACTCGATTCGCTCTGCTGTCCAACAGGTTGAACAACGCTTTGGCCGCCTCGACATCTTGATCAACGACGCAGGGGTGATGCTGGAGCACGAGTGGGGCATCAGCACTGTTATTACGGTCTCAGATGAGACGATCCGCCAGACTTTTGAGACGAACTTCTTCGGGCTCGTCAACGTTACCCGCGCTTTTCTGCCGCTCCTGCGCAAGGGTCCCCAGGGCCGCATCGTAAATATCTCGAGCATCATGGCTTCGCTGACGCTGCACGCCGATCCCCATTCGGTGCTCTACCATTCCAAACCCTTTGCCTACGACGCCTCCAAGACGGCAGTGAATGTTTTTACGATTCACCTGGCCTACGAGTTGCGTGACACGCCAATCAAGGTCAACAGCGCCCACCCCGGCTGGGTGATGACTGAGATCGGCAGTGTCGGAGCGACGATGACAGTCGAAGAAGGAGCCAGAAGCGGAGTTGAACTCGCTCTGCTGGACGAGGACGGACCAAGTGGCGGCTTCTTTTACCAGGGCGAGCCGCTGCCCTGGTAGGGCATGACTAACTTTCAGGCTGGCTGAGTCACAATCAACCCATCGGGCCGAAAGGACAGTGTTAAAACAGTCCCAGCGTACCGCCGTCATCCTGATAGCACAGTTGCTGCAGCAGGTGGTCGTCAGAATGCTCCTGCTGGTACCAGCCAGGATGCATTACTTTTGAGAATGCAGGCGCAGCATTTTTTCGAGCAGCTCGGGATCGAGCACCGGTGATCCTGGCTTTTCAGTGGCAGAGCCATCCATAGTTGCGCCCTCCTGCAATTCAGTCAGATAATCGAGCAGCTGCAGCACAGTCACCCCGATATCGGGTCGCACTTCCGGCTTGGCACTGTTATCGATTTGCGCCTGTGCCCACAAACGCAATTCCTCGAAATCGCTCATCTGCGCGTCCTCCAATCAGGTTGCCAGTTGTCCGAGTCAGGACGATAGATTGTAATCAGAGCAGCCCGTCTATCAGGCTGATGATAGCCCCAGACGGTGTGTATGGGCTCACCTCCCAGACCAGTGCTCAGTACCAGGCAAGCTGGAGAGATACGGGCATTCGGATACTGCTCAATAATTTGACCTGATGCAACCACGCTTGTAACCACGTAGACGATTTCAAGATCATCGACAGCAGCAGCCTGCTGAGCATGGAGCGTAACCTTAAAGTTGCCCTGGAAGATTGCTTCGGTCAACTCCTCAACACCGATCACGCCTGTTGCCTATTGCCCTATTCTGCATCGCAAATGTAGCATCTGAGGCAGGCGTCGAGAACCCAGAAAGATTTCTTGACGCAAAGGGGTAAATGACTACCGGTAAGACATCAGACGTTGAAGCGAAAGTGCATCACGTCGCCGTCTTTGACCACGTACTCCTTGCCCTCCGAGCGCAGCAGGCCCTTCTCGCGGGCAGCGACCGTGGAGCCGGTGGCGACCAGGTCGCGGTAGGCAACGGTTTCAGCTCGGATAAAGCCGCGCTCGAAGTCGGTGTGGATGGTCCCTGCTGCCTGGGGAGCGGTGGTGCCCTGGGAGATCGTCCAGGCGCGCACTTCCTTTTCACCGGCAGTAAAAAAAGTTTGCAGACCGAGCAGGCTGTAGGTGGCCTGGATCATCTTTTGCAGGCCCGAATCGGTGACGCCCAGATCGGCGAGAAAGGCCGTGCGCTCCTGG
This sequence comes from Gloeobacter kilaueensis JS1, assembly GCF_000484535.1. Lineage (NCBI taxonomy): Bacteria > Bacillati > Cyanobacteriota > Cyanophyceae > Gloeobacterales > Gloeobacteraceae > Gloeobacter > Gloeobacter kilaueensis. The sequence continues at coordinate 3,335,633 of NC_022600.1, read as the reverse complement.
GGGTCGAGTTCGGCCAGTTCAGCCTCCAACTGGGCACAGAGGACGACCATCTGGGCGTTCTCAGCGGCAGCGATCTGGGCGACCTGCTCGGTGTAGGCGTTGCCCCCCGCCGCTAAATCGCTCTCTGAGACGTTGGCGGCGTAGATCACAGGTTTGAAAGTCAGCAGATCCAGGTGCAGGATGCTCTGCTTTTCGGCCTCGCTGAGGTCGGTTGCCCGCGCCGGTCGCCCGTCGTTGAGCACCGGCGTGATCTTGTCGATCGCGCCCATCTCGACGGCGTACTCCTTGCTGTTTTTTTGTTTGCCGATTTTTTGCAGCCGCTTTTCGATCTGACCCAGATCCGCGAGGGCCAGTTCAAGGTTGATCGTCGAAATGTCGCGGGCCGGATCGACGGAGCCCTCGACGTGAACGATGTCGGCATTCTCGAAGCAGCGCACGACGTGGACGACCGCATCGACCTGGCGAATGTGCGAGAGAAACTGATTTCCCAGCCCCTCACCCTGGCTTGCCCCCCGCACCAGACCGGCAATATCGACGTACTCGATGCGGGCCGGGATGATCGTGCGGGTGGAGACGATGCGCGCCAGGACAGCCAGCCGCTCGTCCGGCACATTGACGATGCCGGTGTTGGGCTCGATCGTGCAGAAGGGAAAATTGGCCGCCTGGGCCTTCGCGTTTTCGACCAGGGCGTTGAAGAGAGTGGATTTGCCGACGTTGGGCAAGCCGACGATGCCTGTCTTGAGCATAGGGTGCGGATGCAAATTGTTACTCGATCTTAATGCTTCTGGTCCGCCAGCCGCACAGTCCATCGCGGCGCAGACAGTGCCACGGTTGATGCTGTTCCTGGTTGAGAAATCGGCAAAAAGTCCGATGAGAGCGGCGATTTGCCCCTGGAGACATATATGAAATATGGTAAAGTTCAAGCGGCAGGGCGACCGGGACGAGAGTAGTGAGCGTTCGGTGAGGTTCACTTGCTGGGTAGAAGTGTGCTGCTAGGCGATCGGTGCCTGGTTGGATTGTTTGTCGCCGGCGCTGCTGGCTGGAAGTGGTTTTTATGTATTTGATTACTGGGGCAGGCGGGCAGTTGGGGCACGATCTTGCCCTGGTGCTGGGCGGGCAGGACCGTGCCTTCCTGGCCTGCACCAGAGCAGAACTGGACATCTGCGATCTTGAGGCGATCGAAAAAGTTCTGGCGCGCACCCAGGCGCGCGTGCTCTTCAACTGCGCCGCCTACACCCAGGTCGATAAAGCAGAATCGGAAGGTGAGCGGGCCTGGCAGGTCAATGCCCTCGCACCGGGCCTACTCGCCAGAGCGTGCCAGGCTTACGATTGTCGGCTCATCCATATTTCGACCGACTATGTCTTCGATGGCCAGGCCAGTACGCCGTACCCGGAAGATGCTCCGACCCGGCCCCTGGGCAGTTATGGCCAGAGCAAGCGGGCAGGAGAAGTGGCGGTGCTCCAGAGCAGCGATGCCCATCTGGTCGTGCGGACCGCCTGGCTGTACGGCGTCGGGGGGTCTAACTTCGTGCGCACGATCTTGCGCCTGGCAAAGGAGCGCGAGCGGCTGCGGGTCGTCGCCGATCAGGTCGGCTCGCCTACCTGGAGCTACGATCTGGCGGTGGCGCTGGTGGGGCTGGCCGATGGGAACGCCGCCGGTGGGATCTATCACCTCACCAACAGCGGCGTGACAAGCTGGTACGACTTTGCCGTGGCGATCGTCGAGGAGGCAGAGGCGCTGGGGGAAAAGGACTTTCGGCTGGGAGATATCGAGCCGATTGCCACCGCCGATTACCCGACCGCCGCCGCCCGGCCCGCCTATTCTGTCCTCGCTACTGCCCGAGCGGCCCAGTTGCTCGGCGCGCCCCTGCCCCAGTGGCGCAAGGGCTTGCGGCGGATGCTCGCCCAGTTATACGAGCAGGAGGAAAAGCGATGAGGCATCTGTTGGTCACCGGCGGAGCCGGATTCATCGGCAGCAACTTCGTCCATCACTGGCTTGCTGCCCATCCGGGCGATCGGGTAGTGGTGCTCGACAAGCTCACCTACGCCGGCAGTCGCGCCAACCTGGCTACCGTCGAGAGCGATCCCCGACTGCGACTGGTCGTGGGCGACATCTGCGATGCCGGGCGGGTGGGGCTGTTGCTCGAAGAAGAACGAATCGACACGATCGTGCATTTTGCTGCCGAATCCCACGTCGATCGCTCGATTAAAAGTCCGGAACCGTTCATCGAGACGAACGTGCGCGGAACGTTCGTCCTGCTGGAGGCGGCGCGCCGCTACTGGGAAGACGAGCAGACCGACTGCCGCTTTTTGCACGTCTCGACCGACGAAGTCTACGGCACCCTCGGTCCGGAAGATCCCCCCTTTAGTGAGACGACGCCCTACCGGCCCAACAGTCCCTACGCCGCCAGCAAAGCAGCGAGCGATCACCTGGTGCGCGCCTACTTTCATACCTACGGCCTGCCGGTAGTGACCACCAACTGCTCCAACAACTACGGCCCGTACCAGTTTGCTGAAAAATTGATTCCGCTGATGATTACCAACGCCCTCGAAGGCCGGGTATTGCCTGTTTATGGCGACGGCCTGCAGGTGCGCGACTGGCTGTACGTCGCCGATCACTGCTCCGGCATCGAGGCGGTGATCGAGCGCGGTCAACTCGGCGAAACTTACAATATCGGCACGCGCAACGAGCGGCGCAACATCGATACGGTACGGATTATCTGTGACATTCTTGACAGCATTTATCCGGAGCGTGCCGGACAATTTCACCAACTGATCACCCCCGTCACCGACCGGCCCGGTCACGACCGCCGCTACGCCATCGATCCGACGCGCATCGAGACGGAACTGGGCTGGCGGCCCCGCGAGAGCTTCGAGAGCGGGCTGCGGCGTACCGTCGAGTGGTACATCGATAACCGCTCCTGGTGGCATACCCATCAGGCGCTTTCTTTCCCTTCTCGCCAGGTGTAACGCTATGTCTTCGAGCAGCGCTTCGTTTGTCGATGTGCGGGCCGGGCTTGGCCTGCGGGTGCGGCGCACTACCTTGATGAAGTGGTCGCGGCTGGTGTTGCTGGTGATCAGCGATTATCTGGCGTTTTTAAGTGCCTGGTCGCTGGCCGGACAGTGGAACGCTTTGAAGATCGAGCCGGGATACTTGAACTTCAAAGGGGTGCCAATCTGGCTTATCGCCGGCTTTATGGTGGCAGTGATTGCGTTGCGTGGTCTTTACCGGGGGGGCAGCTACTGGCGCAGCTACCGGGATCTGCTCATCGCCATCAGCCTGTCGGTGCTGCTGTTGCACCTGGGCTGGTTTGTCCTCACCGGCCTGGTGCTGCCGATTGGCCGCTCGGTGCTGGTGGCGGCCTGGTTTTTGAGCATGATCCTGGCGGGCCTCGGACGGGAGATCGTCAAGCGCATCATCTTCTATCTGCGGCGGCGGCACTACTTTTGCATTCCGACGTTTATCGTCGCCCTGGGCGATCGCCAGGCGCAGATCGAAAGGCAGCTGGCGACGGTGGGTTACCGGGTGGTGGGCTACGCCGCTCCGAGCGCTGACAATCTTTCCTCGCTGCTGGAGCGGGTGATCGCCAGTGAGGCCCAGGAGGTCGCCGTCTCGACGATCGATTATCTGCCTGGCTTGCCGGCTTTTTACCGGGGTCTGCGCTCCGCCGGGATCACCGTGCGCTGGGTGCCGGATCGAGGCGAGCTTTTGCTCAGGCAGATCGGCACCCCCCGCATCCTGGGCGGCCTGCCGACGGTCGAGGTCAGCCCGCCCCTCATCAGCGGCATGGACTTTCGTCTCAAGCGCCTGGTCGATATCTTGCTTGCGGGGACGGCGCTGCTGGTGCTCTCGCCCCTTTTTCTGGCGATCGCCCTGGCGATTCGCCTCAATTCAGCGGGGCCGGTCTTTTTTGTCCAGCAGCGGGTCGGCGTGCGGGGCCGCCCTTTTCGGATCTATAAATTTCGCAGCATGTACGTCGATGCAGAGCAGCGCAAGGCGGAGTTGATGGCCCAAAACGAGGTGCAGGGGCCGCTCTTCAAGTTGCGCAACGATCCGAGGGTGACGGCGGTGGGTGCTTTTTTGCGGCGCACCAGCCTCGACGAATTGCCCCAGCTCATCAACGTGTTGATAGGCGAGATGAGTCTGGTCGGGCCGCGTCCGCCGGTGCCCGCCGAGGTCGAACAGTACGAAAAGTGGCACTACGACAGGCTATTGGTTCTGCCGGGGATCACTGGACTGTGGCAGATTTCGGGCCGCTCGGATCTCAAGGACTTCGACGATGTGGTGCGCCTTGACCTTTATTACATCCAGAACTGGTCGCTGGCCCTCGATCTGGAGATTCTCTTCAAGACTGTCGGCGTCGTGCTGCGGGCACAGGGAGCGTACTGATGCGCGGATTAATTCTCTCAGGCGGCAAGGGCACGCGGCTGCGTCCGCTCACCTACACCGGGGCCAAGCAACTGGTGCCCGTCGCCAACAAGCCCATCCTCTGGTACGGCATCGAGGCGATGGTCGCCTCGGGCATCCATGATATCGGCATCATCATCTCCCCTGAGACCGGCGATCAGGTGCGCGCCCTCACCGGCGATGGCGAGCGCTTTGGAGCGCGCATCCGCTACATCCTGCAGGAGGAACCGCTGGGACTCGCCCACGCCGTACAGATCGCCCGTCCTTTTTTAAGGGACGGCAATTTTGCGATGTACCTGGGGGACAACCTGATCCAGACCGGGCTTGAGACGCTGGTGCATCGCTTCGAGAGCGCCCAGCCGGAGGCATTGATTTTACTCAAGCGCGTCGCCAACCCGACCGCCTTCGGTGTGGCCGAACTGGACGCCCAGGGCCGGGTGCAGCGGCTCGTCGAAAAGCCAAAGCAGCCCCCCTCGGATCTGGCGCTGGTGGGGGTCTACCTGTTCTCGCACCTGGTCCACAAGGCGATCGACGCGATCCGCCCCTCCGCTCGCGGTGAACTGGAAATCACCGACGCCATCCAGCAGCTGATCGCGATGGGCTCTCGGGTCGAATCGGTCGAACTGACCGGCTGGTGGCTCGATACCGGCAAAAAAGACGACCTGCTCGAAGCGAACCGGATCATCCTCGACGAGCGCACCCACTGCCCGATGGCCGGCACCCTCGATAGCGGAAGCAAAATTTCTGGCCGCGTCTGCATCGGCTCCGGCACCCGTCTGGTGCGATCGACGGTGCGCGGTCCGGTCACGATCGGCGACGACTGCCAGATCGAAGACACTTACATCGGTCCTTATACCAGCATCGCCGGCGGCGTGCAGCTTAAGAACGTCGATATCGAGCACAGCGTCGTCATGGAAGGGACGCGCATCAGCGACGCCGGGCGCATCGTCGATAGTCTGATTGGCCAGCGCACGGTGATTGCCCGCCACACCGGCAAGCCCGAGGCCCACCGCTTTTTGCTGGGCGACGACTCGCTCATCGAGCTTTAAAAGGCGTCGTCGCTGGTGTTCTAGACGACTGCAAACAACCGGTAAGATACAGTGGACCTCGTGAGGCGCGTTACAGATGTCGAGAAATTCCTTCCGGGCAGTGCCCTCTTTGCTGGTGGTTGCGCCGCTGTTGCTGGCGGCTCCTCCGGTGCTGGCCCAGCCGCAGGGCGCAGGGCCGGTTCAAAGTTTTGATCTTTCGGCTGCTCAAGACGGCTACCTGCTCGGTCCCGGCGACCGCCTCAAGATCAGCGTCCTCGGTTCACCAGAATTTAGCAGTGAGCAACCCGTCCTCCCGGATGGGACGGTCTCTGTTTATCTGGTGGGTACGGTTCCAGTGACCAACCAGACGGTCGCGGATCTGAGCGCTCTGCTGGAGCGGCGGCTCGCGGCATATATCAAAAAACCAAAAGTGAGCATCTCCGTACAGGCTCTACGGCCCCTGCGCATCGCCGTCTCTGGGGAAGTGCTGCAGCCAGGACCGCGCCAGCTGCAGTCGCTTCTGGCAACCGGTAGCATCCCCAACGTCAACGCCAACACCCTGCCCACGGTGAGTGCCGCTCTCGCCGCCGCCGGCGGTGTGACCAACCGGGCGGATGTGAGTGCGATCCGCCTGGAGCGGCGGACGGTAGATGGCCAGGTAATCGTCAAAAAAATCGACCTCTGGCGGCTGATGAACGAGGGCAGGGTCGAAGAGGACATGCTCCTTAAAGACGGCGACGTGCTGCTGGTGCCACAGGTGGCAGCAGATAGCCCCATCGATAGTCGGGTGATTGGCTACAGCACGATCGCCCCCACCAAGATCCGCGTGCGCGTGCTGGGGGAGGTCAACAAAGTCGGCCCCTTTGACCTCGATGCCCACTCGACGGTCTTCGATGCGATCGCGGCAGCGGGCGGGATGACCAACTACGCTGCACCCGAGAGCGTCGAAGTGTTGTCGCTCCAGAGAGATGGCAGAGTCAAAAATCGGATCGTCAACGGCAATCTGGCCTTCAACAACGACGCGAGCCAGAACCTGCAGCTGCAGGATCAAGATGCGGTGATTGTCCGCCGCAGCCTTGGAGGAGAATTGCTCAACGGGCTCAACACCGTCGCAGCGCCCGTCAGCACCTTCGCGAATTTGTTTTTTATCTTCCGGAACTTCCGCTATTGAAGATGTTCTCGACTCGCTGCGTCCTGCCGGTCTGCCTTGCGCTCCTGGTGGCGCTCGCCCCGGCAGCCACCGCCGCCGGAGAAGCAGCCGACAGGGGGCTGGAGTTGCAATTGCGGGCAGCCCTCAAGGCGCAGCCGCGTGAGCCGCGCCTCTGGAACAACCTGGGCGTCAGCCTCCGGCGGCAAAATCGTAACAGCGAGGCGGTGAGCGCCTACCGGCAGGCGGTCCGCCTCGATACCAAGTACGCCGACGCCTACAGCAACCTGGCGGTCGCCCTCGCCGCCCTTGGCCGCTACGACGAAGCTTTAAGTGCGATCCGGCAGGCGCTCAAGCTCGATCGCACCAACCCGGTCTACCGGCTCAACCTGGCCACGGTCTACGAAGGGCTCAAGCGCTACAGCGAAGCGGCGATCGAGTACCAGGCATTTTTGCAGGGGGCCGGGGAGTCTGCTCCGGTCTACGCCCGGCTCGCCAGAATCCAGCAGCAGCTGGGGCGCAGGCCCCAGGCGCTCGCAAGCTGGCAAAAAGCGGTCGATCTGGAGCCTGAGAACGGCAGCTACCGGCTGGCCTACGGGCAGCTACTGGTCGATGCGGGCCAGGACTTTGCCGCCATTGCCCAACTGGAGGCGGCGGTGCGCCTCAAGGCGATGGATGCCCGCTCCTGGCTGTTGCTCGCCACGCTCTACAACGCTCAAGATCAATCCGAAGCGGCGGCGGCAGCCCTGCGGGAGGCGGCAGCCCTCGATCCGGCTTCAGCGCGCATCCAGAACGATCTGGGCGTCACCCTCAGCAAACTGAAACTCTACGATCAGGCGGCGGTGGCCCTGGAACGGGCGACCTCCCTTGACCCCAATTATGCGGAAGCCTGGAGCAATCTCGGGGTCGTTCGCCGACAGCAGAGTAAGATGGACGAGGCGGTAGCGGCCTACCAGCGCGCCCTGGCTGTCAACGACAGACTACCTCAGGTCTACAACAACCTCGGCGTACTCTACCTCGACAGCAGCCGCGAGCGCGAGGCGGTCCCCCAGTTCGAGCAGGCTCTCCAGCTTGAACCCAATTACTGGGAGGCGCGCCGGAACCTGGCGCTGGCCCTCGTTCGTCTGGGCAACCGGACAGAGGCAGCCGACCAGCTTAAAAAGGCGCTCGACAATCCGCTTATTCCCTCTGCAGCGCTCGCCCAACTGCAAGCGGATCTTAGAAAGATACAGGAGGTGACCCGGTGATCGATCTACACGTACATCTTGTTCCTGGAGTCGATGACGGCCCCAAGGACTGGGATGTTGCCCTGGCGCTGGCGCGCAAGGCTTACGCAGGCGGAATCCGCACCGCGACGATTACCCCGCACCACATGCCGGGCACCTACGAGAACACGGCCTCCCAGATTCAGAACTACGTGCGCCAGTTGCAGGCGGCCTACGAGCGCGAAGGCATCGATATTCAGCTTTTGCCCGGTCAAGAAGCCTATCCAGAAGGCGACCTGCGCGAGCGCTACGAGCGGGGCGAACTGCAGACGCTGGCCGACGGTGCCTACCTGCTCGTCGATCTGCCCCAGCAAGACTGTCCTTTTTATATGGAGCAGTTGCTCTTTTCGCTGCAGGCCAAAGGACTGATGACGCTGCTTGCCCACCCCGAGCGCAACCGCAGTCTGCGCCACCATCCCGAGCGCCTTGAGGCGATGATCCAGTCGGGGGTGCGGGCGGTGATGAGCGCCGGCAGTATGCACGGTGCCTATGGTCCTTCCGCCCAAAAATCAGCCCACGACTTTCTCAAGCGCGGCCTGATTCAGATCGTTGCCTCAGACGCCCATCACCCGGACGGTCCTGCCTTCTTTCCCTTGCAAAACCGTCCCCTGGTCGAGTCGCTCATCGGCCCGGATCGCGCCTGGGAAGTGATGGAGCGCAATCCCCAGTACGTGCTCGATTCTAAAGAAATTCCTGCTCCCCTCTATGATCTGGAAGCAGAAGCAGGAGCGACGCGCCGGAAGGCGAGCGGCGGCGGTTTCTGGTCGCGTCTTTTTTCGCGGGTATAAGTGCCATGCGCCGCATCGATGCGCTCCTCTGGGGACTGGGCATTCTGGTAGTGGGCGGTCTGCTCTACGGCCTGCTCTCCCTATTCGGCCTCTCGCGCATCGGCGCTGGTCTGTGGGCGCAACTCATTCTCGTCGTCGGCCTGGTCGTCTGGACAGGCAGCTATGTTTTCCGGGTGGCAGGCCGCAAGATGACCTTCAACACCCAGATGCGCAACTACAAGGAGGCGGTGCTGCGCAAGCGCCGCGAAGAACAAACCGGTGCCCAGGCTGATCCGTCCAAGAGCAGCCGCTAGCCTCGCCCTTGTCGGCACAGCCGTCAGCTGTCTTCTCGTCGCCAGCTTTGCTCCCGTAGTAGCGGCTCCGGTGCTCAGCCTCAGTGCCGGACGCGCCCTTGACGCCTTCGAGGTCGAAAAGCGCCTCGGGGTCGAATTGCTCGACGCTCCCCAGCCGGACAGCCAGCCGGTGCGATTTTTTGGTCAACAACTCGACCTGCGGGTGCTGGACGGCCCGGCCCGGCGGTTCCCCCTCGAACAGGTCCAGCAACTGACTGGGGCAGCAGGCACCGTCCAGGCAACCCAGGTGCGCCTGGACCTGCCCCAGGCCCACATCCAGGCTCTGCGCCCACTGCCGGATGCCGACAACCTGCGCTGGGTCATCGAACTGGACCGGCCCGCTTTTTACGAGGTGATTCCAACCGAAACCGGCCTGCGTCTGAGTGTGCAGGCGACGCCAGTTGCCCCGCTCGAAGGCCCTCCTGGTCTGCAGCTTACGGTCGGTCCCGCCCAGAGCGAACTGGTCTTTGTCGCGCCGCCGGGCAGCTATCCGCTCGTCAGCACCCTCGCCGCTCCCGCCCGGCTGGTGCTCGAATGGCGGCGCAGTGGCCGTTTCGAGCGCGTCCAAAACTGGGGAGCGGGCCTCAGCTACCGCGAGATTCGCACCGTCTGGGAAGGACTGCCGCAGCGGCTAATGGTGGCCGAGTTCGACCCGACGCGGATGCGCCTGGGACTTTTGCGCTCCGCTACGAACCTGCACGAACTGACTGCTCTCAGCACTCTGGCCGCCGCTCAGGGGGCCTGGGCAGCGATTAACGGCAGCTTTTTTAACCGCAACACCGCCGAAGCACTCGGAGCATTGCGCGCCACCGGGCGCTGGTGGACCAGCAGCGTCGCGGGCCTGCCCCCGCGCGGAGCCGTGAACTGGCAGGACAATCTACCGGGCTTCGATCGCCTGAACTGGAGTGCTTCGATCCGCCTGAACGATCGGCTGTTTCCCGTTGCAGCTTTTAACAGCACTGTGGCCGGTAACGGATTCGCCCTCTACACCCCGGATTGGGGCAGCACCTACCGGGGGCGAACGGGTGAAACGTTGGCCCTGGTGCGCGCCGGTCGGATCGAGAGCGTCTTTGAGTCAGCAAGCCCAAATCAGGAGGTGCCGATTCCAGCGGATGCTCAGTTGCTGGTGGCCCGCAGCGAGGCTCTGCGCGCCCAGGTGCGTACCCTGGCCGGTGCCACCGCTCAATTGGATATCGTTCCCAGTGGCGACGGCTCGCTGTTGCAGGCGGGACCGCTCTTGATAAAAGACGGGCAGATCGTTCTCGATGCGACGGCGGAGCGCTTTCAGCCGGACGTGCGCGCCCCCGGCGTCGCCCGCACGGTGATCGCCAGACGGGGCAGCCAGGGACTACTCATCGTTGCCTGCCATGACGGCACAGCCGCTGGTCTCTCCCTCGAAGCGCTCGCCCGCCTCCTGCTCCAGTTGGGGGTCAGCGACGCCCTCAACCTCGACGGCGGTGGCTCCAGCGCCTTTTATCTCGGCAGTCACCTGCGCGATCGCGAAGCTGGTGCCTTCGAGCGCGCCATTCACAACGGCCTCGGACTCTGGCCCCGCTAAAACAGCAGTGGTTGCCGAGGCTGTCTTTTTTTGGGCTTCAATTCTTCGATTTACAGCTCCTTGCCCTCGGCAAGGCGAGTGCGCAGTGACCGCAATACCTGGCTGCTGCCCTGCTGAAGCGCCTGCTGCAACAATCGGGGGATGGCTTGGGCAACAAGTAGATCGCCAAAAACTTCACTGGTCTGAGACTGCTCGTAGCGGTCGTCGCGCAGCAAATGGATGGTGAGCCGATTCTGGCTGTAGATCCAGACTTCCGGCACCTGTAAAGCCTGGTAAGCCGCAAGTGTCGTTGTGGATGTCAGGTCGGCCTCAATCGCGAGGTCCGGCGGTGGATAAACTTCCAGGTCCATCCGCAGACAATTGCGCACCCGCTGTGCATTCTGGATGTAAAAGCAGGTATCCGGCTCTAATCCAGCATCGGCTGTCTTTTTTTTGAATGTCGTCGAGCCGAAGTCTTCCCAGTCTCGTCCCTGGGCATCGAGGATGGCCTTAACCACGTCAGCGATGAAGCGGTGGGGACGTTCATGGGCGGGTAATGGTGCCATGATTTCCAGAGCGCCGTGAAAGTAAGCGATGCGAGCGGAACGGCCTTCACCCAGTTCCTCCAGGTAGGCTTCAAACTGTTCCCAGCCCAGGCCGTGAATCGTCACTGTGCTGCCGGGCTCCAGCTCAATACAGTCAAGCGCAACAAGTACGGGCACAAATTTGGGATAAGAACGCAGCATGGGCACACCAATTATGCCCTGTTCGTGGCCGAGGACGCAGCGGCGGTGCCAGCATGTGGGTTGTTACCTCCAGCAGACTTTTGACCGGCGTGTACCTGCTGGGCCTGCGCACCATCCACAACGGCCTCGGGCTCTGTCCGCGCTGAGGTCGCTGATTTCCATCTAGAGGGGCAGGGCTGAGTGTTCGTCTGAGGCGACGATCGAGTGAACAATGGAGCCCTTTTTATGTCTGACACTCTAAAAGTTGGCGACCGCGTCGAGTGGCACAGCTCAGGCGGCACCTCCATCGGAAAAATCAAGCAAAAACTGACCTCCCCGACCCACATCAAGGACCACAAGGTCAACGCTTCCGAGGAGGAACCCCAGTATCTGGTCGTGAGCGACAAGACCGGTGAAGAAGCGGCCCACAAGCCGGAAGCGCTGAAGAAACTGAAGGGGGACAAGAAATGACCACCACACAAAAAGACGATAAGACCGCGATCGAAGAGTTTCGCAGCGCAGTCAACATGTCGGCAAAAGAATTGCGCAACTGGCTAGAAACAGACGAGTCACAATCTGTCGGCCAGAAAAAAGCGGGCGACAGCGAAGCGATCGGCCATCACTCCGGAGAGGCGATCGTTGAACTGCTCACCAAAAAATCCGCCGATTACACCGAAGACGACCTGCACCAGATCCGGCGGGTGGTGAGCTACGTCCACCGCCACATGGCCCAGAAGCCTGGCGGCGACATCGAGCACAGCCGCTGGCGCTACTCACTGATGAATTGGGGCCACGATCCGCTCAAATCGTAGAACCTGTCTGTCCGATGCGAGGCTGAGGACGCCTCTCAGCCTCTACCCTTGCCCATATAAAATTATCTCTACAAGCTGCATCCGGCAACACTGGATCGTCAGCGTGTGTTTCTGGTACGGTGTTATCCTGCATTCCTCGCCACTGCTAGCCGGGTTTTTGCTTCGTCACAGGATGATCTTGTAGATAATTGTTGAAGAGCATGTCAGCCCTTATGTACAGCAACAATTTTGTACCAGACCTGGGAGCAGACTCACTCGACGAAGTCGAGCTAGAGAGGACGAGCCTGCAACTGACTTCACCCTGCCCGATGGCAGCCCAGTTACAGTGAACCCCCCCTTTTCTCCCCTGCCCGGCGGGGCAGGAGAGGAGAGGGGGGGCAGGGGGGGTGAGGAGAGGTGGGGAAAATGTTTTAGCTTCGTCATCAGATGAGTCTTCGCATCTACGGCAACCGGCTCCTGCGCACCCCAAGCGGGCTTGAAACCCGACCAACCCTGGGCCGGGTGCGCTCGGCAGTCTTTGGGCGCTGGCACGACCGCATAGACGGCTGCCGCTGGCTCGATCTGTGCGCTGGAGCGGGTTCGATGGGAGCGGAGGCTCTGGCGCGGGGAGCCCAGGAAGCCCTTGGCATCGAACTTTCGGCAGCCACTGCCCGGATTGCTGCCCTCAACTGGGAAAAAGTCGCTCCCGGCAGGGGCACGATCTGGAAAGCCGACGTACTCGCCGGCATTGCCCGCCTGGTCAAAGCCATCAGAACTTTTGATCTGATCTACTTCGATCCGCCCTACAGAAGCGCCCTCTACGCGCCGGTGCTCGCTGCGATTGCCGACGCAAAATTGCTCGTTGCCGACGGCGAACTGGCTGCCGAGCACAGCGATGACCTGCCGGACCTGCCAGAACAAATAGAAACGCTGGTGCGCATCGATCGGCGCGTCTACGGCAGCACGGCGGTAAGTTACTACCGTTTTTTGGCCGCCGATCCTGCGCCTGGGTGCAACTCCTGAGGATGGCTCGGAGCGAGGTTGCCATAAGAGATCAGATCCTGGCAGATCTCGCGGACGATGGGAGCGGCAGTGGTCGAGCCGAAGGCGTTCTCGGATTTAGGTTCGTCGAGGACGACGAGAACCACGTAGCGCGGTGCGAGGGCGGGCAGGTAACCGACGAAACTGGTGATCTTTTTACCGGCCAGATAGCCTCGACCGCCGATGTTGGCCTTTTGAGCGGTGCCGGTCTTGCCCCCGATCCGGTAGCCGGGAATGCGCGCCGGTTTGCCGGTGCCCTCCTCGACGACGTGGAGCATCATCTGGCGCACCTGGGCTGCAGCTTCGGGGGTAAAGATCGGTTTGCTCGCCGGCAGTTCGGGTTTCCAGAGCACTTTGCCGTCTTCGTCTTCAAAGTCGCGGACGATGTGGGGTGTGATGGCGGTGCCGCCGTTGGCGATCGCTCCGTGCAGCCGTGCCAGCTGCAATGGCGTGAGGGCCACACCCTGGCCAAAGGCTACCGTCGCCATCTGCACCGGGTACTTGACGAACTGGGTGCGGTTGGTGATGATGCCCCGCGTCTCGCCGGGCAGGTCGATGCCGCTGCTGTGGCCGATGCCTATCTCGCGCAGGCGGTCGTAGTAAAAGCCCGGCTGCATGTGCTGCATCAGGCGGATCATGCCGATGTTGTCGGAGAACATCAGCACGTGGGTGACATCGAGGCTGCCCCGGCCCTTGTGGTCGTAGTTGCTGATCGTGTAGCGGCCAAAACTCAGCGAACCAGAGTCGTAGATGGTCGTATCGGGCCGGATCGCACCGGCGCTCAGGGCGAGGGCAACGTTGATGGGCTTGAATGTCGAACCCGGCTCGTACAGGTCGCTTGCTGCCCAGTTTTTATAAGTAGAAGGCGCAAACTGGCCGTAGTGGTTGTTGTCGAAGCTCGGGGAGACGGCGAGAGCCAGAATCTCGCCGCTCTGGGGCTCCAGCACGATCGCTGTGCCCCGGCTCACCCGGTTGGCCTTGACGCCGCGATCGAGGGCGATGCGGGCGGCGCGCTGCACACGAGAATCGATCGTGAGCACCAGGCGGCCCGGCTGGGGATCGGCCAGCGCCTCAGCCGGCAGCGAAGCGGCTAGAGGCAGGCCGAGCGGACCCATCGTCACCGGGTAACTCGCCGCCTTGGCGCTCAGCTTTTTGTGGTAGTACTGCTCGACGCCGCCCTGACCCTGGCCGTCGTAGTTGATAAAGCCAATCACCGCCGCGCTGTTGAGGCCGTCCGGGTAGTAGCGCCGGCGGCGGGTGTTGAATTCGAGGCCGGGTAGCTTTGCTGCCAGCAGCTGGTCGTGGGCCGTTTCGCTCAGACCCCTGGCGATCGCCACGGTACGTTTGGGCTGGGAGAGGAGTTGGGCAATCTGGGCGGTGGGTTTGCCGCTTGTGGCCGCCAGGGTGCTCGCCATCTGAGTGTAAAGTTCCTGGCGGTTTTGAGAAGTCAATCTGGTAGCGAGTGCCTGGCGGTCGATGCCTTTGGTCTTGACTTTGGCGGCCTGCCGGATAGCGCGGTCGCGCGCTTCGGCGTCGATTAAAAAAGGATGGACGTAGAGATCGTAGATGGGCTGGTCGAGGGCGAGAGCTACGCCGCGCCGATCGAAGATCCCGGCGCGGGGCCTGTCGGCAGCGATGGTGCGCTCGCGCTGGGCTGCCGCCCGGTTCTGCAGGGTACTGGCCTGGATCACCTGGAGGTCGTAAAGCTTCCAACCTAAAGCCCCGGCTCCGGCCAATACGCCGATGCCCACCAGCCACAAGCGGGAGGTGGTCTGTCTACGAAGATCGCGCATCAATAACCTGCCGGGATGTCGAGGGTATACGCGGGTGGTTCGGACAATTGCTTGAGGGGCCGTTCGAGGGCAGCCGGAACGCTCAGCGTCTGGGCTGGGGTGGCGACGCGCAGGGGAGTGTTGAGGGCGACACTGCCCGCCAGATCGCCGGTGAGCGCTTCGTTGAGCACGGCAAGCTGCCGCGACTGCGTGCGCAAGTTTATCAGTTGCCGGTAGTCCTCTTCCCAGCGCGCCTGGGTCTGGAAAGTCCACCAGTAGAGCGCGCAGATAGCGACAATCAACATTAGCAGTACAGCAGCAGCAGCGCGCTGGGCAGTGCGCAGCCAGGCGCAGGTGCGCAGCGCGCCCAGCGGCAGGGGCCGTTCAAGTGGCAGCAGGGTAGCCGGTGGGGTAGGCGGTAGCTGGCTTTGGGGCAGGGCGTTCACGGTTGGGACTCCTCACTGGGTGAAAGGCGGCGGGCAATGCGCAGGCGGGCGGAGCGGGCGCGGGGGTTGGCGCGCACCTCTGCCTCGGAGGCGCTGATGGGCTTGCGGGTGAGCACCTCAAGGCGCGGATCGGCCCGCCAGCGATGCTTGACTGGCCGGTCCTCGAGGCTGTGGAAGCTGATAATCGCGATGCGTCCGTTCGGGCGCAACCAGTCGGGACTGTGGGTCAAAAACGCATCGAGGGCAACAAGTTCATCGTTGACGGCGATGCGCAGCGCCTGAAAGACGCGGGTGGCCGGATGGATGCTCTGGCGGCCAGGAACGGCGGAGGCAACCACCGACGCCAGTTCGGTTGTCGTGCGCAAGGGCCGACGCTCGACGATCCGCCGGGCGATCCGCCGGGAAAAGCGCTCCTCGCCGTAGCGCCAGAACAGATCGCTCAACTCGGTCGCACTGCTGGTATTGATCAAGTCTGCCGCCGTCTCACCCACTGCCTGCTCGTTCATGCGCATGTCGAGGGGTGCCTCAAAGCGCCAGGAAAAACCGCGATCGGGATTGTCGAGCTGCATCGAACTGACCCCTAGATCGGCGACGATACCGTCGAAATCTTCGCCCTGCGGCGCAAATTCAGCAAAATTGATGTGGACGAAGCGGATGCGGTCGGCGTAGGCCGCAAGTCGCTCGCGGGCCAGCTCGAGGGCAGCACTGTCTTGATCGAGGGCGACGACGCGGGTCTGCTCGGTGCGCAAGATCGCCTCGCAATGGCCACCCAGGCCAACGGTGGCATCGAGGTAGACGCCCCCCGAGCGCACCTGCAAACCGGCAATCGTTTCTTCTAATAGAACAGGGCGATGCAGCAGATCCACGAGGAGAGCAAACCACGTCTGGATAACCTTGTGACAGACTAAAAAAACTGAGAGGTTTCTGTCAAGTCTTGTCGTTTATTTTTAGCAGTCGATATCTTCAAAATCGCTCGTCGCTATTTTTGACAGTTGGGTGGGTCCATTGTTCAGGGTAGTGGGGGCGAGATACCTGCTACACCTTTTTCACTGCCTAAAAGCGAAGGGCGATTTTTGGGCTCCGCTCCACCCTCACCGGGAGAACTGATAGCATCGAAAGGCTCCATCGTCCGGCTCGTTCCATGCGCGTTTCGATCAACTGGCTGCGAGAATATGTAGACTTTGACCTTACTGCGGTCGAACTGGCCGAGAAGCTGACTATGGCCGGTTTTGAAGTCGAGGACATCGAAGATCGGCGCACCTGGGCAGACGGTGTGGTCGTCGGGCGGGTGCTCGAATGCGTTCCCCATCCCCAGGCGGACCGGTTGCGGGTCTGCCAGGTCGATACGGGCAGTGGCCGCCTGCTCAATATCGTCTGCGGTGCCCCGAACGCCCGCGCCGATATCTATGTGCCCGTGGCGACGGTGGGCACCTATCTGCCCATCAAAGATCTCAAACTGCGCAGCACGACGATCCGGGGGGTGCCCAGCGAGGGAATGCTCTGCTCGCTGGCAGAATTGGGACTCGAAAAAGAGTCCGACGGTATCTATATCTTTTCTCAAAGCGATCTGCCCCTTGGAGCGGACGTGCGGCCTCTGCTCAAGCTCGACGATGTCATCCTCGACATCGCCTCGACGGCCAACCGGGCCGACGCGCTGAGCATCATCGGTATCGCCCGCGAGGTGGCAGCCCTCACCGGCGGCCTGCTGCGCCTGCCGATTGCCCATCCCCCGGCGGTGGGCGAGGGTGCGCTCGCAGTCCGGGTCGAAGCGCCCGATGCCTGCCCTATCTACACCGCCACTTTGCTTGAGGGTCTCCGGGTCGGACCTGCGCCCGCCTGGCTGGTGGAGCGCCTCGAAAAAGCCGGGATGCGCTCGATCAACAACCTCGTCGATATCACCAACTACGTGTTACTTGAGTGGGGGCAGCCGCTGCACGCCTTCGACGCCGACAAACTGGCCGCCCGGCCCCTCGGGGTGCGCTTTGCCCGCAAGGGAGAGCACCTGCGCACCCTCGACGGCACCGACCGCAGCCTGGAGCCGGTCAACTTGCTCATCACCGCCGCCGATGGGCCTGTGGCTGTAGCCGGGGTGATGGGCGGCGAGGCGACGGAGGTCAGCCCCGAGACCACCAGCGTCGTCCTCGAAGCCGCCGTCTTCGATCCGGTCGTTACCCGCCGCTCCGCTCGTGCCCTCGGCCTGCGCAGCGAAGCTTCGGCCCGCTACGAGCGGGGGGTCGATAGTTTTGCCCTCGAACACGCCCTGGGCCGGGCTTTGCAGCTGTTGATCGACTTTGCTGGGGCGCGAGTGAGTGCCCAGGCAATTGTCGATGGGCGCGAGCGCCAGGGCCGCACCCTTGTCCTCAGGCCCGAACGCCTTGCCCGATTGCTGGGCGAGGAGATCCCAGCAGCCCAGATCGCCCAGGTGCTTAAAGACCTCGGCTTCGATGTCCAGGCCAATCCCGAGCACCTGCGGGTGAGCGTTCCGAGCCACCGGCTGCGGGATATCGAGCGCGAGGTCGATCTCATCGAAGAAGTGGCCCGCATCGTTGGCTATGAGCGCTTTGCGCCGACGCTGCCGCCGCCTGCCGACGGCGGTTATCTGCCCTTCGAAGACCAGCTCGAACGCCAGATCCGGGCCATCTGTCAGGGGGCGGGTCTGACCGAGGTGGTTACCTACTCCCTCGCCCCCGACCGCGATCAAAATCCGGTCGCCCTCAGCAATCCTTTGAGCGCCGAACTCAATAGCCTGCGCACCAACTTGATCGATGGGCTGATCGAGACCCTGCGCTTTAACCGCTCCCAGGGCACCGCCCAGCTGCACGCCTTCGAGATTGGCATTGTCTTTTTGAAGACCGACGAGGGCATCTTCGAGTCGCAGCGGCTGGCGGCGGTCCTCTGCGGTGCGCCAACCGTCGGCGACTGGCAAAAAAAAGCACCAGACTTCGACTGGTTCGCCGCCAAGGGTGTGCTCGCATCGCTCTTCTCGCCCTGGCAGATCGATGTCGAGTACCAGGCCGATCGCCAGGACGATAGGCTGCATCCTGGCCGCACCGCCTCGCTGTGGATCGACGGCGAGCGGCTGGGTGTGATCGGTCAGCTTCATCCCCGGCTGGCGGCCCGCCTCGATCTGCCGGAACAAACGTTTTTCTTTGAGATCGACCTCGATTTTTTGATCGCCGTCGTGCGCGAGCGCCCCGCCGAATTTCGGCCCTACTCGCCCTACCCCGCCTCCGATCGCGACCTGTCGTTTTACGCCCGCGAGGGGACCACTGTCTTCGAGTTCGAGCGGGTGATTCGCGACAACGGCGAACCACTGCTTGAATCGGTGGCGCTTATCGACGAATACCGGGGCAGCAGCGTGCCGGAAGGCAGCCGTTCCCTCGCCTTCCGGATGGTCTACCGCAGCGATCACACCCTCACCGAAGAAGAAGTGAACAGCGTTCACCAGCGCATCCGTCAGGCGCTCATCGACCGCTTCGACATCGAAGCGCGCAGTTAAAAAAGCAAAAGGTTCGAGGCATACGCCTGCCTCGAACCGCCTGAAAATGGTGTTCCTGGTCGGGCGTGAACTACGCCTTGGCCGTCAGCTGGCGGCGGATGTCCCGCAGGGCGTCGGCCCAACGCGGATCGGGCTGATTGGCCTCGTCGGAGGAAGTGGTCGTGACCGCAGGCCGCTCGCGGTTGCTGTCGCGGCGACGGCTGTCGTTCTGGCGCTGCTTGTCGTTTTTGCGGATGGGCGAACGGCCAGTGCTGATGAGCGGGGTAGCCGTCGAACGCGCCGGAGCAGGCTGGGGCTGTTCGGGAGCACTACCCGGTTCGCTTGTGGAGACAGCAGCGGCTTCTGACTCGGCAGGCGCACTGCCGCCTTCTTCGGAGCGCTCGCCCTTGGTCTTGGGCTGGGCCTTTTCGACGCGCAGGGTGGCGTCTTTGAAGGTGGCACCGTTGAACTGTTCGATAAAGCTATCGGCCACCTCCGGGCTGGGCACGGTCAGAAAACCGAAGCCCCGGCACTTGTTGGTCTTGCGATCGGTGATCACCTTGAGGGAGACGACATTGCCCACCGGTGCAAAGAAGCTCTCCAGCTCCTGACGGGTAACCTCCTCGGGCAGGTTACCAATGTAAAGACGAACGGACATACAAAACTCCTAATGCGAGTAACCAGGAACACAAGACGACAGCGAGACAGGGAGCGGCAGGAAATCTTCCGCCCCTACGGTTCTAGCCCTTTTGTCGCCAAAAAGGCGATCTAATCGGTGTGAAGACGAGATTTGCTGCCCGGCACAAACTCTGGCAGGCACAGCAGAGAGGCACGACCGCAACCGTCCGACAGGGGGCAAGGATGACATGGGTAGGGATAAAGCCTGAATCCGAGCGAGTCTGAGTTACGGTGGGTGCTGTGGACCTGCTGGGTCCAGCCTGACGCGGTGGTGCGAACCCCGCTCGGCCTGATCCAGACTAGCGCAAACTCCTGTAAATGGGCAGCCCCTCTCAAAATTTTGCACAGGCACTGCAGCCCCTTTGCGAGCGCATCCCCTTCGATCTGGCTCTGTGGCCGGGACCGATTGCTCTGGTGGGTGGCAGCGTGCGCGACGCTCTACTGGGCCGGGAGCGCGCACCGATCGACCTCGATTTTGTCACCCCCGGTCCAGTGATCGATCGTGCCCGCGCTCTGTCCCGGCACCTCAAGGCGGGTTTTGCCCTGCTCGATGCCGAAAACGAGATCGTCCGCCTGGTGCTCGCCGGTGGCCTCACCCTCGACTTTGCCCGCCAGCAGGGAGAAGATCTCAGGGCGGATCTGGCGCGCCGCGACTACACGATGAACGCCTTAGCCTGGGATCTGCGCACCGGGGAACTGGTCGATCCGTGCGGTGGTCTGGCCGATCTTGAGGCTGGGCGGTTGCGGGCCATCAGCGAGGCCAACTTGACCCACGATCCGCTCAGGCTCCTGCGCGCCCACCGGCTTCAGGCCCAGCTGGGATTGACGATCGATTCTCAGACCCAGGGCTGGCTCACCGTTCACGCCCCTCTGCTTGCCCACGTCTCCGCAGAGCGGGTGCGCGAGGAGCTGTGCGCAATGCTCGCAAGCCCCCCGGGGGCTGACGCCCTCGAAGCGGCCTACGGCGATGGGCTTTTTGCTTTCTGGTTGCCGGAACTGGCGGCGATGGAGCCTATCGGTCCGAGCGACTATCACCACCTTCCGCTCGTCGCCCACACCTTCGAGGTGGTCCGTCAGGTGGACGGTGCGATCGCTGATTTTGGCCAATTTCTGACAAGCGATCTGCAGCGGCAGGTAAGCGGCGGCCACAGCGTCGCCACCCTCGTCAAACTCGCCGCCCTGCTGCACGACATCGCCAAACCCGCCACCCAGCAGCGCGACGCCCTGACGGGCTCCCTCAGCTTCCCCGCTCACGAGACCCTCGGAGCCCAGATGAGCCGCACGGTCCTGCAGCGGCTCAAGTGTAGCCGCGAGGAGGAGCGCTGGGTCACAGCCCTCGTGCAGCACCACCTGCGCCCCGGCCACCTCGCCTCCCACCTGCCCCCCAGCCGCCGGGCGATCTACCGCCTCTGCCGCGATCTGGGGGAGATGCTGCCGGCCCTGCTCGTGCTCGCCCTCGCCGATCGCCGCTCCACCCGTGGTCCGCTGGTGAGGGCTGCTGACTTCGAGCGGGCCGAAGCACTCACCCACCTGCTGCTGGAGCACTACTACACCCCAGCCGACCCGCTCGCCCATCCGCCGGTGCTGCTCGACGGACGCGACCTGATGCGCGCCCTTGCCCTGCCACCGGGGCCAATCGTGGGCAGGCTACTGGCCGCCATTCAAGAAGCCCAGGCAACCGGTGAAGTCGCCGATCGCGAGCAGGCACTGGCGCTCGCCCAAAAACTGGCGCTGGCCGAACGCCCTCAGTAGGCAGTGCGGCGGCGCGAGGTGAGCAGCCAGGCGGCGAGCACCCCGCCGATAAATCCAAACAGATGGGCTTGCCAGGAGATCATCGTGATGCCCGTCTGCACCGGCAGCATTCCCCAGAGCGCACCGCCGAAGAAAAACCCGACCACCAGGGCAATCGCGATCGACTGCCAGCTGCGATCGAAGTAGCCCCGCAACAGCAAAAAGCCCAGGTAGCTGAAGATCACCCCACTCGCCCCGACCGTCACCGAGTTGGGATCGCCGAACAGCCAGACCCCCAGGCCGCTGACGATGATCCCGATGAGCGAGACCAAAAAGAAATCCCGGACACTGCGCACCATGATGAGCCAGCCCAGCACGACAAAGGGCACCGTGTTGGCGATGAGATGGGCAAAGCCAACGTGCAAGAAGGGCGCAAAAAAGATATTGAGCAAATCGTGGACATCGCGGGGGTGAATGCCCCAGTTGTCGAGCGAGAGGCTGCGCGGCAGGAATTGATCGAAGATCTCGAGTGCCCAGAAGCTGGCCACCGTTCCCCCGAGAATCGTGGCCTGGCTTTTGACGGTGCGAGCGAGTGACGGCTGACCTTTGCTGTTGCTGAGCATAGTATTTCTCGCGCAGTGATTGAAGAGTAGGTTGATCCTATCTTAGGGATGACCGGGTGCGCACCCGCGTCGAGCCGAGTTGCCGCCTGATATCCTTGGCATATCTATCTGCCAAAGCCCCATTCGTAGAAGCGCACGATGGTCACGACTTTATCGACGGACCCTACCCAGCGCATCGCGCTGCAGCCCATCTCCTGGGAAACGTTCGAGCATCTGCTCGCTGAGTTGGGCGATCGCAGCTCGACCCGTCTTGCTTACTATCGGGGGGTGCTCGAAGTTATGAATCCGTCATCTAAGCACGAGCAGGTGAACCGACTGCTTGAAAGATTTGTGATCACCCTCAGCGAAGAACTGGGGCTGGAGATCTACGCCCTCGGCTCGACCACCTGGAAGTTGGAGCCACTGGCCGGTGTCGAACCGGATTCGTGTTTTTATATCCAGAACGAAGCAGTGATCCGCGCCATCGTCCAGCAAAATAGAGAAGTCGATCTCAATCAAGATCCGCCCCCAGATTTGATTGTCGAGGTCGATATCGCCAGTAGCTCCGCGCCAAAGTTCCCGCTTTACGCGGCGCTGCAGGTACCGGAAATCTGGCTCTACCGCAGTGGGAGGCTGGAGATACATCAGTTCGATGGCACCAGCTACCAGCCGTCTCTTCAAAGCCGTGCCTTTGCCGGACTACCGATAGCGCAGTTGCCAGTATTTTTGCAGATGGCCGACGAGCGCGGCCACAACGCGACTATTCAGCAACTGCGCACCTGGATTCACCGACAACTTTCTTACTGATAATTGCCCCCGATTCAAGTTCGTTCCCGCGAGACTTTCACTACCATCCCCTCGAAGAGCACGGATTGCGAGAGCCACACTGGACTTGAGCAACCTGCGGACCGCCGGGGATAGAGAGGCAATTGTTTATCCGCGCGCTCTCATTACATAGGCCGGAGGATGAGCGATGTCACTGTCACTGCGGCAAAGCCTGCTCGATCCTGTAAGGCTCCTACCATAAGCCGAAACCAGGCGGAGCAGTTGATCGATCGCGCCCTGGATGCGCCGAGTCTGTTTTAGCCCTTTAGCTAACTGTCATCCGCCCACGAGTTTTGTCTTGTAGCCCAGTTCCTGTAGAATCATTGCCACTTTGTCGCGGTGCTCGCCCTGGATTTCGATCTCGTCGTCTTTTACGGTTCCACCGGCCCCGCAGCGGTTTTTGAGCAATCTGGCCAGTTCTGAGAGATTTACTTCCGAAAGTTGCAGGCCGCTCACTACGGTCACGACTTTGCCCCGGCGACGTTTGCGGTCGTGGGCGAGCCGGGCGGTCTGTTTACGAGGAGGAATTTCAGCTACTGGGCAGGAGCACTCGGATTGGGGCGCGCCACAACCCTCGCAGCGGGGTTCGGGCCGGGGATGGGTCGAATAGACGATGCGATCGGGGCTCATGGCTGTTGGGGCGTATCGGTTGGCGCTGGAGAAGCGGGCAGGGCGTGCTCGTGGTCCAGTTCGGGAGAAGGCAGGGGATTGTCCGGTGGCGGGGCAGAACCTTGATTGTCGCCGTTCTGTCCATTTTGAGGCGCGGCGGCAGGAGAAGAGGGTTCCTGAGCGGCGGTTCCGGCGGCGTTGGAGCAGACCAGTTGCCCCTGCTCGTCGCGCTCGCAGTCGGTATCGTCCGATCTGGGCTGCTCGTCGGGTTGGTTGCTGTCCGGTTCAGCTGCCGGTTCCTCCTCGCCCTGGGGCGGTGAGGCCGGCAGTGGTTCGTTGTCGCCGATATCAGGAAAGTCTACTTCCGGATAGGAGGCGAGAGCCTGACCCATGTAGCGGCCCCAGAGGGCGGCGGCGAGGCCACTGCTGCCGCGCGTGGGCTGGTTGTCGTCGTTGCCCAGCCAGACGCCCGTCACCAGTTGGGGAGTGTAGCCCACAAAGAGCAGGTCGCGGTAATTTTCGGTCGTGCCCGTCTTGCCCGCCGCTGGTCTGCCGATATCCGCCCGCCGTCCGGTGCCGTTTTCGATCACCTGCTGGAGCATCCGGGTCATCGTCGAGGTGACTTCGGGGGAGAGGGCAGGGCGCGACTGGCGGGCGGCGCTATAAAGCAGCCGTCCGTCTTTATCGACGATGCGGCGGACGGCCACCGGCTCGCTGTAGCGGCCCCCACTTGCCAGGGTGCCGTAGGCGCTGGTGAGTTCGAGCAGGCTGACGTCGGAAGCGCCCAAGGCCATCGCCGCCCCGGACTGCAACTTGCTGTGGATGCCCATGCGCCGGGCCACATCGACGACCTTTGCCTCGCCCACTTTGTTAAAGAGCTGCACGGCGATCGTGTTGCGCGACTCTTTGAGGGCGTCCACCAGGGTCATCGGTCCGTAGTAGCGGCGGTCGTAGTTCTTGACGGTGTAACGGCCAAAGCGCAGGGGCCGATCGACGTAGACATCCTCGGGGCGGATGCCGTTTTCGATGGCGGCGGTGTAGACAAAGACCTTAAAAGTCGAACCGGGCTGGCGCAGAGCCTGTACTGCCCGGTTGAACTGGCTTTTTTGAAAGTCGCCGCCTCCTACCATTGCCCGAATCTCGCCGGAAGCAGGATCGAGGGTGACGAGCGCTCCCTGGCTCACGCGCCTTGCGCGGTAGCTTGCAAGGGCGGTTGTGAGCGTGCGTTGGGCTGCCGCCTGCATCTTTGGATCGAGGGTAGTCTCGACGGTGAGCCCGCCGGGTACGGTCTGGGTATCGAGCAAGTCCGGCAACAGCGACTGGATGTAGGCGCTGAAGTAGCCTGCCTGCAACAGTTGCGGTCTCTCGCTTGGGCGGATGACAACCGGGCGCTTGCGGGCCTGCTCGTAGCCGGGGCGGGGCAGATAGCCCACCTCGACCATGTTCTTGAGCACCGCGTCGCGCCGCTTGCGGGCGAGGGATTTATTGATGAGCGGCGAATAGCGGCTTGGAGCCTGGGGTAGACCGGCGAGCAGCGCCGATTCTGTCAGGCTCAGGCGCTCGATCGGTTTGCTGAAGTAGGTGCGCGCCGCATCCGCGACGCCGTAGGCACCGGACCCGAAGTAGATCTGGTTGAGATAGAGGGTGAGGATTTCTTCTTTAGACAGTTCCTGCTCGATGCGAGCGGCGATCACGATCTCTTTGAGCTTGCGCCAGAGCGTGCGCTGCTGGTTCAAAAACAAGTTGCGCGCCAACTGCTGGGTAATCGTCGAGCCGCCCTCGCGCAGCGAGCGGGCCTGCACATCGCGGACGATGGCGCGTCCGATACCGCGCCAGTCGATGCCCTGGTGATCGTAGAAGCGCCGGTCCTCGGTGGCGACGATTGCCTTGATCAAGCTGTCGGGAATCTGTTTATAAGTCACCTGCTTGGCCGGTCCCTGGGCGCTGTTGTATAGTAGCGAGCCGTCCATCGCCTTGATGAGCAGTTGATTTTCGGGGGTGTAGTGGCGCACGGCGTCGGCGGAGGGCAGATCCCAAAAAAGGGCGACCACAAGGCCCAGCAAAGAGGCGAGCAGGGTGAGCAAAAAGCCAAGCAAGATCTGCCGACGATGGCTGCGCAAGAAGGCACCTGCAGAAGCGGCACTGCGCACCCCCGCCAAAGAAGAATCCGGAAAAGCCATCCTCGCACCCAAGCTCCGGTAGGGAACAGATTCTTCCACTGTAGGCGGAGATGATCGAAGCTTAAGGGTACCTGCTGCGCCGCACGGTAAGACTCGCACGCGCGAGCAGCCGCAGCACCTCAGCCGGAATTTTCGTTTTTCCAGACTTCGGAGCGGGCCAGACGGCGGTCGATCTGTTGGCTGAGGGAGCGAATCTGTGCCGAGAGCGCCCGCAGATGAATTGTCAGATCGTCGAACTCACTCTGTAAAAGAGAACGGCGCTGGCAGGCCATCGGATCGGTACCGGTAACCCAACGCAGGTTGCGATCGATGACAAGGCGCTGCTGATGAATTTCTCTGGCTTCGCGGTAGAGGAGCTCACGCTTCGTCTGTAGGGCCTCTAATTCCATCGAATATCATCTCTTTGTTCGGCACAGGCCAGTATATCCGCCCACCTCCAACTGGCTTTAGAAGTGCAAGAACTTGTCACAAACGGGCGCAATCTGGCCTATAATCGTAGGCTGCCGAAGCTATTGCCAGGAAGACAAAACCGTGCCCAATATCAAATCTGCGATCAAGCGCGTCGATGTGGCCGAGCGCAATCGCCAGCGCAACGTCACCTACAAATCGACGATCCGCACCCTCAGCAAAAAGTTTTTGACCCGCCTGGGCGAGTACACACAGTCGCCCTCCGACGAGGTGTTGGCCGAGGTCCAGGACTACCTGAGCCAGGCGTTCAGCCGCATCGACAAGGCGGTAAAAGTCGGGGTGATTCACCTCAACAACGGTGCGCGCAAAAAAGCCCGCCTCAGCGCCGCTCTGCGCGCCGCCCTGGATAAGGTTCAAGCCAAGGCAGGTTAGCGGTGGCGAGCGAGCCAGGCCACCGGGCGATCGAGATCGAGTCGATCCTGCAGGAGGAGCGACGCTTCAAGCCACCGGCGGGTTTTGGCGAGCGTGCCTGGATCGGCGATTTTGCTGCCTACCAGCAGCTCTATGCTCGCTCGGTAGCCGATCCCGAGGCGTTCTGGGCCGATCTGGCCCAAAAAGAATTGCACTGGTTTGCTCCCTGGCAGCAGGTACTCGACTGGCAGGAGCCCTTTGCCCGCTGGTTCGTAGGCGGCAAGATCAACTTGTCCTACAACTGCCTCGATCGGCACCTTCCAGAGCGCGGCGACAAGACGGCGATTCTCTGGGAAGGCGAGCCGGGGGAGGTGCGCGCCCTCAGTTATGCCCAGTTGCACGCCGAGGTCTGTCGCTTTGCCAACGCCCTCAAGTCCCTCGGGGTGGGCAGGGGCGATGTCGTCGCCATCTACATGCCCCTGGTGCCCGAGGCGGCGATCGCCATGCTCGCCTGTGCCCGCATCGGCGCGCCCCATACGGTTATCTTTGGCGGCTTTTCGGGCGAGGCGGTGCGCGACCGGCTCAACGACGCCAGAGCAAAAGTTGTCGTTACCGCCGACGGCGGTTTTCGTAAAGGGGCGATCGTCGCCCTCAAGCCGCGCGTCGATGAAGCGGTGGCCCAGGCGACGAGCGTTCAGCACATCGTCTGTCTTAGGCGCACGGGACAGGAGGTGGCGATGCAGCCGGGGCGCGACCTCTGGTGGAACGAACTGGTCGCCAGGCACAGTAGCGATTGCCCAGCCGAAGCCCTCGATTCTGAAGATGTGCTCTTTATTCTCTACACCAGCGGTACCACCGGCAAGCCGAAGGGCGTGGTGCATACGACCGCCGGTTACAACCTCTACAGCCACATCACGAGCAAGTGGATCTTCGATCTGCGCGACGAGGACGTCTACTGGTGTACCGCCGATGTAGGCTGGATCACCGGCCACTCCTACGTCGTCTATGGCCCGCTTTCCAATGGGGCGACGACCTTTTTGTACGAGGGCGCTCCCAACCAGCCCGATCCCGGACGCTTCTGGCAGATGATCGAAAAGCACCGGATCACGATCTTCTACACGGCCCCAACTGCGATCCGCACCTTTATCAAGTGGGGCGACGAGTGGCCCAAGCGGCACGATCTGGGTTCCCTGCGCCTGCTTGCCACCGTAGGGGAACCCATCAATCCCGAAGCCTGGATCTGGTACCACCGGGTAATCGGTGGCGAGCGCTGCCCGATCTGCGATACGTGGTGGCAGACCGAGACCGGCGGGATCATGATTACCCCCCTGCCGGGAGCGACCACCACCAAACCCGGCTCGGCCACCCTGCCCTTTCCGGGCATCGTCGCCGATGTGGTGGACCGCGAGGGCAACAGCTGCGAGGCTAACGAGGGCGGCTATCTGGTGATCCGCAAGCCCTGGCCCTCGATGCTGCGCACGGTCTACGGCGATCCGGAGCGCTACCGCCAGAACTACTGGGGCCAGGTGCCCCACGTCTACTTCGCCGGTGACGGGGCCCGCCGCGACGCGGACGGTTACTTCTGGGTGATGGGCCGCGTGGACGATGTGATCAGTGTGAGCGGCCATCGCCTGGGCACGATGGAGATCGAATCGGCCCTCGTCTCACACCCGGCGGTAGCCGAGGCGGCGGTAGTGGGCAGGCCCGACGACATCAAAGGCGAGGCGATCGTCGCCTTCGTCACCGTCGAAGCGGGCGTAGAGCAGACCGCACCGTTACTCGATGAACTGCGCGCCCACGTCGTCAAAGAAATCGGAGCCCTCGCCCGGCCCGAGGAGATTCGCTACGCCGAGGCGCTGCCTAAGACCCGCTCCGGCAAGATCATGCGTCGATTGCTGCGATCTCTGGCCGCCGGGGTAGAACTCACCGGCGACACTTCTACCCTCGAAGATCGATCCGTGCTCGAAAAACTGCGCGACGGCTGAAGGGCGTTCTTTTACAATGGGCGGCAGATGGCTGGGAGGCGGTGCGATGACTTCGATCGAGGCATTCTTTGATGCCTGTCTGGGCAAGTGGTCGATCGAGCGGACCTATCACTACCTGAGTGACCCGGAAGGCCGGGTGGAGCGCTCCCACACCAACTACGACATCCAGGAGCTGACGGCGGATCGCAGACAAAAGGTACTGGCGGACAATAACCGCCCCAGCGAGGTGACAGGACCGCTCTACGGCTTTTTTCTGGCCTTCGATACCCTCTCCGACCGGGGGGAGGCGGTGGCGATGGATCTGAATATTCTCTTCGTACCTACCCATACCAGTGAGGACGGCATCATCGAGGGCGATTATCTACGCGATCGCGCCTACGAAGAATCCCGCCCGATGATTTCTCACTTTCGCTACGACCCCGAGCGGGCCGAACTGCGGATGATCACCCGCTACACGCGGGTGGTCTCGGTCGATTCGATTACCCTGGTCAACCCCGAACTGCGCATCCGTCAGATCCAGAACTTTCGGCGCAACGTTCTTGAGAATCTGCCCCTACAGGATCTGGAACTGGTTGGCTTCGGTGTCGAGAAAAAAGTAACTTGAGTCTTGCTTAAATTGGACCTGCTGCTGTGACTCATGTCCAACGACAATCTCAGGCGGCAAAGGGCTTGTGGTGCAAGATCAGCAACTGTTCGAGCTGTAGCGCAAGTGAGGCATAGGTCCGGCCCTCGTCGTCGCTAAATTCCACCTCGTACACGCCAGGAGCCAGTTCTTCGACAAGTGTTCCTACCTGCCCCCGGTACAGCTTGCGTTCCGGCAGATCTTCCAGTAAAGCAACAGTATCAAGTAGCTTCATCGTCCTGCTCCCTCATGACATAGCAGCTAATCAACTTGGGATAGTCTTCTTCATGCAGAATAATCCACGCGCTACGAATCTTTGCTGCCTGTCGCCCCCGTCGCAGCAAAAAGTCCACGGTGTAGCGCTGCCCATACTGATCAACTTCAGCGGGCGCTGACTCACAGCTGCAAACTGCTGCAAGCAATGCATCTCGCAACTCTGCGGCAGCTTCTGCGGTCAGTCCAAGAGCTGCTGCAAAAACCCGCGCTTTATGCCTGCCCCGTGAATGCTGAGGATTTAAGCAATAACCGATGAGCTTGTTCATATCCACAAAGGCTCGCTCAGCATAGGGCACTTTCATGCTTCGGAATCTAAGAGTGGCCAATTGACACTATTATGAGTCGCCCCGCCGTCTTCTCTCCTGTGGTGCAGCTTTGAGGTCCCAACCCGGCCTAGAATCTAAGCAATAGATAGCCGAGGCGGTCGGCCATGCGCAACTTCGAGCATGAACCTGTCGAACAGATGAGCGATCGCGACAAGGACGAACAAAAAGCGGAGGTAGACGAGAACGAGGACGACGAGTCCTACGTCGATTATTTTTATGGCGAGCCGGGCGATCTGCCTGGAACCCTCAGCATCGACGAGGATGCGGCGGTTCCGGAACTGGTGGTGATCGACTACGCGGGCGAGCAGGCCACCTGCAAGAAGGTAGCGACCCCCGAAGAAATTGCCCCTTACCTCGACAGTGCCTCTGTCTCGTGGGTGGACGTGCGCGGCCTAGGGAGCGAAGATATTCTGCGCCGGGTGGGCCAGGTATTCAACCTCCATCCGCTGGTGCTCGAAGATGTGGTCAACGTGCCGCAGCGGCCAAAAGTCGAGGAGTACAAGGACCAGCTTCTCATCATCGCCCGCATGGTCTGTCCCCGCTCCAACGAAGAATCGGGCTTCATCAGCGAACAGGTGAGCTTTATTCTGGGCAAGCATTATCTGCTCACCGTCCAGGAAGAACCCCAGATCGACGTGTTCAACCCCGTGCGCGACCGCATTCGCACCGCCAAGGGGATCATCCGCGACCAGCAGGCCGATTACCTCGCCTACACCCTGCTCGATGCGATCATCGACGGCTTCTTTCCGGTGCTCGAGGATTACGGCGAGCGGATCGAAGAACTTGAAGAGGAAGTAGTCGAAAATCCGACCCGCAGCACGATCGAGCGCATCCACAAGCTCAAGCGCGAACTGTTGAGCCTGCGGCGCGCCATCTGGCCCCAGCGCGACGTGATCAACTCCCTCATCCGCGACGGCAACCCGCTCATCCGCGACGAGGTGCGCGTCTACCTGCGCGACTGCTACGACCACGCGATCCAGATTCTCGATATTGTCGAGACCTACCGGGAAGTGGCTTCGAGCCTGATGGACGTGTACATGTCCTCGGTGAGCAACCGGATGAACGAGGTGATGAAGACGCTGACGGTAATCTCGGTGATCTTTATTCCCCTTACCTTCATTGCCGGGGTCTACGGCATGAACTTCAACGCCGAGAAGTCTCCCTGGAACATGCCGGAATTGAACTGGTACTGGGGCTATCCGATCTGCCTCCTCGTCATGCTCGCCGTCGCCTCTGGCCTGGTTATCTACTTCTGGCGGCGGGGCTGGTTTGAAAACCTCTCGGGCGTCCGGGACGAGAGGCGCTGAGGGACCGACGCGCATCAAGACGGTTCCCGGCCCAGCCTGCCTGCAGCAACCGCCTCCGTCGCTTCCTGGACGGCGGCTGCGATCTCGTCGGCTATAGCCTCCTCCTGCACTGCCCGCGCCAGCATCGTGCCTCCAGCGAGCAGGGCAAGGAGCACCCAGGTGTCGGAGCGCCGCTCACTCGCATCGCCGGATAGACCGGCTTCGATCGTCTCGGCGATGCGCAGAAGCTCGCCTTGATAAGCCGTGCGTACCTGAGAGCCGGAGCGGCCCACTTCGGGTGAAAGGCTCGGCAGGGCGCACCCTTCGCTCAAATCACACTTGCGCTTGCTGCTGAAATAGAACTGCGCAAAAGGGGCAACCCAGCCTTGACCGTGAGCCTGCCGAAACGCTTCGATTCCACTTTTTAGCTGCCCGAGGCCACCGACCACCGCCTCCGAAAAAGCCTCCGTCTTCGAGCGAAAGTGGCCATAGAAAGCGCCCGAAGTGACTCCGGCCTCCTGGGCGAGAGCGTCCACACCCGTACCCTCGTAACCGCGCAACCGGAAGCAGCGGCCCGCCGCCTCCAGAATCCGCAGCCTGGTCTTTTGCTTGTGTCCAGTGGCGTAGCGCACCTTCTATCCCCTCAATTAGATAACGATCGCTAGATTATCCTTGACAGGATAACGACAGTTATCTTACCGTTATATAACGCTCGTGATATTAATGAGTGTCCAAACGGGTCCGCCGCCGGCGAAGATGACCGGCCAGTCCCATACTTACCAGGAGACAGGCGATGAGTCCGAACAAAGTGTTTCTCTACACCGAGCTTCAGGCGTCGAAGCCTTTTAGCGAGGTCAACTGGCAGCTGCTCAACCCCGAGATGAAAAAGGAAAAAGGCTTGCTCAAAAAGACCTGGCTGAGCGGCATCCATTCCAACTCCGTCGGCGGCTTCTACGAATTCGATTCCCTCGAAAACGCCAGAGCGTTTGCCGATGGCTTCTTTGCCCGCGAAGCGCGGCAGCTTGGCGTGAGCTTTACCACCAAGATCTTCGACGGCGAGGTAGTAGAAGAAGCGAGCCGCGACATGCGCTCACCCTACTACGACTAGCGAGTATCTGGCCATCGGCCACATGGATCAAGGCAAGTCCAGCGTCACTCCACCTTGCGCAGCACCGCGAGGCGCGGGTCGATGATCTTCTTGCCCTGGCCGGGAAAGCTGATGGCCAGGTACTGTCTGGCTCCTTCTCCTAAAACGTGGGTTACCTGGCCTGGGCCAAATTGTTCGTGTTCGACCCTGTCACCCACCGCCCAGGACTGGGCCGGTTGCTTGCGGCGGGTAGGAGCAGGAGCGGCGGCGGGCCTGGTAGCAGAAAGTTGGGCCTGGGCGCGGGTGCGCCCACCCGGCGTGAAACCCTTGCGCAGCTTGGATCCAGCCAGCTTGTCGGCGGGCAGTTCTTTGAGAAACTGCGAGGCGATGGCGCTCTGGCGGTCGCCGTAGAGCCTGCGCGCCTGGGCATAGCTTAAAAACAGGTGTTCTTTGGCGCGGGTGATCCCGACGTAACAGAGCCGCCGCTCCTCCTCGATGGCGGCGCTGTCGCCGTCTTGAATCGCCCGAAAATGGGGAAAAAGACCGTCCTCGAGGCCGCACAGAAAGACGACCGGAAATTCGAGCCCCTTGGCGGCGTGCAGGGTCATCAGCGAAATATGATCGGCGCTCTCATCGAGGCTATCGAGGTCCGAGGCGAGCGAAACGTTGGCCAGAAACGCTTCGAGGGTAGCGGCAGCCGGATCGTCGTTTTCTTCTTCGAAGCGCTGGGCCACCGAGCGCAACTCGAGGACGTTTTCGAGGCGATTTTCGGCCTCCTCGCTGCCTTCTTCTTGAAGCATCCGCACGTAGCCGGATTCCTCAAGCACGGTGTCGAGCAACTGCGAGACGCTGCCGGTGGCAGCCAGCTCCTGCATCCGACCGATAAAGCGCACGAACTGCAAGATTGGCCCGCTCGTCCGCCCCGCCAGATTCTGGATGCTGCTTTGATCGGCGAGCAATTCCCAGAGTGAAGTCTGGAGCATTCCGGCACCGGCTTCGAGCTTGTCGAGGGTCGTCTTGCCGATCCCCCGGCGCGGAATCGACATTGCCCGCTTGAGGGCGAGGGAGTCCGCCGGATTGTGAATCGCCTTGAGGTAACTTAAAACGTCCTTGATCTCGCGGCGGTCGTAGAAGCGCAGGCCGCCCACCACCGCGTAGGGCACCCCCCAGCGCGCGAGCGCCTGCTCGATGGGCTGGGACTGGGCATTGACTCGATAGAGTACGGCAAAATCGCGCCAGGAGCGGCTTTCGCTGTTTTTGAGCGCCCGCATCTGGGAGACGATGTACTCGGCCTCGGCCACTTCGTCCTCCGCCTCGTGCAGGGTGACCGGTTTACCGGCAGGCCGGGTGGGGCGCAGAACCTTGTCGATGCGCTCGACGTTGTTGGCGATCAGGTCGTTGGCGATGTCGAGGATCGTCGCCGAGGAGCGGTAGTTTTCTTCGAGCTTGATCAGCGTCTCGGTCTTGTCGTCGGACTGGCCGTCGCCAAAGTCGGACTGAAAATCCATCAAGATCCGAAAGTCGGCCTGGCGAAAACTGTAGATTGCCTGATCGGCGTCGCCCACCACGAACACCGAGCGGTCGCGCCAGTCCCACTCCGATCGGGGACGATTGTTGGTGGCGAGCAGGCGAATCAGCTCGTACTGGGTGCGGTTGGTGTCCTGGTACTCATCGACCAGGATGTGATGAAAGCGCCGATGCCAGTAGTCGAGCACCTCGGGGCGCTGCCGAAAAAGCTGCACCGGCACGCGGATCAGATCGTCGAAGTCGAGGGCGTTGTTGCGCGCCAGTTGCTGCTGGTAACGCTCGTAGACTCCTGCGATCGTCCGGGCGCGGCGGCTGCCCTCCTCGGCTGCGTATTCCTCGGCTGTGAGGCCCCGGTTTTTAGCGGCGCTGATCGCAAAGCGCACCGAGCGCGGCTGATACATTCGATCGTCGAGGTTGAGTTCTTTGGTGACGATCTCCTTGACGATCTCCTGCACGTCCGACTCGTCGAAGATCGTAAAGTTGCGCTGCCAGCTCTGGCCCCCCTCGCCGGTGTACTTGTCGATGTCGTAGCGCAACATCCGGGCGCACAGGGCATGAAAGGTGCCGACCCACAGCGGCTGAATCAGTTCAGCGCGCACCCGAGATCCGATCTCGCGCTGCTCAGCTTCGCTCAGATCGAGGTAAGCGCTGCCGGTGCGGTTGCGGGCCGCCCGCTCGCAAAAAAGCTGCAGGATGCGCTCCTTCATCTCGCCTGCGGCCTTGTTGGTGAAGGTGACCGCCAGAATGTGCTCCGGCTCGACTTGATAGGTTTCGATGAGGTGAGCGATGCGGTAGGTGAGAATGCGCGTCTTGCCACTTCCGGCACCAGCGACGACCAGCAACGGCCCGTTGAAGCGCTCGACCGCCCGCCGCTGCGTAGGGTTCAGTAATGCATCTTTCCCCAGGACCATGCCCGTTCACCTCGCCAATGCTGCCTGGATGGTTCTGACCTATCGTATACGCTGCTGTCCTGCTGACACAGACGGACATTCGCCGTCCGAAGTGGTGACAAACTGAACATCTTGCAGTAGTGTCGAATACATTACGTCGCACAAAGGCATGAACGAACAGTACCTGCAACATCCTAATTTCGGGTTGCTGTTCCTCGTCTGCAGCCTCGGCCCGAGGAAGGGACTTTTCGCGACGCTCTATGCTCAGCGGATGTTGTTCGTCGTCACCGAGGCGGAGGGCAACGCTCTGCAGTTCGAGTCCCTCAGTCGCGGTCAGGCGCGCCACCTGATCGATGAGCGGCTGCGGGCCTATCGACGGGGAGCGCTCGAACTGGACCACGAGACGATTGACCGGATGAAGTCGTTTTATCAACAGGTGTGAGACCTGGTCCCCCGGCCCCCTTCCTGGCAAGGGCAGGGGGGGCAAAACCGTTTTCTTACTCCCCTTGGCAGTGAGAGGGATCAATCATCCGGATGTTAAGAATCCGTCTTGAAGTCCCCGAGCGCTGATCCCCAAAAGATACAGTGGGCGATCGGAAACTGTCGCATAAGAAGGCAAGGCGATGGTACAGGCGCAAAGTCCAGCAAGGCCGATCGCGAGTATCAATCCGGCGACCGGTCAGATTCTCAAGACCTTTCTCCCGCTCGGCGATAGCGAACTCGAAGCCAGACTCGAACTCGCCTGGCGCACCTTCGGCTCCTACCGGCACACGACGTTTGCCGAGCGGGCCGCAAAGCTGCGCAGGGCTGCAGATATTCTCGGCGCAGGGCGCGAGCAGTACGCCCGACTGATGAGCGCCGAGATGGGCAAGACCCTCACCTCCGCGCTCGCAGAAATCGATAAGTGTGCTGCGGTCTGCCACTTTTATGCCGAGCACGCTGCCGGCTATCTGGCCGACCAACCGGCCCAGACCGACGCCCAAAAAAGCTTCGTGCGCTATCAGCCTTTAGGGCCGGTGCTCGCGATCATGCCCTGGAACTTTCCGTTCTGGCAGGTGTTCCGCTTTGCCGCCCCGGCCCTGATGGCGGGCAACGTGGGCCTGCTCAAGCACGCCTCCAACGTTCCCCAGTCTGCCCTCGCCATCGAGGCGATCTTTCAGCAAGCCGGTTTTGAAGCGGGCGTCTTTCAGACGCTGCTGGTGGGTTCCGAGCGCACCGCCAGGCTGGTAGCCGACGAACGGATCAAAGCCGTCACCCTCACCGGCAGCGAACCGGCTGGCCGCAGTGTGGCCGCTACCGCCGGGCAGCACCTCAAAAAAACGGTGCTCGAACTGGGGGGCAGCGACCCGTTCATCGTCCTGCCGAGCGCGGATCTGGCGGCGGCGGCGGCTACCGCCGTCAAAGCCCGGATGCTCAACAGTGGCCAGTCCTGCATCGCCGCCAAGCGCTTCATCGTCGTGGAGGCCGTGGCCGACCGCTTCGAGCAGTTGCTCGTCGAGCATTTTCGAGCGCTCAAGGTAGGAGATCCGCTGCTGGCCGATACCGATATCGGTCCGCTCGCCACCGAGGCGATTCTCACCGGCCTCGACGCCCAGGTGCGTTCGAGCATCGAACGGGGAGCGCGGGTGCTGGTGGGAGGTGGACGGCTTGCTGGAGCGGGGCACTTCTACGCGCCGACCCTGCTCACCGATATCCCCAAAGACAGCCCGGCCTACAGTGAAGAGCTGTTCGGTCCAGTGGCGTCCTTGTTTCGGGTCAAAGACCTGAACGAAGCGATCGACCTTGCCAACGACACCGCCTTTGGCCTCGGCGCGAGCGGCTGGACGAACGAGCCGGACGAGAAAGCCCGCCTGATCGAAGCGATCGACGCTGGCGCAGTTTTTATCAACGCCATGGTCAAATCCGACCCTCGTCTGCCCTTCGGCGGCATCAAGACCTCGGGCTATGGCCGCGAGCTGGGGCGCGAAGGCATCTTAGAATTTGTCAACATCAAAACGGTGTGGGAGTCATGAACACAGCCGAACTGTTGGTGCAGTGCCTCGCAAAAGAAGGTGTCCAGTACATCTTTGGCCTGCCGGGTGAGGAGAACATGCAGTTTCTCGAAGCGCTGCAGGATTCTTCGATTCGCTTTATCACCACCCGCCACGAGCAGGGTGCCGCCTTTATGGCCGACGTCTACGGACGGCTCACGGGCAAAGCGGGAGTCTGTCTTTCGACCCTCGGCCCCGGTGCCACCAACTTGATGACCGGCGTCGCCGACGCCAACCTCGACAGTGCGCCCCTCATCGCGATCACAGGCCAGGTGGGCACCGACCGGATGCACATCGACTCGCACCAGTACCTCGATCTGGTACAGATGTTCGCTCCCGTCACCAAGTGGAGCACCCAGATCGTCCGGCCCAGCAATACCCCCGAGATCGTCCGCAAGTCCTTCAAGCTGGCCCAGGCCGAAAAACCGGGGGCAGTCCACATCGACCTGCCCGAAAATATCGCGGCGATGGCAGCGACGGGGGCACCGCTCGAAATTACCGACAACAACGACGTCTTCGCCTCCTTCAGCAGCATCAACCGGGCAGCGGAGTTGATTTCGCAGGCGGTCAATCCGATCATCCTGGTGGGCAACGGTGCTATCCGCAACCAGGCGAGCCCGGCGGTGACCGAATTTGCCACCCGCCTGAACATCCCCGTCGCCAACACCTTCATGGGCAAGGGCGTCATCCCCTACACCCATCCCCTCGCCCTCTGGGCGGTGGGCCTTCAGCAGCGCGACTACATCAGCTGCGGCTTCGACAAAGCCGATCTCGTGATCGCGATCGGCTACGACCAGATCGAATATTCGCCCAAAAAGTGGAATCCCGGCGGAGTGATCCCGATCGTCCACATCGGCAAGACGGCGGCGGAGGTCGATAGCAGCTACATTCCCAAAGTCGAAGTTGTAGGCGACATCTCCGACAGCCTGCAGGAGATTCTGGCGCGGGCTGACCGCCAGGGCAAGCCCGACCCCTACGCCATTCACCTGCGCGAGGACATTCGGGGCGAGTACGAGGAGTACGCCTGCGATACCGGCTACCCGATCAAACCGCAGAAGATCATCTACGACCTGCGCCAGGTGCTCGCCCCCCACGACATCCTGATTAGCGACGTCGGCGCGCACAAGATGTGGGTGGCCCGCCATTACCACTGCGACCAGCCCAATACCTGCATCATCTCCAACGGCTTCGCCTCGATGGGCATCGCCATCCCCGGCGCGGTGGCCGCCAAACTCGTCTACCCCGAGCGCAAGGTGGTAGCCGTCACCGGCGACGGCGGTTTCATGATGAACGTGCAGGAACTGGAGACTGCCGTGCGCGTGGGCACCCCCTTCGTTACCTTGATCTTCAACGACGGCGGCTACGGGCTTATCGAGTGGAAGCAGCAGACGCATTTCAACCGCGCCGCCTACGTCCACTTCAGCAACCCGGACTTTGTGAAGTTGGCTGAGAGTATGGGCCTCAAAGGCTACCGCGTCGAGGCCGCAGACGAGTTGCTGCCCGTCCTCAGAAGCGCCCTTGAGCAGAAGGTACCGGCGGTGATCGATTGTCCGGTGGATTATCGCGAGAATATCCGCTTCTCGCAGCGCACCAAACAGCTCAACTGCGCGATCTAAGGCGTGCCAGTAGAGTTCGACGAACGCGCCCGCTGTCTCGGCACCGGCAAGTTCCGAGGGCGGCGGAACTGCGATCTGCTCGGCGGCCTTGAGGCGAATCCGGTGCCGTCTACTGAATCGCCGCCTGACGCACGGGTTTGGCCCTGCCTCGTTCGGCCACTACACTGGTTTTCTATTGCAACAGGGCGGTGCCATGTCTTTGCTGGAGGATGCGGAGGTCTTGCTGCTTGACATCGAGGGAACCATTGCGCCAGTGTCTTTTGTCTTCGAGGTGCTGTTTCCCTACGCGGCAGCGCAGGTAGAAACGTTCTTAGAAGTCCACGGCAAAGAGCCCCTGGTGCAGGCGGATCTGGCGGCGCTGCGCGACGAGTACGAAGCTGACACCGGGCGGGGGCTTATCTTGCCTGACTGGAGCGGACCGGAGCCGACGGCGGCCACACCGTACATCCGCTTTTTGATCGCTGCCGATCGCAAATCCACCGGCTTAAAGTCGCTGCAGGGCAAGATCTGGGAGCAGGGCTACCTGAGCGGAGCCTATCGCTCGCAAATCTTTGCGGACGTGAGACCGGCCTTCGAGCGCTGGACCAGGGCAGGTAAACGCATCTATATCTACTCTTCAGGAAGCATCCAGGCCCAGCGCCTGCTCTTCGAGCACACCGAGCAGGGCGATCTGAGGGGCTACTTGAGTCGCTACTTCGATACCACCAGCGGCCCGAAGCTCGAAGCTGACAGCTACCGCCGGATTGCGGGCCAGATCGCAGTGGATGCGGCTCAAATTTTATTTGCCTCCGATCACCGTGGTGAATTGCGGGCAGCCCAGCAAGCCGGTCTGCGGACTGTTTTGGTCGTTCGTCCCGGCAATGCACTGGCGGAGGGTACAGATTTTCCAGTCGTCCGCAGCTTTGCCCCCGCCCCGGCTGGGGACGAATCTTGATCAAGGGCATCCCCTCAGGGTGCCGGAGGGGTCAGCTTGCTTCCTCCGGCTGGAGCAGGCGGTACTGCTCGTCGGTGATTCGGCCAACGGCGTGCAGGGTGCGGGCGATGCGCGCAAAGGGCAGGACGGCGTGGCTGGTGTAGCCGTGCTCGCGTAGCCGCTCCCGCACCTGGGGTTCATGCTCGATGAGGACGACGATGTCGTTGACGACGAGCCCGGCGGATTCGAGTTTCTGAGCCCCTTCGAGGGCACTTTTGCCGCTGATCAATACATCGTCCACGACCACTACTACCTCGCCCGGCTCGAAGCTGCCCTCGATTGCGCGCCGGGTGCCGTGGGCCTTGACTTCCTTGCGCGGAAAGATAAGGGGCACGTTCAGGTGCAGCGCCAGTCCCGAGGCGGTGGGCAGCGAGCCGTAGGGAATACCGGCGAGCCGGTCGAAGCGCAGTTGCTGGAGGATCTGGGCGTAGGCGAGGAGCACCTGATGAAAAAGCTGGGGATTGGAGATGATCCGCCTGAGGTCGATGTAATAAGGAAAAACGGCTCCGCTCGCCTGCACGTGCTCGCCAAAGAGTACGCAGCCGCTGTCGAATAGCTGCAGGGTGAGTTCGAGGTGTGGGTCGCTCTGGGGTACGAGCAAACAGACATCCGGTTGCCAGAGGCTGCAGCTACTGGAAGTGTCCTGCCGGGTAGATTCGTGGCGCGATTTTTCGATGTCGCGGCGCAGAGCGTCTACCTGAGTGGCTGGATCGCCCGCCACCAGCATCTCCAGGGGCACCGGCACCAGCAGGCCCGACCCCGCTGTATCGAGGCCCGCCGCCAGGATCGAATCCAGTCCCTCGCTCAAGGCCCAGACGCTGCGCAGTAAGATCACCCGCTCCGGTGCGGCGGCCCTGAGGCGGGCAAGCACTTCGGCGCGCACCGGTCCTACCTCCAGACCCAACTGTTCGGGCAATCCCCAGGCACACGCCTCACGAACCACCTGCAGGTACAGGGGCGTCTGCTCGCTCGGATAGGTCTGCAGCGCCTGGGCAGCGGGATTGGCGGTGCAGCAGAGCACGAAGACGCCCCGGTGGGGATGGAGGAGAAAGGGGGCGACGACATCCTGCCCGGCGTAGGGGTTGAGGGTGATCCCATCGAAGTGCCAGTCCTCGAAGACCGTGCGGGCCATGAGGGTGGCGGTATTGAGATCGGCGTGCTTGGCATCGAGGATGAGCGGCAGATCCGGCCCCACCCACTCGCGCAGTTCGACAAGCAGCGCCAGCCCCTCCGGCCCGAGAGCCTGATAGAAGCCGAGGGTGGGCTTGTAAGCGCAGACGAGATCGGCGGTCTGGTCGATTAAAAAGCGCAGCCACGCTCTTAGAGGTTTGATCGAAGAACCCTGGCCGTAGCGGGCGGGCAACCACTCGGGGTTGGGATCGAGGCCCACGAAGAGCAAACTGTTATTTTTCCGGATCGCCGCGTTGAGCCTGTCTAAAAAATTCATCAGCATCTGCCGGGGCGCGTGTCTTCTTACTGTAGGCGCTCAGGACGGACCTGCACCGCGCTCCACCTGCACTTTTGCCCCCGGCACCGCGTCGTCGGTCGGATTGACCACCAGTTGCTCGTTGCCGGTAAGGCCCGAGACGACCTCGACCGTATCGCCGAAGTCGCGGCCCAGGGCAATTTTCTGGAGGTGAATGGTGCTGTTGATACCGACGACGGCGACTTCGGGACCGGCGGCGCGGACGATGAGGGTGCTCGCTGGGATCACCAGGGGCGGTGCTGTGCGGCGGCCACTCAACTCCACCTGGGCGTACATGCCAGGCAGCAGGCGGCCATCGCGGTTATCGACCTGCACCTCGGTGAGCATCGTGCGCGAGGCGGGATCGAGGGCTCCGGCGGTGCGGGTGATGCGGCCTGTAAAGGGGGCCGGGTACTCCTGTACCAGGACGTGGGCGCTCTGGCCCACCTTTACTCCCGGCGCAAAGGGCTGGGGAACGTTGATAAAGATGCGCACGCGATCAGTTTTGGCGACGGTGAAAAGATTGGTGCGCGTGTTGCCGGAACTGCTCACGAGCGCCCCGTTATCGACGTTGCGGGCGGTGATGATCCCGGCGTAGGGCGAGCGCACCTGCTTGAAATTTTGCAGGGCAAGCAGTCGATTTAATTCAGCTTGCTGGGAGCGGATCGTGGCCTGCTGGGCGGCGACGGCCTCAAGCTGGGCCTGGTAGGTCGAGGTGCGCTCGTCCACGTCCTGCCGGGCGACCGCCCCCTGCCGTCCGAGATTCTGCCAGCGCTCCAGGGTCGTGCGGTAGAGATCGAGGTTGACCTGCCGCTGTTTGAGGTCGGCCTGGGCCTGGGCGAGGTTGGAGCGCTGCTGGTTTACCTGCTGGTCCAGTTCCGGCGTCTCGATCACCGCCAGCAGCTGGCCCGCCTGCACCCGATCGCCGATATCGACGGTGCGCCGCTCCAGGTAGCCGTCGGCGCGGGCGTTAATCACCGTGTCGGAGAGTGCCTGGATGTTGCCCGGCAGGCGCACGGCGGTGGTCCGGCCTGAGCGGGTGGGCCGGACGATGGAGACCGCCGCTGGCTTGCTCGCGAGTTCGCCTGCCTCCGCTTCGAGGGTGCGCTGGCGCTGCAGCCGGGGGAGAAACCCGAGGGCAAACAACCCCGCCAGTCCAGCTACGATCGCGACGAGCAGGAGCGGGCCTTTGAGGGAGAATGCTTTTTTGGCGGACTTCTCACTGGCCATCGACTATTCCTCCTGCTGAGATTGGGCGCTGAGCGAGTAGGCAGAGGCAGCTTCGGGCAGCGTCCGATCTTCGTCAGTATCGGGATCAAAGGGCTGGGCGCGGCGCAGGACGCTGTAGACGAGCGGTACAAAGAGCAAAGTCGTGACCGTCGCCACGAGCAAGCCACCGATCACCGCCCGGCCCAGGGGGGCGTTCTGCTCGCCTCCCTCTCCAAAGCCGAGCGCCATGGGCAACATGCCGATAATCATCGCGAGTGCCGTCATCAAGACCGGCCTGAGGCGGGTGTAACCGGCGGCGAGGGCAGCGGCAGTGGCGTCGAGGCCGTGGCGGCGCTGGTCGTTGGCGAAGGTGACGAGCAAGATGCTGTTGGCGGTGGCCACACCGATGCTCATGATCGCTCCCATCAGCGAGGGTACGCTCACCGTGGTCTGGGTGATAAAGAGCATCCAGCAGATCCCGGCGAGCGCTCCGGGCAGAGCCGAGATGATGATGAACGGATCGAGCCAGGACTGGAAGTTAATTACCATCAGGCAGTAGACCAGCACGATCGCAAAGATGAGGCCCAGGGCGAGGCTGGTAAAAGCAGTGGTCATGCTCTCCACCTGGCCGCGCACGACGATGCGGCTGCCGCGCGGCAGTTGCTTCTCGTAGCGGGCCACGATCGAACGGACCTCAGCGGCGACGCTGCCCAGGTCGCGGTCCTGGACGTTGGCGTAGATGTCGTAGACCGGCTGGACGTTGTAGTGGTTGATCACCTGGCCGATGGTCCTGCGCTGGATCGTAGCCAGGTTGCTCAGCAACTGGGGCGCGCTCAGACCGGCGGCACTCACCGGCGTGTTCTGGAGGGCGGCGAGCGAATCGACCCGGTACTGGGGCGTCTGCACCGCCACCAGATAGTTGACGCCGTTTTTGGGGTTGAGCCAGTAGTTGGGAGCGGCCTGACCGCTGGAACTGAGCGAATAGAGCACCGTATTGGCGACGTCGCGCTGGCTGAGGCCCAGTTCGGAGGCGCGGGTGCGATCGACGTCGATGCGCAGGGTGGGCGAATCGAGCACCTGATGAATGTGGACATCGACGGTGCCGGGGATACGGGCGATCTCCGCCAGCAACTTGCGGGCGATGGGATAGTTTTTTTGCTGGTTGCGCGGCGGCCCGCTCACCTGCACGTCGATCGGGGCAGGCAGACCAAAGTTGAGAATCTGGGTAACGATGTCACTGGGCTGAAAGAAAAAGGTCAGCTCCGGAAATTCGGCCACCAGCCTGCGGCGCAAGCGCCGGACAAGATCGTGGGTCGAGCCGTGGTCTTCTTTGAGGGAGACGAGAATTTCGCCGTCGCTCGGGCCAATCGTGGAGCTGTCGCTGAAGGCGAGGTTGACGCCGCCCACCGGCAGACCGATGTTATCGATGATTGTCGAGAGTTCGCCCCTCGGGACCGTCTGCCTGATCGCCCGCTCGACGCGGGCAAAGTAGACTTCGGTCTGCTCGATGCGGGTGCCTACCGGCGTGCGCACGTGCAGCCGGAACTGCCCGGCGTCTACCTGCGGAAAAAAGTCCTGGCCCAGCATCGCAAAAAGGAGCAAAGAACCGCCAAAGAAAGCGGCAAATAGCCCAAAGACTGCGCCCCGGTGGGCGAGGGTCCAGACCAGCAAGTCGCGGTAGCCGTTTCGCAGGCGCTCAAAAAGCCGGTTGAACCCCTCATGAAAGCGCCAGATCCAGTCGCCCTTTGCCGTATGGGGAGCAGCGTAGCGATCGACTTCTGGCCGCAGCAGATAGTTGACCAGTACCGGCACCAGCGTGCGCGAGAGCAGATAGGAGGCGAGCATCGCAAAGACGACCGCCAGCCCCAACGGCACAAACAGCGACCGGGCCGCGCCGCTTAAGAAGACGACCGGCACAAAGACGATGCAGATGCACAGGGTCGAGACGAAAGCCGGTACGGCGATCTGCTGGGCACCGTCGAGGATGGCCTGCTTGAGGGGCTTGCCCTGGCCCAGGTTGCGGTGGATGTTTTCAATTTCGACGGTGGCATCGTCCACCAGAATGCCCACCGCCAGCGCCAGACCCCCCAGGGTCATCGCGTTGAGGGTCTGGCCGAGCAGGCTGAGGGCGATGATCGAGCAGAGAATCGAGAGCGGAATCGAAATGGTGATGATGAGGGTGCTGCGCCACGAACCAAGAAATACCAGGATCATCGTGCCGGTGAGCAGAGCGGCGATGAGCGCCTCGCGCACCACGCCGTCGATCGCGGCGCGCACAAAGATCGACTGATCAAAGAGCAGCTTGAGGTTCAACTCCGGCGGCAGCGTGGACTGGATGCGGGGCAGAGCCGCCTTGACCCGGTCCACGACATCGAGGGTCGAGGCTCCGCCGTTTTTGAGGACCGTGAGCAGGCTGGAGCGCTGGCCGTCCTGGCGGACGATGTTGGTCTGTACAGCAAAGCCGTCGCGCACCTGGGCCACGTCGCGGATGTAAACGGTCGCCCCGTTCGCCTGCTTGATCGGCAGATCGCCCAGGGCTTTGACGATCTCGGGGCTGGAATTGAGTTCGACGTTGTACTCGCGGGCACCGATCTTGGCGGTACCGGCGGGGAGGATCAAATTCTGGGCGTTAATCGCAGCGGTGACATCGGCTGCCGATAGGCCACGGGCAAAAAGTGCGTCGGGGTCGATATCGACCATGATCTGGCGCGGCTTGCCGCCGTAGGGCAACGGCACAGAGGCACCCTGGACGGTGGCAAGCTGGGTGCGCACAAAGTTGAGGCCATAGTCGTACAACTCCGCCTCAGAGAGCTTTTTGCTCGAAACACCCACCTGCAGGACCGGCACGCTCGCCGCGCTGTAGCGGATGATGAGCGGCGGCACGATCCCCGGCGGCAGAATGCGCAGGATGGTCTGGGAGACAGAGGTGACCTGGGCCACCGCCGCCTCGACCTTCGCACCGGGCTGAAAGAAGACCTTGATCACACTCACGCCGTTCATCGACTGCGATTCGATGTGCTCGATGTCGTTGACCGTCGTGGTCATTGCCCGCTCGGAGATCGTAGCGATCCGCTTTTCCATGTCGTTGGGGTTGACGCCGCCGTAGGTCCAG
The DNA here is from genome assembly GCF_000484535.1 of Gloeobacter kilaueensis JS1. Lineage (NCBI taxonomy): Bacteria > Bacillati > Cyanobacteriota > Cyanophyceae > Gloeobacterales > Gloeobacteraceae > Gloeobacter > Gloeobacter kilaueensis. The sequence continues at coordinate 3,291,027 of NC_022600.1, read as the reverse complement.
ATCACGCTCACCACCGGCACGTCAATCTCAGGCAGAATGTCGGTCGCCATCCGGGCAATCGTCACCGCTCCCAATAAGACGACGAGCAGACTGGCGACGATGAATGTATAGGGACGGCGCAGCGCCAGCCGGACGATCCACATAGCTCCACCTGTAACGAGAAGAAAAAATCACCCCAGCCGTCGCCGGGGGATCGGTATCTGACTTTACTGTTGCAGGCTGTACAGATTCCAGAGTACGCAAAAACGTTCCTGTAGTCAAATAGTTATTTAAGTGTTTAATTAAGAGTGACCGGCAGCGCAGCGGGAACATGGGTGAGCAGGCGGACCACGAGCAGCGGGCGCGGGCGTTTATGGCCCTCGCCGATACGACCCGGCTGCAGATCGTCGAGATGCTGGCGGCTGTGCCTGAATTGAGTACTTCCGAAATTGCCGAGCGGCTGGGGGTGAGCCTCTCCCTTGCCTGCCACCACACCAAGCAGCTGTGGGAGGTGGGGTTGCTCGACAAGCGCAAAGAAGGGCAGACCAAGTACAACCGCCTCAACCGCGACCTGCTCAGGGCGTTGCTGGCTAGCCTGGACAGTCCGGGTTAGATTCACAGTGCCCTCTCAAACATCTGATAGGTCAGGGGCCGCCCCCATTCGTCGCCGGTGCATTCTCGGGAGAGGGTGAAGCCAAACTTGCGATAGAGGTGGTGGGCGGCATCGAGGCCCGCGAAGGTCCACAGGTACACCCGCTCAAAGCTCGCCTCCAGGCAAAAATCGAGGGCTGCCTGCAACAGGATCTGGCCGATTCCCAGACCCTGGTGAGTGGGCGCGAGAACGAACCAGCGCAGCCGCGCCCCCTCCTCCCTGCTGCGGCCATCGACTGCCAGCGAGCCGACAACTTCGCCCGCCACCGTCGCTGCAAAAAACCGATCGCGCTTCTCGTCCAGTTCGAGCAAGAACTGAGAAAGATCTCCTGCCACCTGCGCCTCGAAGCGCAGGCCAAGATTCCACTGCCGACCGTAGTAACTGCCATGCAGTTCCGTCACCTTGCCGATCGTTCCGGGGCTGTAGCCGCGCAACTGCACTTTTTCCATCCGCCTCCGGCACCGCGCTTGCTCCTACTCTAGAAGCTCCTCTCACAAGAGGTCCAATATATTGTTTGGCATTAGATGATATGCAATAGATATCAAGTTAGGGAATTCCCGTGGAACTTCGCCACCTGCGCTACTTCCTCGCTGTCGCTGAGGAGTTGCACTTTGGTCGGGCCGCTGCCCGGCTGCACATCGCCCAACCGCCCCTCAGCCAGCAGATCCAGGCTCTTGAGCAGGAAATAGGTGTGTCGCTATTTGAGCGGGGCCGCAGGCCCGTGCAACTCACCTACGCGGGCCAGGTTTTCTTAGAATCCATTCGGCCCGTGCTCGCCGCCGTCGAGCAGGCCGTGCTCACTGCCCGGCAGGCGAGCCGGGGCGAGGTGGGCCGTCTGGTCGTAGGCTTTGTGAGCGCCGCTGCCTACAGTCTGCTGCCCGATACCTGGCGCGTCTTTCGCGAGCGCTACGCCGAGGTGACGCTGGTGCTCAACGAATTGCCCCAGGACACCCAGTTGCGGGCGCTCTACGAGGATCGCATCGATGTCGGGTTCGTCTACCTGCCCCTGCTCGACGCTGAGATTGCCCACCTGTCTATCCTCCAGCAGCCGCTGGTGGCGGCCCTGCCTGCCAATCATCCGCTCGCCAGTTACCCGATCATTGCCCTCGAACAGTTGCGCGCCGAGCCGTTCATTCTCTTTCCGCGCCAGTTTGGCCCAAGTTACTACGATCAGCTGGTAGGGCTTTGCTTCGAGGCGGGTTTTAGCCCAAAAGTCGTGCAGGAGGCCAACAACATCCAGACCACCATTCACCTCGTCGCCGGTGGCATCGGTGTTGCCCTCGTTCCCGCTTCGGTGCGCAACTTTCAGCGCTCTGGAGTGGTCTACCGCGAACTGGCCGATCCCAAAGCCCAGGTGGAGGTGGCGGCGATCTGGCGGGAGAACAACGCCTCACCGGTTCTGGAGGCATTCTTGAACGTCGTGCGCGAAGTCGCCGGTCTGCCCCACTTGGAGCGGCAAAATGCTGACGGCTCGTCAGTGGACCAGCCCGGCGATCAAGTTGATGCTGAGAGCGAGAATCACCGTGTTGAAGACAAACGACAATAGGGAGTGGCCCAGAACAACGCGCCGGATCCCAGAAGAGGAGATTTCCACATCCGATACCTGAAAAGTCATGCCGATCACGAACGAGAAGTAGGCAAAGTCCCAGTAGTTGGGCGGTTCCTTGCCGGGAAACTCCAGGCCGCCGTCTTCTCCCCGGTAGTAGTCGCGGGCGTAGTGGAAGGCGTAGGTGGTGTGGGTGAGCAACCAGGAACTGAGCACCGAGGTGACGGCCAGCGCCACGTCGCCCGCCAGCAGGTGGGGGGCATGTCCCCTGACATCGGCTAAGAGCAAAGCAATCGCGACCAGGCTCGCCGTAGTCGCTCCAATCACCAGAAAGAAGATGACCGTGCGGCCCACATCTTCCTCGTCGGCCAGGCTCGCGATCCGCTCACGGGTAATCATCAAGGCGGTCAGCCAGGACAGCGACAGATAACAAAGCGTCGCACTCTCCCAGGGAACCAAGGTGCGGTAGAGCAGGGAACTGTCGCGGCTGACCAATAAATAAGCGACCGCCGCTGCGATTAAAGACAAAAGCAGGCGGTTGATAGGGTGAAGGTTGACGATCCGATCCATCATCGGCGAAGTTGTCATCTGGCATTTCCTCGCTCCGCTGGCCTACGGTACACCACTTGCACCTCGTTCTAGGACTGCAGCTATGCAACTGCGCTTTTGGTACCGCGCTTATTTTTACTCTAAAGGCCCCCTTTAGTAGAAGATCAACGCCTTCAGTTCTCAAGATGCTCTTGCGTATCGTGCAGGAGGTTGCTGTTCTACCTGCACCGCCCTGAGAATAAATTTTAAAATAATGCACTACCTTTTTAGTTTCAGTTCTCTAAAATTTCTACAAGTAGCTCTTTAGCAAGCGCTGCACTTGAAGCTGCTATTTCTCCAGAGTCTACAAGTGGATGTGCTGCCTCTCCAGCCATTGCTGCACCTCTGGCTGTCGCAGACGTAAACAGTTCCTCCAAGTAGCGTATGCCCTGCTCTGTAATCTCTTGGGAGCGCTTGTCCGCCAAAAGCTTTTTCATAGTCGCGGCCATTGTGTCCACAGAAGTTTCTCTCAAAAGGCGGTACACATCGAGGGCATCCTTATTACTCAGACGATGTGGTTTTTCTATTCGCTCTTCGATTTTATACAACTTTGCAATCAACAATGCACCTGGTCCAGCTACTCTAATTTCAAACTTTCGAGTATCGGTATCTTCCAGAGCTCCAATAATTTGTACGTCCTGGTCTACAAGTGCTGCCTCCAGACCTAGAGTTCGCCTCGCTACCCTTCGTCCATGATTACCAAGGTCGGCTCCTCTTCTACCCTGTCCGCTTAGACTTTCTGGAACCATAAAATCGATTGCTATATCTCCACTGCTCTTCCATGCACCAGGAGGAGTCTCTAATTTAAATCCTGCAGCTTCAAGTACTTCTTCGAGTAGAGGCTTATCAGTGAGTATCGTAGAGTTGATCATTAAGTCTGCATCAGTAGTGTACGGTGCAACAGCAAGATCGGACTCGCCAGTGCGAAGATATATAGCTTGTGCTCCAACTAGGACGACTGCCTCTCTGTGTTTACCAAGCGCTTCTAGAACATCTAGAAGCGCCTTGCGAGCCTGAACGTATTCCGGTTCAAATCCGGTCGTTAGATACACTTACGCCTCCACACAGATACGTTTTTTCCCATCCATTCCAGCAATGCCTCAGCCTCAGCAGGACCACGACCCGGACTGACCATAAGGTCTACAGCAACCTGCGTAGCTGCCGCATTTCGCTGCGGCATCTCCCAGTCCCATAGACGAGAGAAAACAACTGGATCAAACGGTTCAAGTAAAATAACATTCGCTCCTGTTTCAGTCTCCACTAGCTGCAAATTCTTCGCTGTAGTACGAACATTAGGAACATATACCAGCCCAAGCCGTGCTGGCGAAACGGACACACGTTGGTTTAGAGCTAGCGATCCTGTCAAAGCCCATTTCTCTTGTAGATTCTGAAGTTTAGACAATAGGTTTGAAAGACCTCGAGGCTCTAAGTACGACGTATACTTACCAGAAACAAACAACACGTAATCCTGGCTCCAGCGTCTCAAAACTCCACACCAATCAACATCAATAATACGCCCACTACTGCGCTGCACAAGCCCATCGCGCTCTAATAAGTCAGCCACCCGGCTGATTGCTGACACCGCAGCATCTGAACATTTGGCAAGTTCACGAACTCCATATGGAGGAATAAAGTCGCATAGCGCTCGTATAGCTCTTCCTGCACCTGCCCCTTTCAATGAGCGCAAAGGTTTTCCCGCTTCCCGGTAGGGATTTTTGTCAGTTCCTGTTGTTTCTATAAAGATTGCGGGCTTCTCAATGGCGAGTCTGGAGTTTCCAACAGAATCTATATAATTAACTTCGTATTCGAGCAGCCGTGTACGGGCAGCCTTACCTAAAAAGGGACACAGTAACAATGGAACGCACTGATCATAGCGGCGCAGCTGAGCTGCAATATACGGTACCTTGTGCGCTTCTACTGGCTGGCTTTTCACTTCGATGATGATGGCCGCGCTCATACCCTGTGGATCTGTAAGGACTGCCGTTGCGTCTGGCCTCATCCCTCGCCCGAGGTGAGGCTCGATCTGCTCGCGCTCAAGCTTCCATCTTGCAGGAAGCCGAGCTCGAATAACATCTAGGAGGTTAAGCAAGTCTGTTTCAGAAATGGCCATGTTTCATTTTAAACGAAACAAGCTGGTTTCTGAAACATGGAGTTGTAGCTGCTCCTGGCGGCAGTTCCTGGTTGCAATACCGATGCCGCTGAGGCGCTGCCGCATGAAGAACAAGAAGCGCATCGGTTGGCGCTCGTGATCGAGCAATTCTACATCGGGGAATTTTTCGCCTACCTGCAGATTTGTCGTCACAGGCACCCCCGGTAGTGAAATTTAGCGGGTGACGAGAGTATCGAGAGTATCGCCCAGCACGCCCGATTGGACCACCCGCAGGTAGGCAGGATTTTTAGTCAGGGCATCGGCTTTGGCTCCGAGGCGGCCAGCCTCCGCCTGGGCTTCGGAGATGGCAGTCTTGGCTTCCTGGGTGGCCTGATCGATCTCGTAGTCTTTTTTGGCAAGCTGGTTCTCGGCGATCGTCTTGGCCTCGATGGCCGAGACAAAGTCCTTGTCGAAGCTCACGTCCCTGAGCAGCAGATCGAGGACGTTGATGCCGTAGGGACCGAGGTTGCCTGCCACCCGCTCGCGGATCTGCGCCTGCAACAGGGGACGCTTTGTCGAGTAGAGCGCCTGGGCAGAAAAGCCGCTGGTTTCAGAAGAGATCACAGAACGAACAATCGGCGCAATGCGGTCGATATAGTCAGTGCCCAGAGTCTCGTAGACTTTGGCCGGATCGGCCACGACAAACTGCATCGTTACTTCGGTGCTGATCTCCTGACCGTCGCGGGTGAGGGCGACGACGCGGGGACCGTAGGTGTTCTCGCCGCCATTTTTGAACGTGAGCGTCTGGGTCTTGATGTCGAAGGGAATCGTCTGGGAGACCACCGGCAGCACCAGGTGCGCCCCCGGCTGCAGCGCCTCGCGCTGGATGCCCCCGAGCCAGGAGAAGACCACGAGGTTTTCGCCGTTGCCCACAAAACGCACCGGGTTGAGGCTCACAAGCAAAAAAGCGAGGATCAAGACCCCGATAATTTGCGGTCCCCAAAAAAGCCAGTTCTGCCGATCGCTACTCATCTTTGGCTGTCACGATGTCTTCTGGTGGTCTTTGTCTGTATCCTACACGGCGTCTGGCTGTTAACCGCTGTTGGTGGTCTCGGTCGGATCGACGACGGAACCTAAAAACAACACGAAGCCGGAGTAATTGTTGTAGATCGCAAAAAAGAAAGGCCGATCGACATTAAAGACGAAGGGTGCCCGGCGGCGGCGCTCACTGCGGGCTGAAGGTGACTGGGCTGGATTGACGATGCTCAGCGGACGCTGCTTGGTGTCGCCGGTGGGCAGTGGCGGCTCCAGGCCATCCTCGCGGGCCTCGAAGGCGGTCTGGTGGCTCACCTCGTCGAGGGCGGTTCCCAGCCCAGGAAAGCTCGTTCCTGCCGAAAAGGCGTTTACCATGCCCAGCGCCTTGAGGGCCCGGCTCAGACCACTGCCGTAGCGCAACCGCAACTGGGGCAGGTAGACGGCTCCATCGCGCAGGGCAAATTGCTGCATCCAGAGCTGCCAGCGCTCGTCGCTCAGGTCGTCTTCAAAGGCGGTGAGGGTGGTACCGGCGGCGGGCAAAAACACGATCATGCTCCATTCACTGTTGCGGCCAAAAGGCAGGTTCACCGCCTGAAAATCGCGCCCCTCGAAGTAGCGAAAGCTGCCGGTCATCCCCATGCGCTGCACGGTCTTCTGCTTGCCATCGCTCAGGGTAAAAGGAACCTCGCTCGTCTCTACCGGATTGAATGCCTGCCGCCAGGGGGCACGAAAAGTGGCTGCGTTTACCAGTACCCGCGAGCGGGTCTGCGGTCGCTCTCGATCGAGAACCCGATCGATCTGACCGCTGGTGCCCAGGGAGAGCTGGCGGTTGAGATCGATGGCTGTCGTCGAATTTTGTAAATTGGCGATCAGCACATTTGCTCCAGGACGGGGGAGGGCCAGCCCCGAAAAGCGTTGAGAAAGATCGGCGGCACTTCCCTGCGCCCAGAGCACGTTGGCAAGCGTCAGCTGTATCCGTGGCTCATCGGTGCGAAACTGTTCGCTCAGCAAGGCGAGGGCCTCGCTCGCCTGGTCCAGCTCCTGATCGCGCCACTCGATCGTACTTGCGATCTCGCGCCTGACCGGATCGGAGGCTCCCGGCAGCAGCAGGCCCAGGGCAATTTCGACGCTCAAAGGCGAAATCAAGATATTCCCCTCGCGGGGCTGGGCTTCCTCCGTCAGCTCGCTCAAAAGCCGAAAGCCAAAGCGCAGGTTCGCCTCGCGCAGGCGGATATTGAGCGGAACGCTGACCTCGCGGGCACTCAGGGCTGCCTTGCGCGGAGCAGCGACAGCAACTGCACAAGAAGCCAGCAGGCAAGCAAAGATTAAGGCCAGTCTCAACAAGATCATCCAGACAAACCGACTACAACTCGATCCGGACGCGCCCGATCTGCCGATCGCGGGCCACAGTCAATATCAGTGTGCCAGCTGCGCGCTGCAAGATCTGCTGCAATTGGGTAGAGCTTTGCAGGGCGTAGTTGTTGACCCCCAGCAACTGATCGCCCGGTTGCAGACCGGCGCGCTCCGCCGGCGAGTCCGGCTGGACTTCGAGGACGGTGAGCGTCTGGGTATCGAGGACGACGCCCAGTCCCCGGCGGTCGGGGCGCTGAGCTGTCTCGCGGTTGCCACTGGCAAGCAGTGTCCGCACCGGGGTTGTGGGGGTGGCAAAACCGATGCCGATACTGCCGCCGCTCTCGCTCAAGATTGCCTTGTTGATGCCGATGATTTCGCCATCCGAATTAAGGAGCGGGCCACCGGAGTTGCCGGGGTTGAGGGCGGCATCGGTCTGCAGGTCGCCGTTCGGGGCGATCCGGCTCAGGATGCCGACGGTGAGGGTGCGATCGAGGCCAAAGGGATTGCCGATCGCGTAGACGCGCTGGCCGACCCGCGCCGGTCCTGTTGCAAGGCGCAGATAAGGCAGCGCTCGATTTGGTTGAATCTCGACGATCGCCAGGTCGTTGCGCCGGTCGAGGGCGCGCACGCTGCCGGTATAGCTCCGCCCGTCCGCCGTCTGCACCTGCACGCGCCGATTGCCCTGCACGACATGGTTGTTGGTGATGATCACCCCGCTCGGATCGATGAGCGCTCCGGCACCGGTGCCGTCGCTGCTGCGAATGCTCACGACCGCCTTGCTCGCCCGGTCGTAAACTTTGATCGTCGTCGTCTCCTCTGGGTCAAAGGCAAGGACGGGCAGCGGCGAAGCAAGGCCGAGAATACCGAGCAGGACAAGACCTGTGAGGGCAGGCTTCCAGTTCATCGAAACAGGCACCAGGACAACTACAGAAAGTAGACGCCGACTGCAAAGCGGCGGTTCCGAACGTGAACTATGTCAGCAAAGTTTTGCCGATGTGAGCAAGCTCACGTGACAAATGCTCAAAAAATTGCTAAATCTCGATAGAGATACCGGGGAACTGGGGCAAAAAGACAGGTATGACTGAGACGACGGTGCGGCGCTCAAAAGTTGAGCGGATCAAAGAGCAGAGCGACAACCTGCGCGGCAGGTTGCGCGAGGAACTGGCGGAGCCGACGACGCACTTTGGTGAGGAGTCGCAGCAACTGCTTAAATTCCACGGCATCTACCAGCAAGATGACCGCGACGAGCGCAAGGCGCGCAAGGAAAGCGCCCTTGAGCCTGACTATTCTTTTATGGTGCGCACCAAAAATCCGGGCGGTTACGCCCCGGCGGCCTTTTATCTGGCCATTGACGCCCTCGCCGACAGTCTCGGCAACGGCACGATCCGCGCCACCACCCGCCAGGGCCTGCAGTTGCACGGTATCCACAAGCGCAACCTGCAGGAGGTGGTAGCGACGATCAGCACCCACCTCGGCTCGACTTTAGGAGCCTGCGGCGACATCAACCGCAACGTCATGGCTCCGGCTGCGCCCTTTGCTTCTTTGCCCTACGTGGCGGCCCGCGAGGCGGCGGTTCAGATTGCCGAGCTGCTCACTCCCCGCACCGGTGCCTACGTCGAAGTCTGGCAGGGCGAAGAAAAGCTTTTTACCGACGAGCCGGAGGTCGAACCCATCTACGGCAAGACCTACATGCCCCGCAAGTTCAAGATCGCCGTCGCCGTCGAAGGCGACAATTCGGTCGATCTCTACACGCAGGATCTGGGCCTGGTGCCGCTCTTCGAGGGCGAGCGGCTGGTGGGGTACAACCTGACGGTGGGGGGCGGCCTCGGGATGACCCACGCCAACCCCGAGACCTTCCCGCGCCGCGCCGATCACCTGGGCTTTGTCCTTCCCGAGGACATGCTCGATGCGGTCAAGGCGATCGTGCTGGTGCAGCGCGATTTTGGCGATCGCTACAACCGCCGCCATGCCCGGCTCAAATATCTCATCCACGATCGCGGGCTGGAATGGTTTCGCGATCAAGTCGAAAAGTACCTGGGCAAAGCTCTGCTACCCTGGCGGCCTGTAGCTTCCTGGCGCTACGAGGACTACCTGGGCTGGCACCCCCAGGGCGACGGGCGCTACTTTCTGGGCCTCTGGATCGAGAATGGCCGCATTCTCGATCGAGAAGGTCTTTATCTCAAATCTGCCCTGCGCCAGATCGTCGAGCGCTTTGGATTGCACCTTATCTTTACGCCGACCCAGAACCTGCTCATCGTCGATGTTCTACCCGATCAGCGCGAGGCCATCGATGGGATCTTGCAGCGGGCAGGCATCGAGACAGCCGACAATATCGTCCCCTCCCATCGCTACGCGATGGCCTGCCCGGCTCTGCCCACCTGCAGCCTTGCCCTCACCGAATCGGAGCGGGTGCTCCCTTCGATCGTTGAGGAACTTACTGCCCACCTGCGGCAGCTGGAGCTGGCCGACACGCCCATCTCGATTCGGATGACCGGCTGTCCGAACGGCTGTGCCCGCCCCTACATGGGTGAAATCGGTTTTGTCGGCAGTGCCCCCGGTGCCTACCACCTGTTTTTGGGCGGCAACTTTGAATCGACCCGGCTCAACTGGCTTTTCCGCGAGCGGGTCAAGCGCGAGGAGATCGCCGCGCTGCTCGCTCCTCTGTTTGCCTACTTCAAAGACGAGCGGTTGCCCGGCGAATCCTTCGGTGACTTTTGCGCCCGCAAAGGCAAAGCCGACCTCGAGGCGCAATTGCTCTAGAACCAGGATCAGGGCATAGGTTGGATGCCCTCCCGGCTAGCTTCCAGTCGGACACTTTCCTGGCTGGATTCCCACCGGATCATGCCTGGGCTAAAATACCTACATGATCCGCGCCCGTGTGAACAGAAAACGGTCAGGCAGTCTTTCTGATGTGGTGCAGCAGCGTTTGCGCTCCAACTGGACTCCCATTAGACCACCCCTATACCAGACGCCTCAGCGCTCAGGTCGTTTGAGCATGGATTGGTTTATCGAGAAGGTGCCCAAGACAGCAGATGTTGTTGAAGTGTAGCCGAAGGTAATTAACGTCAGATCAAAACAGCTATGCATCCCTTCGAGTCTGCAACTGACTTCGCCCATCCCACCCGCAACCCAGTTACAGTGAACCCCCCCTCTTCTTCCCTGCCCAGCGGGGGCAGCCCCCCATTCGGGGGGCAGGAGGAGGAGAGCGGGGGGCAGGGGGGGTGTGGAGGGGTGGGGACGGTTTTAGAAGTACTCAAAAACCCGCTTCCCCCACTCCAGCCCAAATCTGATGCCTATTTAGCTCCGTCTAATTAGTCGAAAAATTCCAATCTATGCCGGATGCCCCCTCGCCGCTACTGCTTGTCTTTGTCGTCGCCGCAGGCTGCTTTGGCCTCTGGCTGCCGGTGGCACTGCCCCAGCTCATCCGGCTGGGCTGGCGGCCCGGTCGGCCTATTGCTTTTGCTGACAGGCTCAAGCTTCTGCTCAGCCTCTACCTCATCATTCCGATCGTTGTCTGGGCAGTCAGTGCCTGGCTTGCCGTTCCCCTTGCCGCCTACGGCCTCGGAGATGCCGGCGGGCGGGCTGGGTTGCAGGTGCTTGCCGGGCTCGGCCTCGGAACACTGGGATTGGCGCTGCTGTTTGGCTTTGAGACGGCAGCGGGTTGGGCACAGATAAAGCCTGTGCGCCTGGGTGGGCAACCTTTTTTGCTGCCGCTTGTGATCGGGCTTTTTGTGGGCGGAGTCGAGGAGCTGTTGTTTCGCGGTTTTCTGTTCCAGACCCTTTTGCCCTACGGTCCCTGGACCGCAGCAGTTGCCAGCAGCCTCGTCTTTGCCGCACTGCACCTTATCTGGCAGCTCGACAAATTCGCTGAGGCAGCGCGGGAACTACCGGGGCTCTGGGCAATGGGCATGGTCCTGGTGCTGGCAAGAATACTCTCGGGGGGCAATCTTTATCTGGCCTGGGGACTGCACGCCGGTTGGGTCTGGGGGATGACCCTCATCGACACCCACGGGATCGTGCGGTCCACCGGTGCCGTAAGAGAGTGGGTGAGCGGCCTGGGCGGCAAACCCCTCGCCGGAGCGATGGGACTGGTTTTTCTTGCCGCAACGGCGATCGGTCTGTGGCTGCTGTCGGTTTTTTGAGCGCAATTGTCAGCAGACAGCTTGCAATCTCAGCGCAGATGTGCAAGCATAATGGGCACTAACTACGATAAATCGACCAACTTACCGGTAATTTATTTTTAACCGGGAACTGGCCCCTTTATCTGTTTGCACGAACCGGGAGCACCCATGAACACCACTGCCGAGAGCCGGACTGCTCGACTGCGCACCCATCTGCGGATTCCCCGGCAGGTCTGTATTCCGGCGACGCTCTGGGACCGGTCGGCCTCGGTGGTCCACTGGCATACGCTGAGCACTGACACCTCTGCGCTTTCGCTGGCAGTGCGGCAGGAAGGAAGAGACTGGATTGGCCTGGAGATGTACTGTAACGTCTCGCCCCAGGGGCCGGGGGTGCCGTTGCCCAGGCACCTCAACTTTGAGGTGGGGGTATTCGACTACGAGGGTGTGCTCTCAGCACCTGACCAGTTTGCCTGCCCGGTACAACTGCATAGCGACCGGGAGCGCGTTTTTATCAAGCCTCTGAACGAACGGAGCACAGAAGTCTCTCTGCGGGTGCGCCTGCACGTACCGCAGCGCTTCCGGCGCGAGCCGGTGCTCTCTAATCTGACGGCCAGATACAAGCTGAGCTTCACCATTCTCGGTGCGCTGTTGGGTTCCGGCAGCAACGACGACGGCTGGTTCGACCTTGAGTTGCGCGGCAGCGAGGCGCAGATTGGGGACGGATTGCAGTACCTCGAACAGCTCGGCCTGCAGCTATGGCTTGAGCCTGTGTCCCTAGCAGAAAGCTGGTAACCGCTTATCCTGCTGTGACGGTACTTCCCGTCCTGCAGCAGCTACCCACACTATGGCTACTTCAATCATCTCGACGGCTTATTCCCGCACGCACACCTTCGAGCGCCGGGCGCTTTTGCCCCACGAGCGCGACTGCCTCTGGCAGCTGGTTCAGGGTATCGTGCGCGCCACCACCTGGCATGAGAACGGTACACTCATCTCCCTCGGCCTCTGGGGGCCGGGGGATGTGGTTGGCCGAGAACTGGTGCAGGTCGAACCTTACCACCTCGAATGTTTGACACCGGTCGTGGCCGTGCGCGTTCCCAAAGATCAGTGGTCCCGGCTCACCGACGCCCTCATCCGGCACGTCCGGGGAGCGATGGACCTGCTGGAAATTGTCCAGTGCAAGGATGCCCAGGTCTGCATCGAATCGGTGCTCGTCTGGCTCGCCCGCCGCTTTGGCTGCGATGTGGCCGAAGGACGGCTCATCGACTTGCGCCTGACCCATCAAGATCTTGCCGATCTGGTGGGTACTTCGCGAGTCACCGTCACCCGCATCCTCAACCAGCTCGAGCGCCAGGGACGCATCCTGCGCGTTGCCCGTCACCGCCTCATCCTCCGCCCGACAACGGCTGCCCCCTGCGTCCTGCTCAATTGACGATCCGCGCCAGCCGGGCAGCAAAACCTTTGCGCGCCAGCGCCTGAATCAGGGCGCTGTCGTTGCTGATGCGAAACTGGTGGCCAAAGCGGATGAGCTTGTGGCGCTGGTCATTTTTGATCGAGGCGATCACCGGAATATGGGCTGTCTCGCTCTGGTGCGCCTGCAACAACTCGCGCAACTGGTGCCAGGTCTGCACGTCCGAGCGCGGTTCGAGGTCGATGACGACCATCTTGACTTCCTCGATCGGTTTAGCGTCCTGGATGATGAGCTGAGGGCGCTCATCGCGCAGGTCGATCTTTCCCCAGAGCATCAGCCGCGCATCGGTGACAAACAGGGGTCCGACCCGCTCGTAGACTCTCGGAAAGACCACCGCCTCAGTCGAACCGGTCAAATCCTCCAGTTGCACGATCGCCATACGGTCGCCTTTTTTGGTGACGACCGCCTTTACATCGCGCACCAGGGCAATCGCGCTCACGCTGCTCTCGACCCGACAATCGGCCAGATCCGCCAGATTGATCGGCGCGAGCAATCTGGCGCTCTCGCGCACCGCCTTGAGGGGATGGTCCGAGACATAAAAGCCCAATAGTTCCCGCTCGAAGCGCAGTTTGTCCGCCGGGAGCAGATCGGCGGTGGGCGGCGCACTCGGGGCGCTCTCAAAACTTGCCATCCGCTCAGAAGCAGCGGCGGCAAAGGCGTCAAAGAGGTTGAACTGGCCGATGCTGCGGTCGTGGGCGCGGTCCTGGGCCCAATCCACCACCTTTTCCATATCGGCGAGCAACTGACCCCGGTTGCTCGAAAAGCTGTCGAAGGCACCGGCTTTGACCAGCGCTTCGAGGGCGCGCTTGTTGACTACCCGCAGATCGACCCGGTCGCACAGATCGGCCAGATTGCGGAAGGCACCTTTCTGGGCACGCGCTTCGATGAGCGCCTGAATCGCCCCTTCGCCGACGTTCTTGACGGCCCCGAGGCCAAAGAGAATGCTCTTGTCTTGAGGAGTGAAGTCAAAACCGGAGCGGTTGATGTCGGGCGGCTCGATCTCGATGCCCATGCTCAAACAGGAAGCGATATATTTTTGAACTTTATCTTGATCGCCTTTGACCGAACTCAATAGTGCGGCCATGTACTCGACTGGATAGTGGGCTTTAAGATAGGCCGTCTGGAAAGTAACGTAGCCGTAGGCAGCAGAATGACTCTTGTTAAAACAGTACTCTGCGAAGACAACCATCTGCTCAAATAGCTCTTCTGCGATTCGACTGGGGACGCCATTTTTGGCGGAGCCATCGACAAAAATCGAGCGGTGCTTTTCCATCTCCTCGCGCTTTTTTTTGCCCATTGCCCGCCGGAGCAGATCGGCCTGACCGAGGGTATAGCCGCCCAATTCCTGGGCGACTTTCATAATTTGTTCTTGATAGCATAGAACGCCGTAGGTTTCTTTTAAGATTGGCTCCAGTAAAGTGTGCAGATATTGAATCTGCTTGCGGCCATGCTTGCGGTCGATAAATTCAGGAATGAGCCCGGCATCGAGCGGTCCAGGCCGATAGAGTGCCAGGATCGATGAGATGTCTTCGATGTTGGAGGGGCGCAGATCGCGGACGATCTGCTTCATGCCGGAGGATTCTAGTTGAAAGATGCCCTCCAGGTCCGCTTTGCCCAGCAGCGCGTAGGTCTGGGGGTCGTCGAGGGGCAGGTTGTCAAGGTCGATGTGCTCGCCCCGGTACTGGCCAATCAACTCCTGAGCGCGGTAGATCATCGTCAGGTTGCGCAGGCCGAGAAAGTCCATCTTCAAAAGGCCCAGATCGGCGATGTCCTCCATGTAGTACTGGGTGATCACCTGGCCGTCGTTGTTTTTTTGCAGCGGCACCAGTTCGTCGAGGGGAATGCTCGAAATCACCACCCCGGCGGCGTGGACGCCGAAGGTCTTGTTGGTGCCCTCGATGCGCATCGACAGATCGACCCACTTTCGGGTGCGCTCGTCGCTCTCGTAGGCGTGTTTGAATTCCGGCGCGGGCGTCTCCTCTGAGATCATTTTTTTGAGGGGAACGGGTTTGCCGCGCACTACCGGGATGAGCTTGGCGAGCCTGTCGGCGTCGCCGTAGGAGATGTCGAGCACCCGCGCCACGTCCTTGAGCACCGCCTTGGAGGTGAGGCGGTTGAAGGTGATGATCTGAGCGACGTACTCCTCGCCGTACTTTTCGGTGACGTAGCGGATGATCTCGTCGCGGCGCTCGATGCAAAAGTCGGTGTCGATGTCGGGCATCGACTTGCGTTCCGGGTTGAGAAAGCGCTCAAAAAGCAGGTTGTAGCGCACCGGGTCGATGTTGGTGATCTTGAGGGCGTAGGCGACGAGGGAGCCCGCCGCTGAACCGCGTCCTGGTCCGACGGCGATGCTGTGGTCGCGGGCGTACTTGATGTAGTCCCAGACCACCAGAAAGTAGGTGGCAAAGCCCATCTGCTCGATAATGCCCAGCTCGTACTTGAGCCGGTCGCGGTAGACGGGGTCGATCTGGCTGCCGAAGCGCTCGCGCATCCCCTCCCAGCTCACCTGCTCTAAGTAGCTCTCGGCGGTGTGGCCGCGCGGGATCGGAAACTGCGGCAGCCGGGCGTCTCCCAACAGTTCGCGGTCGTACCGCTCGACTTTCTCGGCAATTTCGAGGGTGTTGGCGAGGGCTTCGGCGATCACCTCGTCGCTCAGGTGGTCGCGAAACATGCTCGCCATCTGCTCGGCGCTTTTGAGAAACTCGGTGCCGGTGTAGCGCATCCGGTTCTCCTCGCTCACCAGCTTGCCCGTCTGGATGCACAACAGCGCGTCGTGGGCGTCTACATCCTCGCAGGAGGTAAAGTGCGAGTCGTTGGTGGCGATGAGCTTGATATGCAGCTCGCGGCTGAGGCGCAGCAGGGCGACGTTGACGACGCGGTCCTCCCGCTGGCCGTGATCTTGAATCTCCAGATAAAAATCGTCCGCGAACAGCTCCTTGTACCACTGGGCGATGCGGCGGGCCTGATCGAAGGTACCGTTGAGAATCTGCTGGGGAATCTCGCCCCCCAGACAGGCGGAGGTGCAGATAAGACCCTCGCGGTACTGGGTCAGCAGTTCTTTGTTGATGCAGGGGCGTGCAAAGATGCCCCGGCCCTGCATGCCCTCCAGGTGCGAGATCGTCACCAGCTTGACGAGATTTTTGTAGCCCTGCAGATTTTTGGCCAGCAGCACCTGGTGGTAGCGGCGGTAGCGGCGGGTCTTGTCGCGAATATCGCCGTTGATGACGTACCCTTCGGTGCCGACGATGGGCTTCAAGCCGGCGGAGCGGCATTTTTTAATCAGCTCCACCGCCCCGTACATCACCCCATGATCGGTGAGGGCGATCGCCGGCATCTCCAGGCTCCTGGCCCGCTCGATGAGGTCCGGCACCTGGCTCGCTCCGTCGAGCAGGCTGTAGTCGCTGTGGGTGTGAAGGTTGACGTACTGCATCGTGGAGCACTAGTTATACAGGCCATCATCCTACCGGACGCTAGATCTGGAAGCAATCACCGCCGGCTGATCGGAGATCATGAACACTTGTCTACGCAAATTATAGTATCGCCGCAGCGATCTCTGCGCGAAAGCGCAAGTGTGGTGCAGGGGGCGCAGGGGATAATAGGGGCTAGAGCAGCCGTAGGCAGTGGCCACGGAGGCTGGACCTTTTACCCTCACTTGTGCCATGAAAAAAGTTCTTGCTCTTGCTGCCCTTTCGTTGACCGCTCTGACCCTGGCTGCACCGGCACAGGCACAATTTTTGCCCAACACCTACGGCAGCTACAACCAGCCCTACTACGGCAACCAGGGCTACGGTTACGACAACAGCTACAACCAGGGCTACAACCAGGGTTACAACGACGGTTACACCTGTGGCCGCAACGGCTACTGCCAGCAGCGCAGTTACGCCAACCAGGGCTATTACGGCGGCTACGGCTACGGGCAGCCCCAGACTCTGCAGGGAGCGCTGATCCAGACGGGCGTCAACCTGCTTTTGAACTCCCTGCACCGCTAGTGCCAGCTTCAAACCCGATGGCGTAAGCTTAAAGACTGGTGTTGTAAGGGTGTACAGTGACCATTCTTCTGGCCGGTGCCAGCCGTGGAGTGGGGTTTGAAATTGCCCGCCAGCTTAGCGCCCAGGGGCAGCCGCTAAAAGCACTCCTGCGCTCGGAGGCGACCCGGCAGGAACTGGAGGCGATGGGTGTCGCAGTCGTTTTCGGTGACGCCCTCGATCCACTATCTGTAAGCCGGGCGTTTGGATCTGAACCGATCGAGGCGGTGGTGAGTACGATCGGTGGCCTGCCAAAAGATGGCCGGCGCGCCGACTACCCTGGCAACCGCAACTTGATCGATGCAGCAGCAGCGGCGGGGGTCGGGCGCTTCGTCTTGATTACTTCGATCGGTACCGGTAACAGTGCGGTCGCCCTGCCCGCCCAGGTGTTGCAGACGCTGGGACCGGTCTTAATCGAAAAGGACAAGGCCGAGCAGCATCTGGTGCATAGCGGCCTTGCCTATACGATTATCCGGCCCGGCGGCCTCAAGTCGGAGCCTGCCACCGGCAACGGCGTGCTCACCGAGGATCCGCGCGTGGCCGGGACGATTCATCGAGCTGATGTGGCGGCCCTGGTCTGCTGTGCCCTCGAATCCTACCGGGCCCGCAACCGGATTCTTTCGGCTGTGGACCGGCAGATGACCTACAGTGGGAAAGATTTCGCGCTATTTGAGTTGTGATGGACCAGACCGCCGATTCTTTGCGCACTGCCTCCCAGACGGCTCCCAGTTGCTTTACTACGCCCATCTCACCGGTCGATCGGGTGCAGGTGCTGGCGGAGGCGCTGCCTTACATTCAGCGCTTCTCAGGTAAGACGATCGTCGTCAAGTACGGCGGGGCGGCGATGGTAGAGGCCGCCCTGCGCGAGCAGGTGATCCGCGACATCGTCTTTCTTGCGACCGTCGGCATCAAGCCGGTGGTCGTCCACGGCGGCGGCCCTGAGATCAACAGCTGGCTTGCCCGACTCAATATTCCGGTGCAATTTGTGGGCGGTCTGCGGGTAACGGACGCCGACACGATGGAAGTGGTGGAGATGGTCCTGGCAGGCAAGGTCAACAAGTCGATCGTCCAGATGATCAATCAGGCGGGCGGTTCAGCGGTGGGCTTGTGCGGCAGGGACGGCACGATCATCGAGGCCCGCCCCCACACGAGCGCCCAGGAACAGCCCCAGATAGGCTTTGTCGGCGACATCCAGAGCATCAACCCCAAGCTCGTGCAATCGCTCCTTAAAGATGGCCATATCCCGGTGCTCTCGAGTGTGGCCAGCGACGAGCACGGCCAGGCTTACAACATCAACGCCGACACGGCGGCGGGGGAACTGGCGGCGGCCCTCGACGCTGAGAAGCTTATCTTGCTCACCGACACCGCCGGGATTTTGCTCGACAAAAACGATCCCAAGACCCTGGTGCGCAAGCTCGACATCTACCAGGCGCGCCGGTTGATCGACCAGGGCATCGTCGTCGGCGGCATGATTCCCAAGGTGCAGTGCTGCGTGCGCGCCCTGGCCCAGGGGGTGCGCGCCGCTCACATCGTCGATGGCCGCCAGATGCACGCGCTGTTGCTCGAAGTGCTCACCGACCAGGGCATCGGCAGTATGCTCGTCGCCTCCGAACTCAGCTAAAGCGAAAACTGGCGCTTGAGGTGAGGGGCCAGCAGGGCGTTCCAGGCTTTGCGCTCTTTGGGGTAGTCCCGCACGCAGCGGGCGGCGCGGGTGGGCGGGATGCCGACGGCGGTGGCCAGGTTGGCGTAGCGCTTCTGGCTGCTGCCGTAAAGAATGCAGATGACATCGTAAAAGCGCTGCTGATTGAGGGAGTGCTCGTCCCAGAACGGTAGATCGCTTACTCTGCCGGTGCGGGCCTGCTGCTGTCCTTCGAGGGCAAACCAGTAGGCGGCGGAGCGCACGGCAAACTGGCCGGTATCGCCCAGACGCGCCAGCAGTAGCGTCGAAAATTCATCGACGGCATCTTCTTCTTTGCCTGTGGCCGGGATGCCCATTTCGCCAATCAGGGCGTGGCCAAATTCGTGAAAAAACGTAAAGAGCGTTGCCCCGGCGACCAACCGGCCCAGTTCTGTCCCGGATTTGCCCTGTTTGCTGAAAAGATCGCCAAAGTGCTGCATCAGGTCGTAGCAGACGGTGATCGTGTGCTGGGGCGGCGAGTAAAAGGCGTTGACAAAGCCGCACTCGCGAAAGATCACCGGCAGATCGCGCGGGAAGATAAATAGCTTGTTGAGCGAAGCGACAATTTTGGCAAAACCGCTGTTGGAGCCGCCCTGGTTGAGGACTTTTTCCATCGACTTGCCGAAGGCGCTCTTTGGGGGCACGAAGACAACTTTGAGCTGGCCACCGCTCGTCTGGGCAGAGACCGGGCGGGGAGGAGCGAGCAGCAATGTCAGAATACCGACGAAGCCGGCCACAACGGCAGCCACAGCCTGACGCTGAAAAGAGAAACGAAGCATCTGCTTTTGCACGGTCGAATTTCCTGCGATGGCGCGAAGAACTGTACCACGATCGGGTGACACTGCCAACGATTGGGGCCACTTGTCGCCCTGTTCGAGCCTGGGTTGTCTATGATAGGGAAGTTTATGCAGGCGGGTAAGCTCGGTTAGCACAATGATCCTGGTCATCGATAATTACGACAGCTTTACCTACAATCTGGTGCAATACCTGGCAGAACTGGGGGCTGAGGTACAGGTCCGGCGCAACGACCAGATCAATCTCGATCAGGTGCGCGAGTTGGCTCCGGCAGCCGTCGTGATTTCTCCCGGTCCAGGTCGTCCCGAGGATGCCGGAATCTCCGGGGCCATCGTCGCTGAACTGGGATCTTCGCTGCCGGTTCTGGGCGTCTGTCTCGGCCACCAGGCGATCGGTCAGGTCTTTGGCGGGGCAATTGTCCGGGCAACCGAGTTGATGCACGGCAAGACTTCGCTCATTCACCATCGGGGAGAAGGGGTCTTTGCCAATCTGCCGCAACCTTTTGTGGCCACCCGCTACCACTCGCTGGTCATCGACCGCGAGCGCTTTCCGCAGGTGCTCGAAATCACTGCCTGGACCGAGGACGGGACAGTTATGGGCGTGCGCCACCGCGCCTGGCCACACATTCAGGGGGTCCAGTTTCACCCGGAGAGTATCCTTACTGCCGCCGGTAAAGATCTGCTCCGCAATTTCTTGGAGAGTTTAGCGAACGCATGAGAAGACGACAACTGTTGCAAACGGGCCTCGCCAGTTGTGCCCTGGCCGCTGCAGTACCGGTAATCGCTGCTCCGGTCCGGCCCAAAGGACTGCAGGTGACCTGGCTGGGCCACTCCTGCTTTTTGTTCAGCTCCAGCGAGGGGCGGCTGCTGGTCGATCCTTTCCGGCCCGCCGGTTGTACCGCCGGGTACCGCCGCCCGGAGGTGCAGGCCGACTTGATCTTGCTCAGCTCGCGCCTGCTCGACGAGGGCGCGCTCGACGTTGTCCGGGGCAATCCCCGCGTGCTCTATCAGCCGGGCGTCTTCACCGTCGATCGCTTCGACAAACTCCAGGGCGTCAAGACCCTGCACGACCGCAAGGATGGCAAGCAGTTCGGCGTCAACGTCGCCTGGCGCTGGCGGCAGGCCGGGATGGACATCGTTCACCTTGGGGTGATTGCCTCTCCCCTGAGCGACGAAGAAAAGATCCTGCTGGGCAAGCCGGATCTGTTGTTTGTGCCGGTGGGTGGCGGACTCAAAAGCTTCGATCCGGCACTGGCGCACGAGGCAACTCAGCAGTTGCAGCCAAGGCTGGTGGTGCCCACCTACTACCGCACCGCCGCCGCCGAACAAGCCTGCGATCTGGGCAACGTCGAGCCGTTCTTGAAGTACTTCAAGAGCGAATCGGTCAAAGTCTACACCAGCCCCGTCGCCCAGTTCACCGCCGCCGAGTTGCCCCGCGCCGAGGACGCACCGGGGGTGCGCGTCTTTGCCTACAACTTTGCCGGCAAAGCCGCACCCTTAGGCCGCGAGCGGACGCCGGTGCCTTCTTCTCAAGCGGAGCGCTCCTGAAGCGTTACTGAGGCCGGGGCGGGACAGGGATGGCATTGAGCTGAAATTGCAGCTGGCGGTCGGGATAGTCGGTGAGGCTCAAGTTGAGGGAGCGGCTGTTACCCAGTTCGCTTGCTGGAATTTGAATATTGCCCTTGTAAACCTGACGATCGTCGGGAAGTTCTGGCGGCAAACCTTCGCTGACGGTGCGCAGGGGCTTGCCCTGATCGTCGGTGACCACGAGCAGACCAAAAGCCGGGCTGTAGGCAAAGCGCGCCGCGTGGTAGCTCTTGTTCTGCAGGCTCACCTGGAGCACCAGATTGCTGCCCTGCCAGGAGAGCGAATCGACGCTGAGCGAGACGTTTTCTTGAACTGAGCGGGCGGAGACTTTGACTTTGGCCGAACTGCTGTCTTCGGCTGCCAGGTCTTCTTCTTGTTCTAATAGCTCGTCCGGCGTAAGCGCCTCGGGCACCTCGGAGGCAGTGGTCAGCGAACCGAGAATTTCGGCTTCTTTAAGTAGACCCTGGCTTTTGCCCAGTACCTTGCGCCCCTCACCACTGGGTGTTCTGGGCGAGGAGACATCTTCGAGTGCTTTTTGACCAAACTGAAAGCCAAAAAAACTCGCTCCTGCACCCCCAAGCAGGACAAAAGCCGCCAGGATCAAGTTGCGGTAGTCAAAGGGAGCCTGGGCTTTTGCGGGTGGACGGCGGCGCACCCGCAGGCGCGGCGTGGCAGGCTTGGTCAAGGGATGAACACGTTGCAACCCTCACACTATACCAGTCGCAGAGGGTAGACCTGCCGCAGCTGGACAGGGGCAGGTCGCTTCTACTGGCGATTGCGCCCCTAGAGCCGGACTACCCTGTAGACCAGGGCATCTGCTTCGTAGTAAGGCTGGTAGAGGACGCCGCTGCAGTCATAAAGCACGATGCCACCCTGTTGCGTGGTCAGGCATCCGTCGGGTAAATAATCGACCACCGCTCCGAGTGGAGGCCGGACAACGATGTACTGGCCGCCCACTGGTTGCAGAAAGACGCCATCAGAGTAGACATATCTGGTGGAACCAATAACCACGGGAGTGTAGTAGGGCGGTGGAGCGCTGAGTGCTGCGCCGATGGCCAGGCCCGCAGCAAAGGTAAATGCAGTACCCCATCCGGGGGGAGTGTAGTAGCCGCCGCCGTACCAGCCACCGCCACCCCAGGCACTCCTGGGCGGTGCAATGTTGATGTTGTTGTTGCGGATATTGACGTTGGTAACCCGATTGTTACGAATCTCGTTCGCGCGATTTTGAACGCTGGCTCTCACGTTGCGGTTGGAGCGAATGTTATTGACCCGGTTTTGTGAATTTGAGTTGTTGCGCGCCTCGGCCACGCGGTTTTGAAGATTGGGGTTGTTGCGCGCTTCGTTGACCCGGTTTCGCACGTTCGGGTTGTTGCGCAGTTGCACCGCACGGTCGCGAGTATTGGTGGGATTGTTGCGCGCCGCATTCAGCCGATTTTGAACGTTTGGATTGTTGCGCGCCTCGGCAACTCGGGCGCGAGCACTGGCATTGTCGCGCGTACTCCCCGCCGGCAGCGAAATATTGCCTCGATTTTGCAAATTAACGCTGCGGTTGAGGCGCGGCGAAGCGCCCCCACCACCCCCAAAGCGCTGGGCACCCGCTCCTACGGTAAAAGACGTGCCGAGGGCAATCCACAAACCCAGGAGGGTACAGGGCAAAAAGATGCGGTTCATAATTTTTTCCCTCGCTTCTGAGGAGCGTTCTGGGCACTCTCCGGCGGCAAGAATTCGATCCCGTAAGCTCCCGCCGGAGGTTTGAAGGCAAAAGCCTCTTCGCTAAAACCTGGTGCGAAATCCCAGTTAGAAAATACAGCCGTGTACTGCGGGGCTCCCGGCAGCTTCTTGTAGGTGATTACCAGTTTCATCGGCAGGGGTTTTTCTCCGTCACTCACCCACAACTGCCAGTCCCGCTCACTGCCGCTAAAAAGAAAGTGGGAGCCTGTCACCCGGTTGACCATATCGTTGCCGACGAAGGTACCGGTGAGCAGATCGCTCCTGAGCCTGGTACACGGGTCGGCGACGGCCAGATTGGAGAGGGGAATGGTGATGCCGTATTTTTCGGCAATCGTGTCCACCGCCTGATCGATCGTCGCTGGTGCTGACCTGGTGACGTATAGTTTCTTCTGAGGAGAAAGCAACGCGAAGGACTTGCCGTCGTAGTAAAATTCGGTGACCCGCTCGTCGCCCACGTAGTCCGAGCGCAGGCGATCGGGCTTTTGTACCGAGAGTTGCTGAAAGGCACTGTACTGCACCTTCTGGCCATCTTCCAGCACGTCGTCGTAGGCGGTATCGACCTCGACGCGAAAAGCTTTTTGGGCTTTGAACCAGTCGCAAACCCTGTCTAAAACCTGCTCCGGCGCGGCGTTGGGTTGGGCACCGACCGGCATAGCAGTAAGTAGCGTCGATGCAAACCATAGGAGCGCCCACCGGCCAGTGTGCAGGCGATTCTCCAGCGCTTGCCTCTGTCCATTCATAGACACCTGTCCTCAGTTGAAAAGAGATCCTGATCGAGTCAATCCACTATTCAGAAGAGATTGTAGCAGTGAAAATTGTATGCAAAACCCCCCGGCAACACCTCGGGGGTACAGGCATCAACAGAAGGAGCGTGGAATCGCTATCAGCGTCCGCCGCTATTATAGATGGCAAATTTCTTTTGCCAAGTATTCACTGGTCTTTCCTTCTCCGGTCATGCTCGGTATTGTCGCACAGCACCGGAAGCGCTATTTTCAGGCATACACTGCCTGATATTGATGGGTACTTTCTGTCGATGCTGCCGTATAGCGCTAGAGCAGGCCGCGCTTGGGGCCGTGAATCGGATCTTCGACGATGATCGTCTGCTCGCGGTTGGCTCCTACGGAGACGAGGGCGATGGGGGTCTGCATCTGCTGGGCAAGAAATTCGAGGTAGTGGCGGGCGGCGGCGGGCAACTCGTCGAGGGTGCGGCAGTGACCGGTAGGCTCCTTCCAGCCGGGCAACTCCTCGTAGATAGGCTCGCAGCGGACGAACAGATTGGCGTCACTCGGAAATTCTGCGATCGTCCGCCCGCCCGCCCGGTAGCCGACGCAGACTTTGATGTTTTCAAGCTCGTCGAGCACGTCGAGCTTGGTGATCGCCAGGCAATCGAGGCCGTTGATGCGCACGGCGTAGCGGCCAATCACCGCATCGAACCAGCCGCAGCGCCGGGCCCGGCCAGTGGTGGTGCCAAATTCAGCGCCCCGCTCGCTCAGGTGACTGCCTATCGCGTCGCCGAGTTCGGTTGGAAATGGCCCCTCGCCGACGCGGGTGGTGTAAGCTTTGGCCACCCCGATCACCCGGTCGATGATCGTAGGACCGACGCCAGCCCCGACGCAGGCACCCCCTGCCACTGGATTAGAAGAAGTGACGTAGGGGTAGGTGCCGTGGTCGAGATCGAGTAAAGTCCCCTGGGCTCCCTCAAAAAGAATGTTGCGGTGGGTGCGCACCGCCTGATCGATGAGCAACGAGGCGTCGATGACGTGGGGGCGCAACTGCTCGGCAAAGGCCAGGTACTGCTCGGCCACCGCATCGATCGCTAAGGGCGGCAGGTTGTACAGGCGCTCAAGCAAGACGTTTTTAAGGGGCACGATCCACCGCAGTTTTTCGAGGAAGCCCTCCGGATCCATCAGATCGAGCACGCGGATGCCGGTGCGGTCGGACTTGTCGGCGTAGGTCGGGCCGATGCCCCGACCGGTGGTGCCAATCCGGTTTTTGCCCCGGCGCTCCTCCTCGGCCAGGTCGATCAGCCGGTGGTAGGGCATCGTCACGTGGGCCGTCTCGGAGATAAACAAATTTTTGGTCGAGATGCCCAGTTCTTCAAGCTGGCGGATCTCCTCCAGCAGCACCTTCGGATCGATCACTGTGCCGGAGGCAATGACACAGCGCGTCTCAGGATAAAGAATGCCCGACGGAATCAGGTGCAACTTGAACGTCTGATCGCCTACGCAGACGGTGTGTCCAGCGTTGATGCCGCCCTGGTAGCGCACCACCACGTCCGCCGAGACACTGAGTAAGTCGGTAATCTTGCCTTTGCCCTCGTCACCCCACTGGGCGCCGACCACGATCACATTAGCCAAAAACCCGCAGACCTTTACGACACCAAACAATCAAGCGTAAGGGAAAAAACAGGAGCCTGTCAATGTGAAATTCGGGCACAAAAAAACCCGGAACCACGCGCCTGCCCAGAGCATCCCTTAGTGCTGCTACCGTCAGGTCCTGACACGGTTCGGGCGTCTGAGCCGCACGGGCCCAGGCAACGATCATGTTAGCGCATCAAAAACAAATGGTGCAACGCTCCCCGACCGGTTCCCATGCGAAAACCCCAGACCTTCTACCAAAATTGTCCCGATTCACATCTAGAATCTCGATGGAGTTTCTGTCATAAACGAACCAGGAAACTCCCGTTTTCCAAAATTTGGGACGCTTCAGTATTGGGTTGGGGTCATCGCATCGACTACGCCAGGAAACCAGGAGGAGAGCACTTTCGGCTTCAAGGTTTGAGTGTAGATCGAAAGCGGAAATCGCTTACTTGTCACTCGCTCCAGGTCGTGAACTCTTTTGCTAACGACACTCTTACTATAAAAGCGGAGGCTCGAAATAGATCGGCTCGTCAACATTAATTCACACCCAAAGGAGCAACACCTCCAGTCCTCAAAAACAGCCGCTTAAAGCTTGGTGCCGCAGCTGGGACAGAAGCGGTTGGCGGTGGTGTTCTTGGTGTTGCAGTTGGGACAGTAGATAAGCTCCAGCGCCTCTAGCGGCGGCTGGACAGGAAGACCCACCATCTGGTAGTTGGCCTTGCCCGGCGGCACCATCGGGTAGCAGTTGGCATCGGCGACGACCCGAAAATCGCAGATCACCGGTCCCTCGCTCGCCATCAGTTCTTTGATGCCGGCTTCGAGCTGGTCGGGATGGTCGATGACCAGGCCAGAGGCACCGAACGCCTCGGCGAGCTTGACAAAATCGGGCATCGAGGGCTGCATGTGGGAGTGGGAGAAGCGTCGGTCGTAGAAAAATTCCTGCCACTGGCGGACCATGCCCTGCCAGCCGTTGTTGACGATCGCCGTCTTGACCGGCAGGTTGTACTGCACGGCGGTGCCGATTTCTTGCAGATTCATCTGAAAGCTCGCATCGCCTGAGATGCAGACGACATCCTCTTCGGGCAGAGCGACCTGGACGCCGATCGCCGCCGGGAAGCCGTAACCCATCGTGCCGAGGCCACCGGAGGAGATCCAGCGGCGGGGACCATTTTTAAGAAACTGAGCCGCCCACATCTGGTGCTGGCCGACGTCGGTCGTATAAAAGGCGTCCGGCACCAGCTCGCGGAAGGCGACCATCACCTGCTGCGGAAAAAGCCGGGTACCGTCGCCCGGCACCTCCAGCGGATAGTCGGCCCGCCAGCGCTCGATGCGCTCAAGCCAGGCGCGGCTGCGGGGCTGACCGGCGACGAGCTTTTTGTTGAGTTCCTGCAATACGAGCCTGACATCGCCCACGATCGGCACATCCGGTGCCCGGTTCTTGCCCACCTCCGCCGGGTCGATGTCGATGTGGATCACCTTGGCGTGGGCGGCAAATTCGTCGAGCTTGCCTGTTACCCGGTCGTCGAAGCGCGCTCCGACGGCGATGAGCAGGTCGCACTCGGTGACGGCAAAGTTGGCGTAGGCGGTGCCGTGCATCCCGAGCATTCCGAGGGCGAGCGGATGCTGTTCAGGAAAAGCGCCCTTGCCCATGAGCGTCGTCGTCGTCGGAATCGCACACAGCTCGGCCAATTGCAGCACCTCGGCGTGGGCTCCCGAGGCGATGGCACCGCCGCCGACATAAAGAAGTGGCTTGTCGGCTTCGAGGATCAGTTTGGCCGCCGCTGCAATCTGGCGGGGATTGCCCCGCGTCGTGGGCCGGTAGCCAGGAATTTTGGGCGCACACTCGACGGGGTGATATTCAAAACTTTCCTGTCCGACATCCTTGGGCAGGTCGATGAGGACCGGGCCGGGTCTGCCGGTAGCGGCGATGTGGAACGCTTCGCAGAAGATCTGGCTGATCTGAGCAGTGTCGCGGACGATATAAGAATGTTTGACGATGGGCAGGGTAATCCCCAGGATGTCCGCTTCTTGAAAGGCGTCGGAGCCGATCGCCCGGCGCGGCACCTGGCCTGTGAGCACGACCATCGGGATCGAATCCATGTGGGCGGTGGCGATGCCAGTCACCAGATTGGTCGCCCCCGGTCCGGAGGTCGCCACACAGACGCCGGTCCGCCCCGTTGCCCTGGCGTAGCCGTCCGCCGCGTGGGCCGCTCCCTGCTCGTGGCGCACCAGAAAATGCTGCAACCGGCCCTCCGCCTCGGCCCGGTAAATTTCGTCGTAGACCGGTAAAATCGCGCCGCCCGGATAACCGAAAATATGCCGGACACCCTGGCGACAGAGGCTATCGACGATGGCGAAGGCTCCGGTAGTATGCATAGATCTGACCTGTAGCGAAAATAACGGTTCCCTGTAACCACTTACTCTACATCACCGCTGCAGCAGTAACTGTCCCGTCTTCGGCTTCCGGTGCCTGTGATGTCCGATTCTTTTATCGTCCGGGGTTCGACCCGGCTTCTGGGGCTGCTCGGTTATCCGGTGGCCCACTCGCTCTCCCCGGCGATGCACAACGCCGTCATCGCCAGGCTCGGCCTCGATCTGGTCTATGTGCCGCTTCCGGTGGCCCCCACCGATCTGGCCGTGGCCCTGGCTGGGCTGCGCCGTTCAGGCTTTATTGGCTTTAACGTCACCATTCCCCACAAGCAGGCTGTTCTATCCCTGCTGGATGGACTCACGAGCGAGGCGGAGCGCGCCGGAGCGGTGAACACGATCCGCCAGGAAGCGGACGGTCGTCTGGTGGGAGCGAATACTGACATCGCGGGTTTCATCGCCCCGATCGCGGATCTGCCCCTGCAAGGCCATGCCACGATCTTAGGCTGCGGTGGTTCGGCGCTGGCGGTGGCCCTGGGCTGTGCCGCCCTGGGCTTCGAGCGCATCCGGGTGCTGGGGCGCGATCATGACAGGCTCGCTGCCTTTGAGGCCCGGCTTGCCCCCATGCCTGCCATCAGCGTTCACCCCTGGGAGGAGCAGGAGGCGCTGCTGGCTGATACGGGCTTGCTGGTCAACACCACGCCCGTCGGCATGGCCCCATCCACCGCCGCCAGTCCGCTTGCCGAGCTGAGCCTCCTGCCCCCTACCGCCTGCGTCTACGACCTTATCTATCGGCCCCGACCGACCCGGCTATTGCAACTGGCCGCCGCCCAGGGTCTGCGCACCGTCGATGGCCTGCCGATGCTGGTGGCCCAGGCGGAGGCGGCTTTTTGCTTCTGGACGGGGCTGAAGCCACCCGACGGCCTGATGCTCCAGGCAGGAGAACTTGCTCTGGGTACGGGCAGTGATGACGCAGAGCGGTAGCTTGATCGCCTGCTTCAGCTGTTCTGCCCCTGCCCCCCCGCTGCCGTCAGATTGGCCAGCACAGGCTCAAGCAGTTGCCGGGCAAGAACCGCCGCCTGCCCCCGCAGTTCTGGAACCGCCGTCGTCTCCCACAGGCACCCCTTGCGCAGGGGACCGATCGTAAAGAGCAACCGGGACGCTGTGCCGCTGTGGTCAATCAGCGCACCGCCCGCCGTCACGTCGAGTCCGAGCCCAGTTTGATTGGCCCGGATAAGACCCTGGGCGTGCAACCTGCGGATGAGCGGTTCTGCGATGCGCTCGATGCGGCTCTCGGGGCCGGTACAATTGACGACCCGCTCGACCTTGAGTGACTGCCTCTCGCCGCTGCCACGCGGTCGAAAGACGACCTCCACGCCGTCCGCCCGCTCATAAAAAGCCAGCAGACGGCCAGCGAGAGCCTGCAAGCGGCCACTTGTTCGGACCTGCTCGATTTGGCGGGCCACCTCGGGAGCGATGCGATGGCGATGCACCTCCCAGTAGGGGCGCAGATGGCGCAGGAAGCGGTGCTGCTCCTGGAGGCTGAACGCGCTCCAGATCTGCTCGGTGAGGGGCCGGATGCCATCGACGACATGCTGCCAGTCGGCACTCTCCCGCGCCAGTTGCCTCAGCAGGCGGCACCAGCCATCTGCCGTGGCTGGCAGGAGAGCGGGTAGCCTGGCCCGTCCCCTGGGAAAACGGTGGGCAAGGGGCATCAACCCCCGCCGCGAGAGCACGAAGATCGCTCCCCGGTGGCCTGCTTCCTCCAGCTCCAGCACCTTGTCCACCATCGTGAGTCCGCTCCCGACCAGCAGCACCGGTGCCTGGGGATCGAGTCCGCTAAAGAGGGTTTCTGACCAGGGATCGCGGGCGTAGCGCGGGCTTTGATAAAAGTCCCAGTGACCGGCAAGCGGTTGGGCGGGGCTGAGATTGCCCAGAGCCAGCACCACCCGGTCCGCCGTCAGCGACGAGCCGTCCGCCAGCTCGACTATAGCGGCGGTACCGTCCGGATTGGGCAGCACCGCCGTTACCTCACCGCGCAGGTGCTCAAGACCAGCAAAATGCTCGGTACTCTGATCAAAAAGGCTGCGCAGGTAGCGCCCGTATACCTGGCGCGGCTGAAAGCTGTCCGGGTCCGCGTCCAGACCTTCCTGCGCAAGCCAGTTCACAAAATGACCCGCCGCCTCGGGCAGCGCGCTCATCCGGCCCGCCGGTACGTTTAGAAGATGCAGGGGGCAACGGGTAGAGTAGGCCGCGCCCTGGGCAAAGCGGCTCGCCCGCTCGATGAGCACCAGCCGCACCGGCAGCGGACCGCACAACCGTGAAAGGTGAAAGGCCAATAGCGTGCCGCTGAAACCCGCTCCGACGATGGCAATCGTAAACGGTGAGCGGCGGCAGCGATCCGGGTCGGGCCGCTGGGATAGCTGAGAGGTAATCCGTTGAAAAGCGGTGGTATGTTGCATAACAGACAGTAAGGCTCGATCTGGGGCTTTTGCTTCAGATTTGCAGGGGCAAAAACCAGAAGCTTTACACCGGATCCTATCCGAAGATCCGCCTGGAGTAGGCGTTTCTTCTGATACGCTTTTGCTGTTCTGTCATGCTTTCATCAATAAAAAATCTCCGGCAAATCCCAGGATTTGCCGGAGCGCAGGGGAAGTCGAGGCGGGCAGTCAGGACTTTTTGGCTGCCAGCACCTGATCGCACTTGAGTTTGTCGTACTTGACCAGCAGTTGCGGGTCGTAGGCGTTGGACTGGGTGAGTTTCAGGCACTGCTCCTTTACAGAAGCGGCCCGATTCCCCCTGGCCCGCTTTTTGGTGTAGGTGTAGGTGCGGGCCAGGGTGTTCGTGGTCGTAAACGCCTGAGCATGGGCGGGCACCAGTAGCAGCCCGGAGCCGGCAACCGTGAGGGCGAGAGCCAGACACAAAGAACTTGATGTGTGCATCGTCGTTGTTTCTCCTGCAGCCAGATAAGCGCAGTGTGCGGCTTCACGATAGGTTCTGACCGGCAATTTGCCATCCACCTGACAGTGGAGGATCACCAGACTTCACCAGCTACTCGCTGTCAGGCGGACCGCCGATTGGGCCTCGGCGAGCGATTTTTCGCGGGACGGCTCATCGCGGTTCAGGGTATCAGCTTGAATAAAGCTGACATCGGTAATGCCGAGAAAGCCAAAGATGGCCCGCAGGTAAGGCTCCTGGAAGTTGTAAGCTTCTGCGGGGGTGCCAGGACGATAACTGCCTCCCTGGGCGGTGATAAATAGTGCCTTTTTGCCTGCCACCAGCCCGGCGTATCCCTCCTGGGTGACCGCAAAGGTACGGCCAACGCGCACGATCTGGTCGATGTATGCCTTGAAACCAGCCGGTACGTTGAAGTTATACATCGGCACCGAAAAGATGTAGCGATCGGCGGCCAGAAGCTCGTCTACCAGTTCGTCCGAGATGGCGATGGCCTGAGCCAGTTCGGGCGGGCGCGCCTCCGGTGGAGTGAAGGCAGCGGCGATCCAGGTTTCATCGACGAGCGGTACCGGGTTATGACCCAGGTCGCGGTAGGTAACCGTACCGCCCGGATGGGCAGCTTTCCACTTATCGACAAATTCGCCCGCCAGGGTGCGGGAGACGGAGCGCTCGCCGCGCGGGCTCGCATCGATGTGCAGAATATGGACCATGCGATAATTCTCCATGCAAAAGTTGGCAAACGCAGCGGACTGGCACACGCGCTCAAAAACAACGTGTAAGGCAAACTGTGGCGTGGGCTGACAGACTATATCCCGGTCGTCTCGGCTCTTAGAGTATCTGCCGCATCCTCCCGGTACACCTTGACACTATCGCCCGGTGGTCTAGAAAGTAAAGTAGTTGTCTTAAAGTAACTATCGACCGGCAGCAGGAGGCAGGCGATGACAGTTCTCAAGCACCACAGCGATCCCTGTCCGATGAATACGCTGCTCAGGCTGCTGAGCGGTCCCTGGACGCTTTATATTCTCTGGAACCTGCGCTCGAACGGCCCCCTGCGCTACGGAGCGCTCAAGCGCTGCATCCCCGGCATCTCCTCGCGCATCCTTGCAGAGCGGCTGCGGATGCTGGTGGAGGCGGGGCTGATTCATCGCGAGTACGAGCCGACGGTGCCGCCCCAGGTGACCTACAGTCTCACCGAACGTATGGAGGACCTGGTTGTCGTCCTCGATCAGATCCACGACATTGCCCAGCGCTGGTACAGGTGCGAGGAGCCTGTACCCACTTCAACCCACTAACGGCGCAGCGCCCGCTCCATATCCCGCTTGGCCTCGCGCTTTTTAACGTCCTCGCGCTTGTCGTAGAGCTTTTTGCCCCGCGCCAGGCCCAGGTCCAGCTTGATCCAGCTGCCTTCGAGGTAAAGTTTGAGCGGCACCAGGGTCAGGCCCTTTTCTTCGACGCGGCCAGTGAGCTTGTTAATCTCGCGGCGCTTGAGGAGGAGTTTGCGCGTGCGCAGAGGATCGTGGGCAAAGGCACCGGCGGTCTGCAAAGGGGAGATGTGCATGTTGTAAAGGAGTACCTCGCCCGCCTGGATGCGGGCGAAAGCATCGGTGAGGTTGGCGCGACCGGCACGAATCGCCTTGACCTCGCTGCCCAGGAGAGCCAGACCCGCCGAGTAGGTTTCGAGAATCTCGTACTCGAAGCGGGCCTTGCGGTTATCGATGAGTAATTTGCGCGTCGAACTGCCGGGCATGGTGGTGTGAACAGCGGGGATCTTTCCAGACTAGCGCAACCCTCCTTTGCCTTCACAGCTCTGGCGGGGGAATATGTTTTACAGGCAGCCCGCTGTCCGCTATGCTTTGAAACTGGCAGCAGCCTGCACTGCGTCGCCTATGAGGAGTATGACCAGCAGCAACAATCTTCCGTGGCTGCAACCTGTTGTAGATGCATTCCAGCTGGGAGAGCCTCAGCGACTGACCCGGCTGCAAACTGGCCAGATCCAGCAGACCTGGCAGCTTGAGACCAACAGCGCCGCCTACATTTGCCAGAGCCTCCACCCGGCCTTCGACAAGGCGGTGACTGAGGACGCCGAGGCGGTGAGCTGCTATTTATCTAACCAGGGCTTTGGCATTCCGCGATTTATGCGAACGCGCCAGGGGGATCTGCACCTCGACTGGCAGGAGCAATCCTGGCGGGTGATGAACTGCCTGCCGGGCCGCTCGCACCGCCGTGCTCCCAGCGCTGCCTACCTGCAACACGCAGGCCGGGCCGCCGGTCACCTGCACCGCCTCTTATCTGACTTTGACCACGATTTTCAGTTTCAATTGCCTAACTTTCATGCCAGCGAGCAGATCTGGCAGCAGCTATTCGCCCACCCCAGCGATCCGCACGTAGAGTTCGAGTGGCTTTTTCTTATCGAGCAGATCCCGGCTCTGCTGTTACCAGCCGATCTGCCTCGCCAGATCATCCATGGCGACCTCAAGCTCACCAATTTTCTTTTTGACGAGGCGGGCGCGGTGGTTGGGATAGTGGACCTCGACACGTTCATGTACCACAACCTCTACGTCGAGTTGGGCGACGCCCTGCGCTCCTGGTGTACGGCAGGCGAACATTTCGATCTCATGGCACTGCAAGCCAGTCTCGAAGGTTACGCCGAGGCCGGTGCCCTCCACGCCCTCGATCCTGGCTGTCTCATCGCTGCCATCAAGCTCATCACCCTCGAACTGGCGATGCGCTACTTGATCGACTACTTCGAGGACTGCTACTTCCAGTGGGATCCGGCAGCCTATGGGAGCCGGTGCGCCCACAACCTCGCCCGCTGCCGCAGGCAGATTGCCGTTTACCGCGACCTGGTGCGCCAGCACAATGAACTGGAGCAGATCGTCGCCGCTGTCTTTATATCAGAACCACGAGTGGTCGAAGTGGCGGTTTAAGCGATGCTTTTACTGCAAATTGCCCAGAGCCGCAGGGCTGTGAGGCTGTAGGGTGCGCATCGCCTCGATCGCCCGTGCTCCGGCGCTTCGTCCGACGTACTGGGCCTTCAGTTCGTGCTTTTCATCGAGCACAAATACCTGCACTTCGCTGCGCAACCGTTGCCGCTCGCGTCTTAGCCGGTCGCGCTCAAAGCGGGTGTGCCCTTCCGGTGCGCGAAAGACAGCGTACCCGGCCTCCGGTATTGCGGCCAGCCAGAAGCGCGTGGCCTGCCCGCTCCAGTCCGGCAACTGCAGCCGCAGCGGCGGCTTGAAGGTCTGCCCTCCTTGTTCGAGGCGCGCAGCGAGAAGCTGATCCTCCCGCTCCAACCGCTCGCGGACGATGGCTACACTCAGTCCCCGGCCAAACTCCGGCACGCCCGCCAGATCCATCACGACCACAAAGGCATAGCGCTCGGGCTGGGCATTCATCGCAGCGACGATTTCATCGCTGACGGCGGTGGCCTCCGCTTCGTTGGCCTGTCCGGCGAGCACCAGCACCGTTATCCGCCCGCGCAGCTGCTCAGCGCTAACGGGCCGTCCCGCCAGATCCGTCGGCGGCAGGTGATCCTGCAGGGGTAGAGCTACCGCTACTGCTGTCCACCATAGCCACGCCCCCAGGCACAGCCCGGCTGTCCGCTGCCTCCTACTGCTTGCCACGGCCACCAACGGGCAACAACGGGCCTATCCTAACCAGCAATATGCCGGTGCCGCCGCCTGCAATACAACTCGGCTTTTCTTCAAAGATACGCAGATCTGCATGCTAGCAGGTTCCAACTCTGGAGAGAGCTGCAGTTGTCATACCGCCTACAAAAATAGTAAGTATGCAGACCTTCGGCCTCTTGCTACTCAGCGCTCTGAGCAGGCACAGGCTGCTCAAGCTGGTAGATGAGCGCCCCCCACAGCAGCGTCTGTGCCGCTGCGTTCAGCCGCTGAATATCGACCAGCGGGCGGGTGAGAATGTTCTTGTCAAGGCCGAGAGCACCGATCGTCAGCTCCGAAAGGGTGGCGATGCCAAGCTCGGCGGCGAAGGCCAGCTTCAGGCCGTCCACAAGCTTTGGCGCACCCAGGTTGATGCCGAAAATATCCATAGGACAGTCTCCAGATACACTTCTAGTTACCGTTCTTTATTCTTCTTAACACAACTTAGGGTTTTTGCCTCTCTGTTCTGGGGAATAGGGCGATTGTCAGGGGCCAGAGGCCAGCCACACTGTTTTCAAAGCCGATTTCAGGCGGACAATGATCGGAGGTCCAGGAGAAAATCCTATGCTCCGAGTGGCAGGAAGATGGCTGTTGGTTTTTGCCGCGCTGGTAACCCTGGCTGGTCCGGCCCGCTCAGCAGAGAGTCTGCTATTTAATTACGGTCCTTTTGGCCTGTCGCTACCGGTAGCAGACCTCGACAGCTACGTGCAGACCGGCAAGGTGAGCGACAAGCTCGCCTATCTAATCAATCTGGCAGGGTCGGGGGATCTCGCCAGCCTGCGAAACGTCCTCATTACCCCCCTGCCTGTCAATCTGGCGCTGGTTTCTCGAATCACCTACTCGCCGGTGGGCGAGCGCGTCCTGCAACGGTTGGGCAGCCTGTTGCCTACCGAGGCAGGCAACAGCAGCTTTCATGCCCTGCGCGCCGCGCTGTTGCTGGGGGCGGGTTCCCCCGGCGGCCTGACGCTGCTCAGTTTTTTACAGAGCTATCCGCTCACGACCCTCAAGGTCGATGTCTCCTCCGGCGAGCAGGTGGGCAGGGAGGTGGCCAGTCTGTTCGACCTGGGCGAAGTCACCTTCAGCGCCGTCGAAAAGCAGGCGGAGGCTGACACTGTTGCCGAGCCACCGGCTGCAGGTACGGCGGACCCGCGCCAGACTGGTCCTTTTCGCACCGAGGTGCGCACCCTGTCCTTCAACAACCCCCGCTATGCCCAGGCGGAGGACTGGCTGCGCCTCGCATCAACCGCCCAGATCACAGCGGATGTCTATCTACCGGTGGGCACTGCTCGCCCTGCCCCCCTTATCGTCATCTCCCACGGCGTCGCCTCGGATCGCCGGACCTTCGGCTGGCTGGCTCAGCACCTGGCTTCCTGGGGTTTCGCCGTAGCGGCCCTCGATCACCCCGGATCCGACAAAAAGCGCGCCGCCGAACTCTTCAGCGGCGTGAGCGGTAGCGGCGGTCCCGGTGAATTCATCGCCCGCCCCCAGTACATCTCAGCGCTTCTCGATAAACTGGAGCGGCTCTCCCGGACGGACCCTGCCTGGCAGGGGCGACTGAACGCCTCCCAGAGCGGCATTGTCGGTCATTCGATGGGTGGTTACACCGCTCTGACTGTGGGAGGAGCCACTATCGACTACGACACGGTGCATTCGGTCTGCGACAACAGAGACCGGCTGGTGGAACTGGTCAACTCTGCTTTGCTGCTCGAATGCGGTACCTTGCTGTTACCAGCCACCGCCCCGACCGAATTTCGCGACGAGCGCATCAAAGCTGTGTTTGCGATCAATCCGATCGGGGCCGCTGTCTTTGGCAGACCGGGAATGGGCCGCGTCGCCGTGCCGACACTCATGGTCTCAGCCAACAAGGATGCCTTTGCCCGGCCAGAGCTGGAGCAATTTTTGCCCTTCAGCTTCTTGAAAGTCCCGCAAAAATATCTCGTGCTGGCCCGCAACGCCACCCACTTCACACCGACCATCGACCCTGGGCAAACCGCCTCGGTACTGCCTATTCCCAAAGAATTCGTCGGCCCGGATCCTGCAAGCTACTTCACTGCCCTTCGGGCGGTCACCGTTGCTTTTTTCAAGACGCAGCTGGCAGGTGAGCCGTCCTACGCCCCGTTTCTGCAACAGGGTTATGTGGGCTCCCTCAGCCAGCCGCCCTACCAGTTCAGCTCGATCACCTCCCTCGACAATCCCCAGATTCGCAAACTGCTCGACGAGGCACTGCGAAAAGCTCGCAATACGGTTCGGCCTTGATCACTAGCGGACAGCGGAAGCTGCTGCGACTTTGACCTCCTCGTGGTACTCGCTGTCGGAGTTGACGGCCCACAGATTGTGCTGGCCGGGCTGCAGAACGTTTCGCGCTGCCAGGATGCCCATCAGCAGGCTGTGGTCCTGGTTGTTGTATTTGAAGGCACCGTAGCGGCCCACCACCTGCAGGTTGCTGAACTGCTGCAGGTGAGCGCGCAGGGTGCTGAGCGCCTGCTCGTAGTTACCAGCGTAGATCGGATAGGTGCGCGGCAGACGGACGACGAAGCCCTCTATGACTTTTTGCTGGTCTAAAAGCCGGATGCGGCGCAGATCCTGCTCGGCTCGCTCGACAAGCGCAGCGTCGCCCATCGTCCAGGGACCGTCGAACTGGCACCAGTACTCGCAGCAGAGGGGTGTACAGGTTCCGTTCTCGGGCAGCATCGCAGGCGACCAGTTGGCAAAGTTGGTCACCCGGCCCAGCGCCACCGTCGGATCGTTGATGTAGAGCCAGTTGTCCGGGAACAGTGCGTGGCTTTCGACAAATAGGTACACCAGCACCGTGTTGCGAAAGCGCAGCGAACGGGCCGCCGCCAGGACCGCTTCTGGAGCAGTGGGTTCTAATTGCTCGACAAGCCGGGTCAGCGGAATCGAGGAGACGACGGCGGAGCACTCAGCGCGATACTCCCTGCCACTTGTGCGGTCTTTGAGGCGAACAGCGTTCACCCGTCCCCCGGCGTGGGTAAGGCCCACCACCTCGGTATTGAGCAGCAGGCTCTGGCCCTGTTCCCGCAGCGCAGTCGCCATTCGCTCGTACAACTGGCCGGAGCCCAGGCGGGGAAATTGAAACTGGTCGATGAGGCTTTTGACCCGACCGCTGTTGCCAAAGAGGGCACCGCGCACCGCCGCCAGAAGCGATAATCCCTTGATGCGCTGGGCGGCCCATTCGGCTGAAATTTCAGTGCAGGGAATGCCCCAGAGTTTTTCGGTATAACCCTCGAAGAAGATTTCAAAGAGCCGTCTGCCAAAGCGGCCCGTCACCCACTCAGCAAAGTTGCGCGGCGCTGGATTGGGAAATAGCTGCGCCGTTGCGTAGGAGAGCACGATGCGGCTACTCTCAATCAGTCCCAGCATAAAGAGCGCCTCGAAGGCTTTGAGCGGATAAGAAAAGTACCTGTCACCGTAGTAGATGCGCGTCAGGCGGTTGACGGTCACCTGCTCATCGCCCAAAACTTCGTTCCACAGGTCGAGAACGGGAGCGAGCTTGGTGAAGAAGCGATGGGGACCATAGTCGAGGATAAAGCCCTTATGCACAATACTTCTTGCCAATCCACCCACCTGATCGTCGCGCTCGACGACGACCACGGGCAGACCGAGCTTGCTCAGAGTATAGGCGCAAGCAAGCCCGGCAGGACCAGCTCCGAGAACAAAGACGGGTGCGCGATCGATAGCAATCTCTGCCCCGGAGACAGATGTAATTGATAGCATAGTCTCACCTGGATCGGATAATCACTGGTGAAAAATGACTGGGGGGTTGCTCTCAGCTAAATTATGAACATTCCCCTCCCGCCCTGCTTCCCCCGCAGAGATGAAACCTCCCATTTCTGGGCTTAAAAAGCTTATTGCAAGAGCTTCATAGCATTTTTTTCGCTGTAGCTCTCTGGCAGTAGCTCCCCCATACAGACGAATTGAAAGGCCCGCAGCGGCAAGGATCTGCCGATGAGTGAAAAGTTCAATCGTACCGATCCGATCGCTGGAGGTCTGCTCACACTCCTCTGGCTGTTCGTCGTTTTTGCTATCAACCCGCTCGGCAACTTTCCGCTCAACGACGATTGGGCTTATGGAAAAGCTGTACAATCTATTCTCGCTGGCGACTTTCGGCTGACGGACTGGGCTCCGGCAAGCCAGGTTGCCCAGAGCCTCTGGGGGGCACTTTTTTGCCTGCCCGCCGGTTTTTCCTTCGACGCGCTGCGCTTCTCGACGCTGGTGCTGGGTTGGATTGGAGTGATTGCCACCTACGCACTTGCTCGGGACATGTATGCAAGCTGGCCGGTGGCGCTGATCGCCGCTCTGGTGGTGCTCTTTAACCCGGCCTATCTCAATCTTGCCTACACCTTCATGACGGACGTGCCGTTTTATACCTTCTGTGTCCTGGCGATCGTCTTTTTGTTGCGGGGCCTCCGCCGGGACACGAACGGCGAGATGGCCCTCGGCACCCTCTTTGCCTGCGCTGCCACCCTGACCCGCCAGTTTGCCCTGGTGCTGCCTTTTGCCTTTTGCCTGGCGTATGTTACCCACTATGGCCTGCGGCCACGCCGATGCATCAAAGCCCTGGTGCCGCTCGCCGTCGTACTCCTGTGCCTGGGGTTCTATCAGGGCTGGTTGAGTGCGAGTGGTCGGTTGCCCCAGATGTACAGCGAGCAGGCGGGAGAACTGGTAAGAGGCTACTTTCGAGCTGACAGCCTGGCGCACGTCGCCCGCTCCCTGGCCCAGGCGGCTCTCTACTCGGGCCTTTTTTTGTTTCCCTGGCTGCTCATACCGGCGTGGGCGAGCTGGCGGGAACTGCCCTTGCGTCAGCGCCTGCTCTATGGCGGCGGCAGCAGTCTCATTGCCCTCGCCCTGTTTGCCGTCGTTGCGGCGGGCCGCCCGCTGCTGCCGGACGGATTGATTCCTTATATCTTCGGGGGCGTGCTCTTCGATTTTGGTATCGGTTTTCCGATTCTCAAGGACACCTTTACCCTCTGGCTGCCACACATGCCCAAAGGACCCGTGCTCTTTTGGGTCGGCGTTACGGTCGTGGGCATTTTTGGGGCGGCGCTCATCGCCTATTTTTCGCTCCTGGCCATCGAACGGCGGCCCAGAGCCTGGACGGCTGTATTCGCCCTCACCGGCAGCCTCGCCTACTTTTTGCTCATCGCGACGCGGACAGCTTCCTACGACCGCTACTTTCTTTTTTTCCTGCCGCTCCTCATCGTGCTCGCCCTCGCCCAACCGGCCACTGTCTCGCTCAAACAGGACGGCATACTTCTTGCGCTCTGTCTGGTCCTGAGCACGGCCTACGGGGTCTTCTCCACCGCCGCCGTCCACGACTACCTGGCCTGGAACCGGGTGCGCTGGCAGGCGTTGCGCGCCGGCATGGCTGCAGGCCGCCTCACCCCTGCCAACACCGACGGCGGCTTCGAGTTCAACGGCTGGTACAACTACGACCCGCGCTACAAGGCTACGCCGGGCAAAAGCTGGTGGTGGGTGGACCGCGACGACTACACCGTGGCCTTTGGCCCAATCGCCGGGTACGCACTCTACGAGCGCTATCCGTTCGAGCGCTGGCTGCCGGTTGGTGCCTCGCAGGTGCTCATCTTGCGGCGCACGACTCCTTAGCGCTGTTGCCGATACGTCTGCTCGCGAGGAGCATTGCGCTTGATCGCAGCTGAGAATGCTCCGCACATCATCCCGGCGAATGCCGCTCCAAAAGATGATAAAGACATCGAGCCAGACATGGAGCA
Organism: Gloeobacter kilaueensis JS1; assembly: GCF_000484535.1. NCBI lineage: Bacteria > Bacillati > Cyanobacteriota > Cyanophyceae > Gloeobacterales > Gloeobacteraceae > Gloeobacter > Gloeobacter kilaueensis. The sequence goes on along the minus strand of NC_022600.1, from coordinate 3,251,284 downwards.
CCTCAGATGACCAGCCACTGCCGCAACCGCCTCTACGCCCTTCAAATTCTCGGAGTCGCCACCGGTATCATCGTCCCCCTGGTGGCCTGCTTTACGCTCTTCTACGCCGCCACCACCGGTCAGATGCCCATCTTCGCCACCGGTGCGCTGCCACTGCTGCTGCTCGCTGCCACTGGCCTGTTGGGTTGCTGGGTCTGGACCCAGGGAGCAGAACTGGCCTGAGGTGCGCTCCAGTCTGTCTGGCTGAGCAATCTTTCTTCCCCCCAGGCCATCCTCCACTCCTCCTGACTCTCGTCCCTCCCTCCCGCGCCCAAAGCGCGGGAGTTTTTTATTGCGGAACTTGCGTCTGGGTCCGAAAGCGCTCGATCACTTCTACAAAAGCAGTAAGCGCGCCGCGCAGGGCCATAGCGATCTCGGCGTGGGCGAGAATACCCGCTGCATCGAGATTTTTACCGAGCAGGGGCACGGCGATCGACGCCTCGTGGACGATGCGCCCCGACATCACCGTCACGATCTCGCTCAGCGACGCCTGGGCGTGGGTCGCTCGCGGCGAGGCATTGAGGAGGGCGACGGGCTTGGCAATAAATTCTTCACCGCTCACCAGCCAGTCGAGGGCGTTCTTGAGCACTCCCGGTACACCGTGGGCGTACTCGGGGCTTGAAATCAACAGACCATCGGCTCCGCGTATCCGGGACCAGAAGTCCCTCACAACCGGCGGTTCTTTGCCCTCCAGATCGGGGTTGAAGTGGGGCAACTCACCCAGGGCGCTGTAGAGTTCGACTCTGACGCCCGGCGGTGCCAGCTGGGAGATGGCCCGCAGCAGAACCGTATTTGAGGAGGCGGCCCGCAGACTACCGGAGATCGCCAATAGCTGGATTGGTGAGCAGGGCTTGCCCATCGGTCCTCCGTCATAGTCCTGAGCTGATCGTACATGCCATTTGTCACTCGGCAATAGGCTGGGCAGCGCGCTAACCTGTGGGGGTACGCTCGTGGTCGTCTCGCCATGTCTCTGCCTGCCGGTCCCGCTTCGCCGTCGCCGTTTCAGCTGATGCGCTGGTTGGGGCGGCCCACCGAATACCTCGAAGCCACCCGAGGGCGCTTTGGCGATGCGTTTACGATGCGCATCGGCGTCTTTCCACCGCTGGTGCTCCTGAGCGACCCGCAGGCGATCCAGCAGCTTTTTAGCGCCGAGAGCGGCACCTTCGATGCCGGTGCCTCCAACCAGGCGCTCAAGCCGACTTTGGGCAGCAATTCGCTGTTGTTGCTCGACGGCGAGCGCCACCAGCAGCAGCGAAAACTGTTGATGCCGCCTTTTCATGGCGAGCGGATGCGCTCCTACGGCGAGCTGATCCGCCAACTCACATCCCAGGTAATCGCCGGGCTGCAGCCGGGCAGTCCCTTTCTCATTCGCTCGACGATGCAGCGCATCTCGCTCTCGGTGATCTTGCAGGCAGTCTTTGGCCTGGAAGGCGGTGCGCGCCTGCGGCAGTTGCGCCGGATCTTGAGCAACATGCTCGACACGATGAGCGCGCCACTGTTGATGGGGCTATTGCTCTTGTTGCCGGACGATCTCGGTCCCTGGAGTCCCCGTGGCCAGCTCAACCGCTCCCTGGAGCAGATCGATGCGCTGCTTTATGCTGAGATTCGCGAGCGGCGGCAGAGGCCCGACCCGGCGGCGAACGATATCCTCAGTTTGCTGCTGGCGGCGCGCGACGAGCGGGGCGAGCCGATGAGCGATGTCGAACTGCGCGACGAATTGATGACGCTGCTGGTGGCCGGTCACGAGACGACTGCGACCTCTCTGGTCTGGGCGCTCTACTGGATTCACTACCTGCCGGAGGTGTACCAGCGGTTGCGCGCCGAACTCGACGGGCTCGGGACCGACTTCGATCCGGAGGCGGTGGCCCGCCTCCCTTACCTGAATGCCGTCTGCTCTGAGACTCTGCGCATCTATCCGGTGGCCCTCATCACATCGCCCCGCGTCGTGCGCAAACCTGTCCGGATCCTGGGGCACGAATATACGACTGGGGAGCGGTTGACTGCCGCTATCTACCTGACGCACCACCGCAGCGACATTTACCCCGAGTCGGATCGCTTCCGGCCCGAGCGGTTTTTGGAGCGCACTTTTTCGCCTTACGAATATTTGCCCTTCGGGGGCGGCAACCGGCGCTGCATCGGCATGGCCTTTGCCCTCTACGAGATGAAGCTGGTGCTCGCGACGTTTCTCAGCCAGCTGGAGATGCACCTGGTTCACCCGCGCCCGCTATTGCCGGTGCGGCGAGGAGTGACCCTTGCCCCGCCGGATGGCCTGTACCTGATGCCTGGAACCCGGCGCGTTTGCGGGCGCGTCCCGGCTTCTGTCTAAAAGGGCGCTAGCGCACCGTAAACGGCACCGACTGAGCAAGGACTTCTCCCAGGTACAGCTCCAGGTGATAGCGGCCAGCTGTCCAGCCGTCCTCCGGCTTGCTGAGATTAAAGGTGCCGGACATCGCCCCACTGAGGGGCATCCCGTCCTCAGCCAGCTTTTCGCCCGTCTCGTCGGCCACCCAGACGATGCGCAGCTCGGTGCTGGTTCTCACGTTCGCCTTCCAGACGCAATAAATTTCGGGCGTGTCGGGGGCAAAAGTGTTCGTCTCGCCGCGAATCTCGTTGCGGGCGGTGCTGCCGGTGCCCAGGGCAACGGCGTACAGCCGGGGCAGGGGTTCCGGAACCTGCCGGACTACAGGCGGGGAGGGAGCGGGAGGCGGCTCAGAAAGAACTGGCAACCGGGCAGGCGGCGGTTTTGTCGCTGCGGGTTGTCGCTTTGCCACACTGGGCGATGCCGCTGGTTCTGACGTACTCCGGCGGGGGGGCTGGGCAGCAGGGGTGGGTCCGGCTGCGGTTGGGCGTGCGCGTCTGGTAGGTGGGGAGGATGGACGCTTTGGCGGCGGAGTCTGAAGGACCGGGGCGGTGGCAGCAACAGGGGAGGGTTTCGTTGGGTCGTGCTGTTGCCAGATCAGTCCTGTGCCGGCGGCAACCAGCAAGGCAACCAGAGAAGCGGCAGCAAACCAGCCCAGAACCGGACGGCGCGGCAGCGGATCGGGAGTGTTCAGGGCAACCTGCAGCCGCTGAGCCAGCTCCTGCATCGTCTGGGGACGCTCCTCGGGCTTTTTGGCAAGACAGGACAGAACAACTGCCGCAAGAGCCGTCGGGACAGCGGTGCCCTCGAAACCGATCGGCTGCTCGTAGTTGTGATACTGATACCAGCCTGGAAAGGAATCTGTCTTGGGCTGCAGGGGCAGGCGGCCTGTGAGCATCTGATAGAGCACTACCCCCAGCGAGTAAATGTCAGAGCGTGCGTCCGGCGGGTCGCCGCGCAGTTGTTCGGGGGCCGCGTATTTTGGGGTGCCGACAAAGCCGGTGTTGGTGCCGAGGGCGATGCTGGCGTCGCTCACCGCCTTGGCGATGCCAAAATCGAGAATCTTGATCGTCTCGCCCAACTCGCCCCGCTGCAGGACGAAGATGTTGTTGGGCTTGACATCGCGGTGGATCACGCCCCGGATCGTCTGGCCTTCGACCTGGACGCGCAGGTTGTGGGCGTAGGCCAGGCCGTCGCAGATCTGGGCGGCCAGGGCGACGACCCGCTCGGGGGCGAGGGCACCTTCTTGCTCGATGAGCTGGGTGAGCGAGCGCCCCTCCGGTGCTTTGCCCAGGTACTCCATCGCCAGGTAGGGCCTGCTGTCCTCGATGCCGTAGTCGGTGACTTGAATGATGCAGGGGTGGCGGCCCAGCAGCGCGCTCAATCTCGCCTCCTGCTCGAAGCGCTGCAACAGCATCTCAAATGCCCGTTCGTCCTCGGCAAACAGGTGCTGTACCAGCACCTTGAGGGCGACGACCTTTTCGGCCAGGCGGGTGTCGAGCGCCTCGTAGACGCGGCCCATCCCCCCGCCGGCGATAAAACGGACGATGCGATAGCGGCCACCGACCAGGCGACCGAGGTAGGAAGCCCAGTCGGTGCGTTGGGTTACAGGGGCAGTATCTGCCGCGTCTTGGTCGATCATCGGTACACGACTGAGCGGGTGGAATTGTCAGGCAGCCAAAAACCGTCAAACCTGTCTGCAGCCGGGGAAGAAGCCGATGCCCACTCTAGGGAGCAGTTTTTGCAAGTGCATCATAATCTTTGGAATGTCTGTTTACTGGCCCTCCGGTCCTCTCTGCACCCTCAATCAATATGCTTTCCCGCGCCGAAGCCCTCGCCCTCGATGCGAGCGATCCCCTCGCCCCCTTCAGCAAGCATTTTCTGTTGCCCCAGGGGATTGTCTACCTCGACGGCAACTCGCTGGGAGCTCTGCCCCTGGCCACCTCCGACCGTCTCGTGCAGCTTGTGCGCAAGCAATGGGGCGAAGCGCTCATCGGCGGCTGGACGACCCACGACTGGCTTACCCTGCCGCGCCGGGTGGGCGACAAGATTGGCAGGCTCATCGGAGCGGACACAGGCCAGGTGCTGGTGGCCGATTCGACTTCGATCAACCTCCTCAAACTTCTGGCCGGAGCGGTCGAGTTGCAGGCACCCCGCTCCGTCATCCTTTCGCAGGACGGTAATTTTCCAACCGACCTCTACATTGCCCAGGGACTGGCGGCGCTGTCGGGCCATCGCTGTCGGTTGCGCACCGTCAACCCCAGCGAGATCTGCGCTGCCATTGACGCTGAGACGGCGGTCGTACTGCTTACCGAGGTCGATTACCGCAACGGAGCCCGCCTCGACATGGCTGCGATCACCGCCTGTGCCCACGAGCGTGGCGCGCTCATCCTCTGGGATCTGGCCCACAGCGCCGGAGCCTTGCCCGTAGCCCTCGACGCCTGCGCCGTCGATCTGGCTGTCGGTTGCGGCTACAAGTACCTCAACGGCGGTCCCGGCGCACCGGCCTTTCTCTACGTCGCCCACGCCCTCCAGCCCCGACTCCGGCCTTTTTTGACGGGCTGGCTGGGCCACGCCGAACCGTTTGCCTTCGAGGCCGATTATCGGCCCGCCGCCGGGATCGAGCGCTTCTTGTGCGGCACGCCTTCGATCTTGAGCCTGGTTGCCCTCGAATGCGGCGTCGATCTGCTCTTAGAAGCACCGATGGACGCGATCCGCCACAAGTCGCTCGCCCTGGGGGATCTGTTCATCGATCTGGTAGAGGGGGCCCGCCTCGATTTTGCCCTGGCTTCTCCCCGCGAGGGCGAAGGCCGGGGCAGCCAGGTCTGCCTGCGCCACCCGCAAGGGTACGCCATTATCCAGGCGCTCATCCGGCGGGGGGTGATCGGGGATTTTCGTTCTCCCGACGTGCTGCGCTTTGGCTTTGCTCCCCTCTACAACCGCTACACCGACATCTGGGATGCGGTGGCTGCCCTCACCGCCGTCATGGACGCAGCCGAATGGGACCGGCCCGAATTTATGCGCCGCCAGAGCGTCACCTGAACACCGGCACTGGCAGAGCGGGCCCGGACGTGCTAAAAAAGAAGCACAAACGTCCACAAGTGCCTGCCCATGCGGTTTGTCGATAAGCATCAGAGTGAACTGAAGACCCTGAAGGCGATCTACCACCTCGCCCTCGAAGATCCCGAGCACGCCACGTACTTAAAAGACGTGCAGGTGGCGAGCGGCCTGGGCCTCAAAGATCTCCAGGACGCCTGCAAGGCGCTGCAAAAGAGCGGCTACATCGAGCGGACCAACTTTCGGATCGTGCTCAACGATGAGGGCGTCGCTCACTGCGAAAAGCTCATCGAGCAGGAGCGCCTCTAAGCAGCCGCTCAAGGGCCGCCGGTAAGGGTGCCAGGGCGTCGAAGGAGTCGATCGCGACAAAAAAAGGCTGCAGATCTTCGTAGTGCGGCTGGGTCGCGACGATCTGAGCGAGGTCGAAGGGCCGCACGGGGGCCGCATCGCCTGCTGCGTAGCGGATCTCGTCGGGGCCGGAGAGAATGCCCGAGCCATAAATTTTGCGCCCGCCCGCTTCGAATACGACGCCCGTCTCGACGGTGAACCAGTAGAGCCTGCCGATTGCCACGCGCAACCGCTCGCCTGCCTGGGCGAAGCGCCGGCTGAGATCGGCGACAAAGCGCCCGTAGCGTCGGTCGAACAAGAGCGGCAGGTGGCCGCAGACATCGTGCCAGATGTCCGGGGCCGGGGTGAAGCGAAGCGCTCCCGCCTTGCGGATCGCCGGTACGACCGGGAAGATACGCCGGGCGAGCAGGGCGAAGTAGTCCTCGGCGCTCAGAAAGCCGTCGGCGGCGACGACGCTCCAGCCTGCGTACCGTTCCAGCAACCGGGCCAGATCCTCCAGGCGCGGTATGGTGCGCAGGTGCGGCTCCAGAAGCGCGTAACCCTCTTGAAAGGCTGTACAGGCGTGGGCCTGCAACAGGGGAAATTGCAGTTCGACCAGTCGTCTCCAGGTTTGCTGGTCCTCGTCGCTGTAGTCGTCGTAATCTTGCTGCACGCGCCCGTTACCTCCTCTTTTTGGTGTGCCATCGGCGGCCCCTGTCAGTCAACCGATCCGCAGCAGAACTTCACATCTGCTCGGACACTGCCGGAAGTTCCACCGACCGATAGAAGCCTGAAAGCCCCGAACAGACGAGACTGATGGGATCTTCATTCAGGACGACCCGATATGCTTCAACGCCTGCGCGAGCTGCGTTCCCGCTACTTTGGTGACCTCGATAGTGCCCTTATCGAGCCCCAACCCCGCCCTAGCGGTGAGGCGACACTGACCGATACCAATGCAGTCGATACGGAGGCAGAGCTGGCGGCGGCAGCCGAGAGCGTCGATCCGGAGGTGCGCGAGGCGGTGCTCGACCTTTACCAGCGCTGTCTGGAGCGCTACGAGTACGTCAAGGAGGCGAACGAAAAATTTCTGGCGATGCTCGACGAGGGCCTGCTCACCGACCTGACAGGCAGCGACGAGCAGCAGCGGATCCGCGCCTTTGCCGAGAATCTCACCCTCGATCCGATCGACCAGCCGATGCACTACGCCAGCTACGAAGAGGAGGACATCGTCGATGAAGCCCAGGGGCTCATCGACAAGGAAACGATTCTTTTTGGCGACGACGACAACCTCGACAACCGCTCGGAGCGCACCTGAGGGCTGGGGGCGGGGGCTAGAATAGAGGCCCAACCACGAGGAAAAGTTTTTTATGCTGAAGCCCTCCTGGCATCTATTTGTCGTCCCGTTCAGCCTGTGGCTGGCAGCGATCCCGGCTTTGGCGCAAGACTCAGCGAGCACCCCGGCTGTAGTGACCACGCCCCCGGCTGCCACCGAGGCCAGTTCGCCCTTCCTGCCGCCTGGCCGCATCCTCGATGAGGTAAGCGTCACCGCCACCCGCCGTCCGGCCCGCGCCCGCGATACGACCGTCAACACCTACGTGCTGCGCAAAGAAGATTTTCGTTCGGTGGGGGCGATCACCGTCCGGGACGCCCTGCAACTGGTGCCCGGTTTTACTGGCCGCTAGACCCGCAATCTGTCCTCTCTCTAACCGGCCCCTGCTTTTTTGAAGCGGGGGCTTAGTCGTCTCTTAACCTTGGTGGCCGATCCTGCTACTGTTCTGTCTTTGAGTTGTGCTGTGAAATCACTGCCACTGCCACTGCGATTGGTCGTCGGCTCCTGCCTGCTTTTGAGTGCGATCAGCGCTCCTGCCTGGGCTGAGCCCGCCCTGGTCAACGTTCTGACCGTTCCTGGCAACGCCACCGACCTCACCCCCGTTCCTCCGGGCACCAATTCGGCCAACATCAACCGTCTGGGCGGCTTCGGGTCTGACCTGGTCTACGCCAAAAGCGATCCGGCCAACAACCAGCCCACCGGCACCCCCGGCGTGCGGCGCTTCGTCTTCTACGGAGAACCCGATCGCGGTCCCGGTGGCGGAGTGATCAGCTACGAGAACCGGATTCAGAAATTTACCCTCGACATCGACCTTAAAACCGGCGCAATCAGCAACTTTCAACTGGTAAAGACCATCCCACTCACCATCCAGTCGCCCAACACGACCGTGGGCGGCCTCACTTTCGCGAGCGGCACCGCCTTCAACGGCCTGAACCCCAGCCTCGACCCGCTCAACGGCAATCCGGCGATCCTGGGCCGCAGCCTCGATTCGGAGGGTCTGGCGGTGCTTACCGACGGCAGCTTCATCGTCTCCGACGAGTACGGCCCTTCGATCTACCGCTTCGATGCGGGCGGTGCTTTTATCGGTGCCTTCGACGTGCCCAGCGCCGTAAGCGGCGTCAACCTCGCCCCCAATTTGCTGCCGAAGATCGCCGACGGCAGCCTCAACTATGTCAATGGCCGCTCCGACGATCCGGCCCTCACCTTTGGCCGCCAGGACAACCGGGGCTTTGAAGGCTTCACGATCGCAGGCAACACCGCCTACGCCCTGTTGCAAGATCCGCTGGTCAACGAAGGATCGAGCAGCGACGGGCGCAACAGCCGCAACATTCGCCTGAGCAAATTCGATCTGACGAGCGGCACCAACCTCGCCCAGTACGTCTATCCGCTCGAATCCCTCGCCACGATCAATGCCCGCGTGCCCTCCGATCCCTTCAAGACCAACCAGCAGGGGCGCAGCATCGGCATCAGCGCGATCACACCGCTGCCCAATGGCCAGCTACTGGTGCTTGAACGCGACAACCGGGGCATCGGCGTGGACGATCCGACCGGCAGCACCCCGGTGAGTACCAAGCGCGTCTACAAGATTGACACTCGCTTTGCCACCGACGTGAGCACTACCAGCCTGGTGGGCATCGACGCACTTCCCGATAATCCGACCGGCGGCATCATCCCGGTCATCAAGACCCCAACCGTGTTCGACCTGCTGGGGTTGCTGCAGGCTGCCGGTCAGGTCGTGCCGGAGAAGATCGAGGGTCTGGCGGTGGGTCCGGCTCTGGCGGACGGTTCCCTCGTCGTGATCGCAATTACCGACAACGACTTCAGCGTTACCCAGGACGACAACGACGTTCAGTTCGATGTCTGCGTCGATGCGCCTGCCTACACCACCAGCAGCGAGGTGCCGATCGATGCGCCCTGTCCCAGTGGTCAGTCGCTCATTCCCACCTTTATTTACTCCTTCAAGATCAATGCGCGGGAACTGCTCCTGGCTCCCGGCATCAGCAGCTTCACTCCTGCTGGTTCCGTCGGATCGGTCGTGACGATTGAAGGCAGCGGCCTGCGGGGAACGAGCCAGGTGCAGTTTGCCGGTGGCAAGAGTGCCAAATTTAAAGCCACCGCCGCTGGAACGGTGATCAAGGCCGTGGTGCCCACCGGAGCCGCAACAGGCCCGATCACAATCACCGCCCCCGGCGGCACGATCGTCACCCCCGCCGCCTTTACAGTCCAGTAGAAGAACAAAGCACCGGCAGTAAAATAGGAGGACTGGCAATACGGAGAACCTGAGATGGTGGCCTGGCAGTTGCGGCCTTCGATGGCGGGTGTGCTTACCACGCGGCGGCAGCGGCTGGCTGCCCTGGTAGATGGTCCTGCGATCTTCTGGTCGGGGCGGAGCATCGGGCGCAACTATCCCGACAATCTTTATCCGTTCCGCGCCAACAGCCACTTTTTGTACTTTGCCGGTGCGCCCCTCGAAAACGCTGCGATCCGACTGGAGGGGGGCAATCTGGAACTATTTATCGACGAGCCGGGATCTACCCATGCCCTGTGGCACGGCCCCACCCCGAGCCGCAGCGAAATCGCCCAGTGGATCGGGGCCGATAGCGCCTACGCCCTGGCCGATCTGGAGGCCCACGCCGCCGGAGCGGCGACGCTGCCGGTCCAGGATGCGGCAACCAGCATCGCCCAGGCCCGGCTTCTGGAGCGGCCCGTCTCGATTCAGACCGGCAGAGATCTGGCTCTGGCAGAGGCGGTGATCGCCCTCCGGCTCACCCACGACGAGGGGGCGATCGAAGAGTTGCGCCGGACTGCCGCCGTGAGCGTCGCTGCCCACAAAGCCGGAATGCAGGCCACCCGCCGCGCCCGCAGCGAAGCAGAAGTCCGAGCGGCGATCGAAAGTGCGTTCATCGCTCACCAGATGGGCACCGCCTACAACAGCATCGTCACCGTCCACGGCGAAGTGCTCCACAACGAGCACTACTACAACCCCCTCCAGCCCGGCGATCTATTGCTCGTCGATGCGGGAGCCGAATCGGAGCTGGGCTGGGCCTCGGACATCACCCGCACCTGGCCGGTCTCGGGCCGCTTCAGCGCGAGCCAGCGCGCCCTCTACGACGTGGTACTCGCCGCCCACGACGACGCCATCGCCCTGATAAAGCCAGGAGTCGAGTACCGGGACGTTCATCTTGCCGCCTGCCGGACGATCGCGGCGGGCCTCGTAGATCTGGGCATCCTGCGCGGTCAAGCCGAAGATCTGGTCGAAGCGGACGCCCACGCTTTATTTTTCCCCCACGGCGTCGGCCACCTCATCGGCCTCGACGTTCACGACATGGAAGATCTGGGAGATCTGGCGGGTTACGCTCCGGGCCGCAGCCGCTCCCATCGCTTCGGCCTGGGCTACCTGCGCCTCGATCGCACCCTCACGACCGGCATGGCAACGACGATCGAGCCTGGCTTTTATCAGGTACCGGCGATCCTGGACGATCCGACCAACCGCGAGCGCTACCGGCAGATGATTGACTGGGAACGGCTTGAGCAATTTGCCGACGTGCGCGGCATCCGCATCGAGGACGATGTGCTCGTCACCTCAACTGGTGCAGAAGTCCTCACCGCCGATCTGCCCACCCAGGCTGAGGCGATAGAAGATTTGGTCGGCTGATTGGCTCCAGGGCGCAGAGTGATCTATTTATGGGCAGCCGCACTCAGAGTGCGTCGTCGGGTTATGTTCTCAAGCACCGCCACCGACGTGTTGTTTCCGCCCCTCGCCACGGTTAGATCCAGATCGCCATCGCCGTCTAGATCTCCGATTGCTACACCGTCAGCGGCTGGTGTAAGGCTGGCCTCAAGCGCGAAGCGGCCTCCACCCCGATTGAGTAGAACCGAAACGTTAGCAAGTCTACCCGATGTAACGAGATCAACGTCACCGTCACCGTCCAGGTCACCAGCAGAAATGCTGCTGTTTCCGTCAATAGTGTGGAAGATAGCAGGGGCATCAAAAGTTCCATCACCTCTGTTTAACAGAACGGAGACTATAGAGCCATTGCTGACGGTGACGGTGACAGCTAAATCCAGGTCACCATCGCCGTCAAAGTCGGCACCAACAACACCTAGAGGTCTTCCATCAACAGACAGGTAGGTAGTGTTGGTGGCAAAGGTACCATCGCCGTTGTTCTTGAGTATACCGAGCCTATTAGAATTGAACTGAGGCGCAACTAGATCCAGGTCGCCGTCACCGTCGATGTCACCCAGGACAACTTGGGCGTTAGCAAGATCGTTGCCGTTGTCGATATAGAAAGAAAAACGCCTTGGGGCACCAAAAGTGCCGCCGCCGTTCCGGAATACCGAGATATAGTCATTTCGACTGGCAGCCAGCAAGTCCAGGTCACCGTCGCTGTCGAGATCCCCGACGCTCAGACTGGAGATTGCACTGCCCGCATTGAAGTTGGCAGTTGCCACAAAAGTACCTTTGCCGTTGTTGGAGAGCACCTGAATAATGCCACTGAAATACTCCGCTACGGCCAGATCCAGATCTCCATCGCCGTCAAAATCACCACTGGCAAACCCCGAGACAAGCCCCGAGGGGCTCGGGCTCGGGTAGCGGCGGGGAGCACCAAGGCCACCGTTGCCCTTGTTTTTGAGCACCGAGATGCCTGTATCCAGGCCAGTGCTATCCACCGCGATCACATCCAGGTCACCGTCGCTGTCGAGATCTCCGAGGGCAACTGCCGATGCCTCACCACCCGTGGCAAAGTTGCGAGCGGCGAGTAGGGTACCTCCCCGGTTAAACAATATCGACGAGCTGCAACTTGCACCTACCGACACATCGAGAGCCCTGTCACCGTCGAAGTCGCCGAGTACCGCCCTAGCCAAATAATTGCCGGCCCCGGCATAGGAACGGGATGTAGTAAAAGTCGCGTTTCCGCCATTGGTGAGCACCGAGACGGTGCCATCTGTACGGTCCGTGCTCACCAGATCGAGGTCACCATCACCGTCGAGGTCACCGGCAGTAAGGGTGTTCGGCACTTTGCCAGCAGTGCTGAAGAGAGCAACTGCACCAAAACTGCCCAGGCCATTGTTCTTGAATACCTGCACCACCCTGCGCTCGTTGCCTCCAGTGATTGCCAGATCGAGATCGCTGTCGCCATCGAGGTCTGCGAGCACAATCGATTCCAGGTACGCTCCAGTTGTGACCTGATTGGGTGGAGCAAATGTTGCGTTGCCATTGTTCTTGAGCACCGAGAGCGACCCTTGGTCTGCACCGGGAGCAAAGGCGATGTCGAGATCGCCGTCGCCATCGAGATCTCCGAGTGCGACGGAGAGAGGGCTGTAAGGAGCGGAGGGGACGATCAGCAGTTTAACTGGTGGAGCAAAGGTGCCGTTGCCGTTGTTTTTGAGCAGGGAGACGTAGCTCTGGGAAGCGGAGAGCCCGGTGATCAGATCTAGATCGCCATCACCGTCGAGATCACCAGCGACGACGGAGTCGGCACCGAATTCAAGCGTCTGGGCGAGAGCAAAGGTACCGTCTCCGTTGTTTTTTATGACCGAGACGCCGGACGTGTAGAAGTTCGCGGTGGCGATATCGAGGTCGCCATCGCCATCAAAGTCACCCAGGGTAAGCTCTCCAGGTAATACGTTGTGTCCGATAGGGACGACAACGCTCTGCGATGGATCAAAGCTACCGTTACCACTGTTCTTGAGCACTAAGACTCTGCCGTCGTAATAGCCAGTAAGTTGGGTAATTACCAAATCGAGATCACCGTCCCCGTCTAGATCTCCGGCTGCCTCTCCAATCACCCCAACAGGAAGACTCTTCGCACTGAGAAAGCTCACCTGGGCTTGGGCGGGAGTGACCTGCACGGTGATACTTGCAGCCAATCCCAGACCTACCAGCCACGAACGACCAGAGCGGTTGAGAAGTGGCTTTTTGAGAAGCTGAGCGAGAAAACGACAGATCCACTGCATACCGCACCACACTTAGAAGCATCCTCAAAGAATACGTTGCACTTCCCCCCCAGTCGTGTGTTCTCTCACACCTTTATGGAGATGTCAGCGTTGCATGGGCGGGGGCAGTCAGAGCTATTAATTGAAGACAGGCATAGACAGGAGAATCCGTATGCCCCTGGTATTTGTGCATGGGGTCGCCAACCGGCAGGACGACGATGAGCAGCGCAGGGCGTACCGGCGCAATCAAGAGATTCGCGACGCGCTTTTTTTGAAGTACGTTCTTGAGCGGGCTGGCTCCCTGCCCGCTTCCCGGCAAATTTTCAATCCTTTTTGGGGCAGTGCCGGTGCGGTCGCCAACCTCTCGTACCTGCCGCAGGTCGGAGTGGAAGGGCTGGGGGGCGAAGATGTGGTAGGTGAGATCCTGGCTCAAAATCCGCTGATTGTGCAGGGCAGTGGTACTCAAAAGTTACTCGTGGAAACGGCCAGAAATGGCTCGCTGGAGCAGGCAATCGATCTGCTCTGGAGCATTGCGACGGTCGAAGTCCCGGCGCAGAAACTTGCCGGGCTCGCTTCCCAGGCGTTTACTCTTTCTGAGTACGCTCGTAAGAATCCGAAACCTGACTGGCTCGCGGTTGTAAAAGATGACGAGGCGTTCCTCCGCGAACTTTTCGATCGCACCCGGTTTCTGGAAACGGATTCCCCGGCGGCGGGTGAGGTCGAGGCGCTGGGAACCGCCGATGTTCCAAACGAATTTGACGAAGCACTCTCCCGAATACAGGAAGCGGCGCTCAACCTGGCCAGCCAGAAGCTTCTGGACCTGGCGCGCACGAGCCTGCAGAGGATGGTCACGCTCTTTTTTGGCGATGTGTTCGTCTACCTCGATGACCGGGGCAGCAAGGCACAGCCTGGCAAGATTATTCAGGCAATCAGCCAGCAACTGGATAAAGCCCTTGCCCTGCGCACAGCGAACGACCCGCTCATCGTCGTCGCCCACAGTTTGGGAGGCATCATCACCTACGATCTGCTCAGTTACTACCGTCCGGAGATCGAGGTGGACGCAGTGGTTACGGTCGGCTCGCAGCTCGGTATGTTCGCTGTCCAAAAACTGTTTAAGTTGCAGGAAGACCAGCCGGAATTGACGTTGAAAAAGCCTGAAAACGTCAAGAAAGTCTGGCTGAATGTCTTCGATCCGACCGACGCCCTCAGTTTCGCGACAAAGGACATCGTCGCCGGGGTCGAGGATCTGAGCTATTCGTCCGGGGTGAGTTTTTTTCAGGCGCACGGAGCCTACTTCGTCCGCCCTAGCTTCTACGATCGGCTGGGCGAGCGGCTGGTCAAGATTTTTGCAGGACAGGGAGGCGGCTGATGCTGCTGGTCGATAACAGAAAAATCCTGAAGGGCGAACCGGGTTTTCACGCCCTGATCGTCGGTATCAGCCACTATCCCCACCTGCCCGAAGGAGGTGGTACACCCGCCCCAGAGAGTTTCGGGATGAAGCAGCTTTCTTCGACGGCCCTGAGCGCCTTTCGCTTTTATCGCTGGCTCATCGACAACCAGAGCACCCTGCCGGTGCCGCTTGCTACCTGTCGTCTGCTCCTTTCGCCTTCTGAACAAGAAATCGAGGCGGAGCCGGAACTTGCGGCAATTCTCGATCGAGCGGGCGACGGCACGCTCAAGAGCTTTCTGACGGCCCTCGCCGAATGGCGCACCGACGCCAGTACGCATAAGGATGGCATTGCCCTTTTTTACTTCGCCGGTCATGGCGTGCAGGCGAGCCGCCAGGATTCGATCTTGTTATTGGAAAATTTTGGCGACGGTCTTGGTTCGGCGCTCACCAACGCCGTGCGCAGCCGCGAAATCTTCGACGGCATGGCCTTTTCTGCAAATTGTCCTGAAATCGCCCAGAAGCAGTTTTACTTCATCGATGCCTGCCGCAATCTACCGGCCAAGTTCAAGAACTTTGAAAAGCTCAATACGACCGCTCCCTGGGATATCGAGCTGGGAGGCCGGGACGATCGCTGCGCCCCTATCTTCTACGCTGCCGTCGCCGACAGCAAAGCCTATGCGATCAAAGGCGATCAAAGCATCTTCAGCAAAGCGCTCATCCAGTGCCTCAAGAATCTGGCGGGCACCCCACCCGAGCAGGAAGAGGACGTACCCCGCTGGCGGGTGACGGTCAACTCGCTCGCCAAAAGCCTGAGCGACGAGATCAGCCGCCTGAATGCGCTCTACAAGACCGATCAGGAGTGCATTACCAACGGCCTGGTCAAGGACGCGGTGATCTGTTATCTAACGGCTCCGCCGACGGTCGAAATTCAACTGGAGGTGTTGCCGCCGGGAGCGCTAGCCAGTGTACATGTCCAGGTGTGCAGCGAAGAAGACGCCGAGATCTGGAATCTCGTTGCCCCAGTCGATCCCCATCCTTACCGGAGCCAGTTGCCGGGTGGCTCGTACATCCTGCGCGGCAAAGTCGATCCTCCCCAGCCGGGGCTAAAAAATTACACCCGCATTCAGCTGGCCCGCCCACCGCTTGCGCGCTGGCAGGTAAAGGTTGCAGGAGGTGCGCCGTGAAGTGGGTCCGCTTTGTACTGGGGGAAGCACCCTCCGGCGAACTGAACACCGCCGCCCTGCCCATCGAAATCAGGAGCGCCGATCTCAATCTGGTTGCTCGGACGACGCTCGACCGGGCCGTGTCCCTGTCGCCGGGAGCGTATTTTGTCTCGGCGGCCCTGCCGGATGGGACGGCCTACAGCGCCCCCTTCAGCGTCGATGAGGACGGGCCGGAGAACGAGACCGTTACCCTGACGGGCGAGGCCGTCGTCTGGACACCCGATGCGCCGCAGCTGGCGGGCAGCACCTTTGCCCTCGATTGGAACAGCTACTTCGATAAGTTCAAAAAGCGCACCCCCAGTTTCAAAGGTGCGCCAAAAGCAGCGATCAGGACGAGCGATGTCGCGCTGCGCCTTTATGGCGGCAGTCTTATGGACGGCTACCGGCTCGTTCAGTCGCCCTGGCAGCTGAGTGCTGAGTCGGTGTCGATCCCGGAGGCGGCCCAAGCCTACCGCCTGAAGCTGCAACTGTCCCCCCAGGACGATGTTGCCCTGGTTCAACTTTTGCAGCAGGGCCAGCAGCCCCAGAACCTCGTGTACCTGCAGGCCATCGGGCCTGGTGCCGATCCACTCGTCTATCGCACCGACGCACCGGGCTGGCAGATCGGCTTGATCGTCCAGCACGAGGCGGCCCGGCAACTGTTGCAGTTTCGTAGTCGCGGCTATCTGCAGGAAGCCCAGACGATCGCAAACCACGCCGAAGAACTGCTGTACGGCAAATTGAACGATCCGATCGCCGCCACCGTCGGCGCTTACGCCCTGCTGCGCTTCGGCGAACTCGACCGGTTGCACGACTGGCCAGAAAATCTGATGAACTGGTTTACCTGGCTACCGGATGGTCCGGCGATCCGGGCAGAACAGCTCGCTCGCCTGGGCGAGCACCACAAAGCCATCGAACTGTTTGCTCAAATTGCCCAGCGCGGATTGCCGCTTTTTAACACCGGCTTTTCCTATGCCATTGAGCGCCTGTCTACCTACGTGCGGGTTGCAGAGCGCCAGTTCAATCCGGAAATCCTTAGCCTGGCCCAGACCTGCCTGGAGGCACTAACCCGCTACGCGAGTTTTATCGATTACCAGCGCACGGGATTGACCTTTACGGGCCTCAATCCGGACCGTCCGGACGGGCTGCGCCGCCATAAGGAGCTGTCTTTTCTCGAAGCGCTGCAGTACCTGGATCTTCCCGGTTAGCGTCGTTCAAAAAAGTGGCGTGTTGCACTCGTGGCACTCGAGGTCGATAAATTCGACCCAACTGAGCACCTCCGGCACCTCCGGCAGGGCAATCGGCTCCGGAGCCCAAAAGATCTTGCGCACGGTGGCGAAGCGGTCGCTCAACACCAGCGCTTTTTCTGGAATGCCCAATTGCTCGTAGATGCGGCGCTCTGGATCGAGGACCGTTGCAAAGGGCAATGGCTTCTCAAAGCCCGACTGGGACAAAAAGGCGATGGCGCGGGTGTTGGCCAGGCGCAGCTGCTCGGCGGCAGCGACGAATCCATCGAGGTAGTCCAGTTGCCGGGGCTGGTCGAGAAAGATCAGCAGGAGATTGTAGCGCTGGCGAAAATCGGCGCTGCTGATTACCTGCCCGTCTGTACCGGCGATCTTGAACAGGGGTAGACGGCTGCCCGGCTGGATAAACACAGCAAACCTCCTGCACGCTTCCACCCATCCTAATCTCCGGCCAGTTCAGCAACCGGCACAACTTGCGCCCAGGAGCTGTTACAGGACAGCTATACCGGTAGTCGAGCAACCTTGGAGGAGATTCGCTGTGATGCGTTCAGAAGAAATGTACCAGGCTGGCGCGAACATCCACAGCCCCGCCTGGCTCGCCCAGGCATGGGCCAATATGCTCCTTTCGCTGGTGCTGACGGCGGGAGGAATTTTTTATCTGCCCGTCGATCAGTGGATCAAGGGCTTCCTGGCGATGGGACTTTCGTTTAGTCTCGCCTCCGCTATCAGCCTGACCAAAACCCTGCGTGACCTGCACGAAGGTAAAAAACTAGCCTCGCGCATCGACGACGCCAAGTTGCAGAAGATACTGGTCGAGCACGATCCGTTTACAAAGTAACCGGACGCTTCAGCCTAGCTCGTCCTCGTCGTACTCCTCGTCTTCGCTGTCAAAACCGGCCACCTGGCTGCTAAGGAGCGGGTTGTCCTTTGTCCAGTACAGCAGAGCGACGATCAGAGACTGGTAACCAATATTTTGAGATTCGCCCCTGGACTTGAGCCAGCGCAGCAGATCTGCAGGCATTCGGATGCTGATCAAAAAGCGCTGCTGGGCATTTGCCGTCGCCAGGTCTTCGTCGAGCGTCGTGCGCGGTGCGCGGGCATACTTGCGCCATTGCCGCTGGTAGCGGTAAACAGTGCTGCGGGCCAGATTCGTCGATTTCATCAATTCATCGACGAGCACACCGGCATTCATCGGCAGACGACCTTCCTGCTCCATCGTGCGCAGGGCACTCATGATCCGCTCATGGGTATTTTCTGTCATCGATGCCATACCTTTGACCAATAGCCACTTGGTCAACTCAGAGTACAAATCTCTATTTCAGTCCCACATCCGTCTTTGGATAGAGATATGCACGGCTTTCCTATAAATCCCCCGAATAGGGTACGTGCGCGCTTTACGCTCTCTAATCTGCATAGACTGTACGCTCAGCTCATTTCTGCAACACTTCTTTGTCTTTGCTTACAACGCTTAGACCAGCGCCAGAAAAAGCCCTGGAAAAGGACTTTCCAGGGCTGGCACAAGTGACTTGGCTGTTTTGGGAGACTGCCGACGTCGGACACTGTCGGCGGTTGGCAGGGACCAACGAAGGGGTTCAGGGCCAAAAACGTTCTCTTGTCGTCAGTTTCGATGAGTACAGGCACCTTCAACACTGTCAGCCGGACATTTTGTTCTATCCAGGTGGATATCCGTTGGAACGACTGCCTGCTTCAGACTGCCCCGAATGCGCCCTGGTTGGGGCGGATGTGGCAATCTGGTACACGACAGGAGCTTCTAGACCGGTATCTGGGGAGCGATGGAGAATTTTGCCCTGTTTGAATCCGCTCTCAAAGCAACGGTGGCGGTGGCCCGCTTCTGCCTGGAGACGGCTTCGGTCGCCTGTATCGTGTTTGGTCTTTTTCGCACCCTCGTGCTCGGCCTCGAACTCAGCCGCCGCCCGCA
The DNA here is from genome assembly GCF_000484535.1 of Gloeobacter kilaueensis JS1. Lineage (NCBI taxonomy): Bacteria > Bacillati > Cyanobacteriota > Cyanophyceae > Gloeobacterales > Gloeobacteraceae > Gloeobacter > Gloeobacter kilaueensis. Next base: position 3,232,460 of record NC_022600.1, on the reverse strand, counting down.
GGGACAGGATTTTCCGTTCAACCAGATCCGGCTGCGCTTTGGTACCTGGCTGGCGCTGGCACTCGAATTTCAACTGGGGGCGGACATTCTGGCTACTACCGTTGCGCCGACGTTTGAAGAACTGGGCAAGCTCGCCCTCATCGCGGTGATTCGCACGTTCTTGAACTATTTTTTGAGCAGAGAGCTGAAGCTTGAGGAAGTTTCAGAACCAGCAAAATCGCCTCTCACCCGCCCCGACAATGGATAAACTTTGCGCCCATCAGCTCAATCGGCCCACCGGCTGGGCATCGACTAAGAGGGCGTCGGTCGAAAGGTCGCGGACGGTGGCGCGCAGGGTGCGGGCCTGATCGACGGTGAAGAGTACTTCGAGGCGGTCCACCCCGGCGGTGCCGGGCGGATCGAGAACGAAGTTCACCTGATTGCGTTTGCCCAGGGGCCGAAAACTGCTGTCAGCACTCCCGGCGCGGGTGCGCAGCATCCCGGCGGCATCCTCGTAGACTTCGGTGGTCGCCTCGCTGCTCAGTTCTCCCACCACCAGGCTCACCTCCTGCTGGCCGCTGGCGTTGGCCTGCAGGAGGACCGGCTCGGCAGTGGCCGGGTAGGAGGTGCCGCTGGCAAAGATGGGCAGGTACTCGTAGTGGCGGGCATAGGGGTTCCAGTGGCGCAGCGCGTAGGTGTGGCGCAGGAGGTCGTCGAGGCTGCTGTAGTGGGCCAGACTGAGCGCGCCGTGGGCGACGGCCTCGAAGGGCCTGCCAAAATGCACCCGCTCGCGGCCAAAGTAGCCTGTGACGAGTTTCTGGACAGCCGGGATCAAGCTCGTGCCGCCTACCAGCAGCACGTGCTGGATCGCTTTTTTGGCGATGCCCTTGCCGTAGGCTTGATCGAGCACTTCGTCGATCGCCTCGCGCAGCCGCTCCAACAACAGGTTGTGTTCGAGAATCGCCTCGAAGCGCTCGCGGTCGAGGTGGACCTCGAAGGTCTCGAAGCTCTCCTCGTCGAGCCAGCTCTCGCGGGCCTCGCGGTGGGTCGAAAGGCGAATTTTGACCGCTTCGGCCACCAGGAGCAGATTCTGCCAGGCTGACGTTTCTACCTGGGCGCGGCTGAATCCCCGGCGGGTCAGGTAATCTTCAGCGATCCACTGGTCGATATCGACCCCGCCGCAGCCCCAGGGCCGGTCGGACTTGGCCAGCACCTCCGCCCGGTAGGCGCGCTCCCCTGGGCGCAACTTGCTCGTCCGCACCAGCGCCAGATCCAGCGTGCCGCCCCCCAGATCGATGACGAGCACCAGGGCTCCCGGTTCATCGATCGCGTAGCCCAGAGCCGCCGCCGTCGGTTCATCGACCACCACCGGCTCCGGCAGCTTGAAGCGGACGCACACTTCGCGAAGCCAGCGCAAGTAACGCTCGTAAGCGCCCACCGGCGCACTGGCGATGAGCTGGCTGGGGACGATCTGCTGTTGCCCGATAGCGGCGATGAGTTCGCGCAGAAAGAGTTCTGCCACCGTCTCCGGGCCGTACTCGACATTGTCGATCCAGCGCGGCGAAGGGGTAAATTCTTGGGACAGCTCGCGCTTGAAGCCCTGAAATAAACGGGTGCGGTTGCTTTTTTGGGCGGCGTCCCTGCCGATGCAAACCGAACCTCCGGCTTCGACGTAGATGAGCGAGGGCACCAGCGCCGGGCCGCCCTGGTAGCTCAAGCTGAAGGGAAAGACGAGGGTCTCGGCGGTTTTTTTGACCTGATTTTCGATGCAGACGACGGTGTTGGAGGTGCCGAAGTCGATGGCGACGGTGCTCATGGACTCCCTCCCGGCAGCGTGCGGCTCACTTTTGCCTTGCAGAGCACAGCACCGTCGTCGCTCCGGTAGCCCACGAAGCGAACGTAGACCGCCTCACCCGGCACGATCTTCTCGCTGTCGGGCTGGTGGAGGTCGGGGTCGAAGGATACGGGCTGCCAGACCGCCCCGATGGTCCGGTAGCCCCAGTCGGCCATCAGGCTTTCGAGGGGAGCGAGCAGATGCACAAAACTTGCCGCCTTCAGGGCGGGATTTTTGAGGGCGGCCTCGCGCAGGGTGGGAGCCTGCACCAGCAGGGCAAGGAGCTGCCCGGCGGTCTGGGTGCGAAACTGGGCGGTAAGTAGCGCTTTTTGTTCGTCGAGCTGCTGTTGGAGCCGCCGGCACTCCGCCCAGAGAGCGTCGCGGTCGCGGGGGGACCGGGGCAGATCCAGCCTGCCAAAATCACCTAAAAACGTGGGCAGATCCACCGCCAGACCGGCTGCCAGTTGCTGGGCCGCCCTCGTCCGCAACTGGTCTGCTTCTCCCCGGCGCACCAGCTGCACGGCCCGAGCGGATACGCCGCACCGCCGGGCCAGCTGCCGCCAGCTCTCGATACCGACAGACTGCATGTAGCTGCGCAAGAGTGCGTCGTGGCTAGGCATTCCCCTGGTCGAGGCGGTGCGGCAACGATTCGCTCACCTGGGCGGCTCCGTCGTACTCGCTGGTCAGCTCCTGCTTTTCTACCCGGCCCAGGGCATTTTCGAGGGCGGCGGTGATCTCGGTGCAGTGGGAGCCGACAGCGCCGCTCACCTGCTCGGTGATCCGGCCATCTTTGCCGATGACAAATTCGATGCGCTGGTACTCGGCCATCACGCCCACCTCCCGAGCACGACCCGCAACTCACCGGTACCGCTCACTTCTTCGCTCTCGACGCTAAAGCCCTGCTCGGCGGCGGTGGCCAACAGCAGATTGTGGGCATAGCGCTGCTGGACGGGGGCGAGGAACTGTTCGGCTGTGAGCCCCACACCCCAGAAGTCGGCAACCATCTCAAGAGCCTCGCCCTTTTGATAAAAGCCGATGTCGTAGCCGTTCTGGCGGTGGACGACCAGGTCGGCGCGGGTGCTGTTGCCCCGGTAGCCGCGCACCGGGGCGTTCTCGCTTACGGTGTGGCCGAGCTGTTCGAGGGTGGTCCGCAGGACGGCCCGGTTTTTTAGTTGCAGACGGACGGTGGTGAAGTGGGACATGGAGCGCCTCATCGTTACGCTTTTTAAGGATCATCGATCTCGACGGAGTCGAGGCCGTGGCGGGCGGCGATCGCCTGGATCTCTTGGCTGAGTTCGGTGTCGATCGAGGCGGTGCGGGCTCCCGACTGGGCAGCCCAGCGCTTGAGCCGGGCGATCTGCTGGCGGGCGATCGAGGCGAGCGGCACCGTTTGCTCGACACTATGGAATATATCTTCCATCGAGAATTCGCGGCCAGGGCGGCTATTAAAAGCGAGGTGCATCGCATCGACGATCACCTGCTCGATCTCAGCGCCGCTGAAGTTCTGGGTGTGGGCGGCGAGGGCTTTGAGATCGAACTCGCGCAGCCGCTGGGGCCGGAGGCGCTGGAGGTGGACTTGAAAGATCGCCTGGCGCTCGCTCAAGTTGGGCAGGTTGAGAAAGAAAATCTCATCGAAGCGGCCCTTGCGCAAAAATTCCGCAGGCAGAACTTCGACGTTGTTGGCGGTGGCGACGATAAAGACCGGGGTGGTCTTCTCCTGCATCCAGGTGATGAGCGAGCCGAAGACGCGCTTGCTGGTGCCCGAATCGCCCGAAGCACTGGCATCGACGCCGCCAAAAGCTTTGTCCACTTCGTCGATCCAGAGCACGCAGGGGCTCATCGCCTCGGCAATCTGAATCATCTGGCGCACCCGGCTTTCCGATTCCCCGACCAGCCCGCCGAAGAGGCGACCGGCGTCGAGCCTGAGCAGTGGCATCCGCCACTCGCAGGCGATCGTGCGGGCCGAAAGGGATTTGCCGGTGCCCTGGATGCCCACCAGGAGCACGCCTTTTGGGTTGGGCAGGCCGTAGCGCCGCGCCCCTTCGCTGAAGCTGCCCCGCCGCTCGCGCACCCAGCTTTTGAGGTTTTCGAGGCCGCCGACGCTTTTGAGTGAGTCGCGGGCCGGATAAAATTCGAGCACCTCCGTCTGCCGGACGTACTGTTTTTTTTCTTCGAGCACCAGGTCGATGTCACCCTCGCTCACGCGCTCGTTGGCGGCGAGGGCACGGGCCAGTACCCGGCGGATGCGGGTGCGCGAAAGACCCTGGCAGGCACGCACCAGTTGCTCCTCGGCCAGATCTTGAATCTGGTACTGCTCGGCGGGCACGCTCGTGCGCAAAAGGCGGCGAATTTCAGCGGCAGTGGGCAGCGGAAAATCGACGACGACCATCTCCTCGCGCAGCTCGGCGGGCACCGCCACCGTATGGCTGAGCAAGATCACCGTCTTGCGCTTGTCTTTAAGATCGATCGCCAGTTTTTTGAGGGCGCGCACCACCGGATAATTTTGAGCGGCCAGGGGATTGCTGAGCGCCGGGTGCAGGTCTCTGATTAAAAAGAGCACCGGCTCATCGGCGGCGGCGCGCACCTGCTCGAGCGCCTGAATCGCTGCTCCCTTTGCCTGGCCTGTGTCCTCCCAGCCTGCCACCACATCCCAGCGGCGGATGCGGCGCGATGGCCGATCGAGGGCCGCCACCTGTTCGAGGGCCGCCTCCACCGGTCCTTCTTCGGGCGAGACGATGTAGATGAGTGCTGCACGGGCCCGGACGAGCAGATGCAACTGGGCGACGATACCCTCGCCCTCACCGGCTGTCAGTTGAGAATCGACCACCGCTTCTTCCTTGTCCTTTTTCCATACCAAGTATGGCGGAATCGGAGACTGTCCTGCTCACCGGTGCCCCCAGAGAGGATTGCGCCCGTGATGTCGCGCTGTATACATCCCACCTGATAAAAGTTTATTGAAGAGTGGGATCGTGAGATTACAACATCTGTCTTTGGGGACGTTTTTCGGTCCCGCACGGTTAATATGCTGGGGAAAAGTCGTTTCGCATGGACTCAGACGATATGGGATGGCTACAGCGTCTATTTGGTCTTGAAAAACCGCCCCAGGCCGCCGCTGCCCCGGCTCAGGCTCCCACCACCCCCTCCGGTGAGACGGTCGCGCCCGAGCGGGTCGGCCTGCACGGTGAGTACGACCAGAGTGGACTTGCCAAGCGCGTTGCGCTTGCCTTCGACAACGATCCAGAGGTAGATGATATCGACACGATCTACGTTGCCCAGACCGGCAGCACGGTCGTCTTGAAGGGCAAAGTGCCCAACCAGGCCATCCTCACCAAGCTGGTGGCGGTAGCCAGAGGCGTCAACGGCGCAACCGCCGTCGAGACCAACCAGGTAACAGTGGGTTAGGCTTTCAAGCACCTTCAACCCAATTGAGAGGAGAAAGCGAGAAATGCTTTTTCTTTTCTAAGATCCAGAATCCGTGGCAGTTCAGTACGAGGCACGGCTGCTGCAACTTCTGTTCTGCCACGGCTATTCGTAGGTAAGCATTCACGTGCTGGTCTTGACGGAGCGATAACAGACTGTACGCTTTCGGTATGAGTGCGTTACCACCCCTGCCCAGCCGTGACGAGTTATTGCAGATGCCCCAGCCGCAGGCGATTGACTTGTTGCTGGAGTACATTACCCGCCTGGGGGGCATCGTTGAACAGTTGCAAACCCGTCTGGCCACCGACAGCACCACCTCAAGCCGTCCCCCCTCCGCAGACCTCCTCACAAAGCCCGAATCACCCAAACCCAAGCCCGAAGGAGAACCCAAGGTTCCGAAAAGAAAACCGGGTGCTCAGCCCGGCCATCAGGGCAAAACCCGCAAAGGCTTCGGCACCCCAGACCGTTTGGAAGCGGTCTCGCTGGGGGAGTGTCCCCAGTGCGGCGGGAGGCAGTGGCAGACCCTGAGCGTCGAAGCGCGGCAGGTGGCCTGTTTTGCCGAGCGGCCTCTCGAAATCGTCGAGTTTCGCCGCCCGACTGGATGCTGTACGCACTGCCGGAGCACCCACACCCCAAAGTGGCCCAGCCGTCTGGTCGGTCACTTTGAGCTGGATGCCACGCTCATGGCGGTGCTGAGTTGGTTGGGCCACTACGGCCATCTCAGTCTGGACAAACAAGCCGAATTCGTCGAGAGCTTGTGCGGCTGGCGGCCTGCGGTGGGGACGCTGGCGGCAGTCAAGGAGCGCACGGCCCTGGCGGTCGCTGCCAGTGTGCAGGCGGCCTGGCAGCATCTGGCCACTGAGGCGGTGGTGTATGTGGATGAGACGCCCTGGCCGGTGGCTGGGTGTAAAGAGTGGTTGTGGCACTTTGGCAGCGAGCGGCTGAGTCTATTTCATGCCGGGCAGACGCGCTCGCGTTTGGAACTGCGTGGTCGGTTGGGCGAGCGCTTTTGTGGCACCCTCGTCAGTGATGACTTCAGTGCCTACAACGGCTATCAGGTGCAGGCGCAGCAAAAGTGTCTGGCCCATCTGCGGCGGCATTTCAAAAAACTCGCCCTCCATCCAGCCGAGCCAGCAGGCATCGGCGCGGTCTTCATTGAGCTGATTGACGAAGCGTTCAAGCGCTACCGGCAGTGGCAGCAGGACGGGGACAGCGCGAGTTGGCAAAGTTGGGGGCAGCAGTTTCGGGTGCGGGTGGAGCAGGCGATCCGCACCTGGCAACCGAAAGCAGCCTATGCAGGGAGCAAACTGCTGCGCTCGTTGCAGGAGCGCGCTGGGCAGTGGTGGCAGTTTTTGTCGAATCCGGCGGTGCGTCCGGACAACAATCTGTCGGAGCGGAACTTACGCTTGGCTGTGACCCGGCGCAAAGTGTCGGGAGGAAGCCGGTCGCAGGCAGGGTATGCCCAGACGGCGGACTTGTTGAGTGTGATCCAATCGTGTCGGCGGCAGGGCCGCTCGGCGATGGAGTTTTTCGTGCGAGCGTTGCAGGCAACCTATCATGGGGGTTTTGCTCAACCGTCACTGATCCCGGAAACCAGCACCTGAACAGTTACATTCGTAGTAAAAAGGCTACTATGTTTGTATAGATTGCAGCTGATAGAGATGAGGTTCGTCGGTTATGCAAAAGATTGCAGCTGAGTTGGAGGCGTGGCTGGAGCAAGCTGATAGTTCAGCAATGCTCGACCTGGTTTTGGAGTTGAAGGTGCATGAGCCCAAAGTAGAAGGCATCTCGAGAAGCGATCGGATCGCACAGTCGCGTGAAGCTTTCCAGAAAATAGTTGACCCTATTGAAGAAACCATCCGGCGGTCGGGAGGAGAAGTGACATCAACTGCCTGGCTTAATCACACAATTCTGGCGCGTGTCCCAGCACATACAATTAAAAATTTGGCCAGCTTTGACAGAGTAGAGTTTCTCGATTTGCCACATGCCATCAATGTCGATCGGCTGTCACCCTAAAGTGGCAGAAGCGGAAATCCTTCTCCGTCAACATCTAAGCTGTGTGCTCTTAATGGATTACACAAATGTAACAATTTAGTGCGTAATTGGTCGGGTTCTAGGTCTGGTTCGCCTTCTAGTAGAAGCGCAATCAGACCAGTTATATAGGGAGCAGCAAAACTGGTTCCATACCCGCAATCTCCGAAGTCTCCACCTACAGTACAACCATCGACTCCGCGCAGAGTGGTTCCACCTACTGCCACTAGATGCGGACGATGCTCACCATTCTTGAGCGGACCACGACTACTGTAATCCTGAACAGTAACACCTGTTTCGTCAGTAGCTCCAACAACAATAATTCCTTCCGCATCCGCTGGAGAGGTTAAACTGCCTGCAGTAGGACCATTATTTCCAGCACTCTTGACTATGGTAAGTCCATATTGCCACGCAGCGTTACAAGCTCTGGCCTCGCGAGATCGGCCGTCGCTAATCGGTCCAGCACCCCAAGAACAATTCGCAATATGGGCTCCGTCCTCCAGAGCAGATTGAATGGCAAGATTGCCATAAAAATCGTTCCCATTTGAGAAGCGATTGGTCGCAAGAACCTTGTAATTGTAAATTGTTGCATTTGGCGCGATTCCGTCGTATTGATCTGATTGAGCGGCAATAATTCCTGCAACAGTTGTTCCATGAGCATCGGGATTTCCCCAGGGTTCGCGCGAATAATTGCGTTTTTGAATCACACGACCGACGAGAGCGGGATGCTGAAGAGCAACTTCCGAATCAATAACAGCAACGATAATTCCTTTACCGGTTCGTCCAGACGACAGACGAAATTCAGGTGCCTTTGAAGGCAATCCAGGTATGCTCACCTCGGCAGTTAGCTGCCGGGGTAGGTCAAGTTGTTCAATGCTGCGATCCGAAGCGAGTTCCGACAGAACTCGCAGGTCGGCCCAGGTAAGAATGGTGCGATTTAACCAGCACACTTCGCTTGTACGTGCCGAGGCATATGTGTTCAGGCTTGATGTACCGGGCTGGATGAAGGCGCGTGCTCCACGCTCGATCGCCCCGCGCATCACTCCAATCGTTCTGTAGAAGTTCTCCCTGCTCGAACGAATGCTCCTGTCGCGCAGCAACTGTGTTGCTCGCAGAGGCAGTTCCTCGAACTGATTAAGTTCGGCTATTGTTTCTTTGATTTGGTCCCAGGTAGGGCTGTTGCGTATAGCATCAGTTGCTTGTGAGCGTTCGGCAACGACCTCAGAACTATGGGCGAATTCGATCACTGCCGCTGGCGCTTCTAAGGGTATACTTGCTGTACTCGCCACAGCCGACTCAAAAAAAGCCTCAGTGGCTACAGTTGGCAGACCATGCACAATACAGAAAGCATCACTTGCCTTGCTCTCTAAATCAGCACCGTAACGATTATGAACAACCATGCGAGCTTTTGCCAGTGCTTCCGATTCCATCATTCCTCCTCCATAACAACATAGGCAAACTTAAAAAAGTCACATCAGGTAATCGACCATAACGTCGTCGAGTCGTATCTGTCTTTTTCGGACTTAACAGAGAGATGAAAGTGCTCAGTGTGAGGATTGGAGCCGGTGTAGGATCTCCAGGTCCATGCTTCAACCCCACCAATTGGTGAAGAGTTAGCAATTCGTCTATTCCAGATAATGTATTTAATACGCGGGTCACGACTTTGCCAAAGTGCTTGTACAATTGTTCCGGCATTGCAGCCATGGGCGGGATCGTGAGTGACATCACAGGCAGTTACTACACCTATACCCCCATCAACTACCCAAGGGTTGTGATCTGAATTACGTGTTTGATGGCTGGCATCACCGATACAACCATCGCTATCTTTGTCACGTCTAGGAAATTTTGAGTTGATCTGCCCTCGCAGAACTTCAAGGCACTTAGCAACTCGCCAGGGACGCACAGCCTCAACCTCAACTCCAACTATAGGAGTAGACTTTTGCTCAGAGTCATCCGGATCTTGGTGTAGATCGTCAAAAACGCCCTCAGCAGAAGTCCTAGTAGACTCAGCACTTCCAAAAGGAGAGGCTGCAGAAGATATAAGGGTAGATGCTGGAGGCAGGGCCATTTCTCTCAGTGTAGGTCGATCCAGGCCGTTGTCTAGCTTTACAAGCAGTAGATCTTCGCTCAATACTACGGTATCGAGTAGCAGTTGCTCGCTCTGGTTACCACGATCAGTTTGAATACCCTCAAGCACATCTGAGGTAGGAGCCGAGGAGTACTCGATCTTGAAGTATGGCAAGCCAGCAGAGTCAATGGCAACCCAAAATGGGATAGCTTTGAATCCAAAGACGAGATTACTATCACCTTTATAGAAGGTAACAAGCTCATCGTTGCCGGAAATGCTAATGCCAGGAGTGAAAGCTAAAGCTTCCTGAAGGACGCTCAGATCAATGCTTGCGCTGAACCCATTATCACGAAAAGCTCTGACCGAGAAGCTATTGGACTTTAACGTTTCGATGATGCAATAGGCTTCTCCCTCTTCATCCATTTGATCGAACAGCTCGCTGCTTACGTCTGGTTTGCAGGCTTTTAAGTAGCTGGCGGCACTAGTAGTCATGAGTGAGTCTAGCTTGACATTTTGGTAGACGAATTGAATCTCTTTTGAGTTTGAGAAAGCTGTGCTCAGATTTATCGCTCCTACTCCTAAAGTCTTGAGTAGATCTCTCAGTATCCCAAGACCAAAGCTGAGTTCAAATTTATCTGATTGCTTCCCACTCACATCAGCACCATCTAACTCTTTGGGCTCAGGTGCTGTAGGGCCAGCAGAGATAAGGTCTGTTACTGGCCCAATTAGTTCAATAACCCGATTGCGATTAGGAACTCGAACAAGAACTTGAAGTGGTTTAAACTTTTCGCTAGGATAGCGAATTACATTGTAGCCAACTGATTGGAGAAAATTCACGGAGCCGTCTTTGCACATACCGAAGACCTCGTTAAGTTGAGAAGAACATTGACCTTGAAATGCACCACCAGGGCTGGATTCGATAGATTGCCTCGAGCAATGGAGGACTTACTTCGCATATCGATTCGCTAACGGATAATTCAACTGGCCTAATTTGCTACCTGAACGCTTTCTCAAGTTTGTGAATCGAGAAATCTCTCAATTCTCTCAGCCACTGCTGCGATTGTTCTTCCCCAGTTCGGGTCGGACGCATAGTAAACATTCATCCCATGGTCCTTATTACCAAGTACTGCACCCCTGTAGTATCGACCAGCGGGATCCAGGTACAGGCTGTTGATTTTGCCCATCACAAAATCGACGCATATCTCCCGACTTGGAAAGCCCTTGGAACTTTGGTAGGGCGTGCCGTCAAATGCGCCCCAGCCAAACAAGTTGTTCTTTTCTATGCAGATTCTGGACGTACCCCAGCCAGTTTCTACAATGGCATGAGCGACAATGTATGTCGCATTGATCCCGTACTTGCTCTGAGCATCAATAGCGTAGACACCAAGCCCAGAAAGAAGTGTCCGCTCTCTCGAGTCAAGATATCTATCAAAGAGTTGCGGAGTCAAGCGCGAATTATTCTTTTTGAGCGGCGCGTCGATGCTAAATGGAGAACGTATAAAGCTGAATGCTTCTAAAGCTGCAATTGCAGCAACAGCCTCTGCAGGTTCGCTCGGCACATCTCCATCGTCTTCTCCAACGCTATAAACTTCACTCTCAAGTAAAAAGGTTATTGAAGATGGCTTCGATGTGGATTCAACTATGCACTCGCATGGCAAACCTTCATTTTTTAGAGCAGCAACAAGCTGTTTTTGGTTATCGTTGAAAAGCCGAAGACAGCCATAAGTAGGTCTCAATTTTCCACCAGTTCCGGGATCGCCTGCATGAATTCCCAAACCTGCCCGTCCGTTTTGTGCAGCGTGCAACGCTTGGCCGCTCACAGCAATCAAGGGCAGAAAACCGTATGGACCGTAGGAGTGGTTAGGATAATGTTCATTATCTGTGGGCCGCACTTCGGATACTCGGTAAGTTCCCAGGGGTGTATCCCCATTTTTCCGTAGCGGATCTCGTGACGGATTGCCATTTGCTGCTGCCGCCTGATTATCTGCCTTACCAAGCACAGGGAATGGTCCCGTAATTATCTCATCATTATCGTCAACTAATTGCAGCCTTCCTACCTGCCGTCGATCGTCCGGTAGGTAAACGTGAATCTTTACCATCGTCACTCGCCAGTTCTGTTGTTGTGATGAGTATTAGTTGCGAGAAGTGCAAGTTATGCAATGCATCAGCCAATTTTCACTATTAACTTTTATTTCTGTCTGCCCGGTCCTCCTCAAGGGCAGTAGAGCGTTTCGGCTCCTGTATTTGTGACAGAAGAGAACCGGCTCACAGAGGGCGTTCAGCGCTTTACAAGGGGCGGCACGACGTAGAGCTTTTGCTGAGCGAGAACCGAGTCGATCTGCGCTTCGATCGCCTGGACGCTGCCGTAGGGAGCCAGTTCGTTTCCGCTGGCAGCGGTATGGATATTGAAGTCGCTGTAAGCGCCGCCATCGACCAGATAGAGCCCGTAGTTCTGCATCGCCTCCAGGATGCGAAAGGCAGGGAGCGGGAGATCCGGGTACTGCGCTTTCAAATTCAGGGCGGGATCGAGTTGCACCAGCCCACCGTAGGGAATGAGGCCGTTGGCATTGGGGCTGGTATTGGCGTCTGCGTCGGTGGCGCGGGCCGGGTAGACGATCGCCTTCCAGGTGCGTCTGAAAGGGCCCCCCAGGGCGTGGGGAATGGGCTTGCTCGCATCGGTCACTTCACCTGGACGGACGGTGTAGCCCAGCTCAAAGATCTGAGCGGCGTTCGTGCCTCCCCTGTCGCCCAAAAAAGGCAGGCGAAAAGCGCCGGGCGTATAAAGACAGGCGTAGTCGGCAGCTTTGCCCTGGGCATTGCCGCTGGTCGTGTGGTAGCAAGAAAGTGATTTTTGGGCCACCGGATCGATGAAGACCAGGTGCCCGTCGTAATCTCCTGGCTTTGCCAGGTAATTCAAGGCCCCCGGCATCGTCGTGAGCGTATAGGTACTGCTGGGATAGTTAACGCTCGCCACGGTCTGGGAGTAGGCGCTGCCATCTACTGGGGCTGTCACCCCGACGCCGATGCCGTCGCCGCCGTTCGCCTGGTCGATCAGATCGTACTGGAGCGTGCTCAGGTAACCTGGCGGCAGGGCGACTTTGGGGCTGTTCGCCGGGATCTTGTGATAGAAGGGCGCGTCGCTACTGAGAGGCTGCTGGTAGCTGCCACTCAGCGGCTGAGGCGTGGCGAGGGAATAATCCACCGGTTCGAGGGCCGCCAGCTTGTCAGAGGACAAAGACAGATCGATGCCCACTGACTGGTACATGGCGATGATCGCCTGGCGCAGTTCAGCGTCGCTGGTGGAAACCGGAGCCGCACTGCTCAGGGTGTTCTCGAAGATCTGCTGCGTGGTGAGGCTGCTCGCGGTCGGCATAGCCGGATAGGGCGTCAGGTAAGCACTGAACTCCCCCGGCTCGGAAGTGGGAGCGCTCGGACCGCCGCTAATCGCAATCGCGTCGATCTTGGCGTTCTGGACCACGCCGCTAAAGCCGATATTCAGGCTGCCGCCCGTGACTTTTACGGTGAAGCTCTTCGTAATCGCCGTATTCGCCCCCGCCGCTGCCAGGATGTCGAAGTTGCTCAAAAGCGTCTGACCCTCGGCTGTCACGTTGAACTTGCGCTGACCTGGCTGGGTAAAGTAGGTCTCGGCAAATTTGAGCGAGAGCGTGTACGTCCCGTCCGGCAGCGGAACGTTGTAGCTGAAGCTGCTGCCGTAGCGCTCGGTCTGATAGAGGTACGGGTTCGCCGTGTTTGCAATCGGCACAGCATTCTCGTAGGTCGTGCCGCCGCTGTAGTCAACGTCGCCGCTCCAGTGCCAGGTCTGACCGTCAGAACTCTTGTTCTGATAGGGCACTCCGCCGCAGTTGATGTTGAAAGTCGTAGGCGCAGCATAGGCAGATGCGCAAAAGAACACAAAGACCAGCATCAGGACGCAGAGCGCCCCGCGCAAAGAAAATCGCATATTGTCCCCCTGAACGACGAAGGTGTGTGAACGAAGGATGGGGAGCAGGTATCGCGTTTTTTAGTCTAAAGGTTGGCGAGGGCGAATGACCGGGACAGACGGGGCTAAAGTGAGGGAACGGGCGAAAAACACAAAATCTTCAAACAGGTGTCCGATGACTGTCTATAAGCCAGTTTTCACCCCCTCGCCGCTCCCGCCTTTGCCCTCGATGTACGATCTACCGAGCGAAAATCCCGAGGAGCCTGGCTTGCCTGACGAGTTTCATCACTGGCAACCGCAGCTGCTCAGCCAGACTTTTCGGCCCACTACTTACCCGCCCGAGCAGGTCTTCTGTGCCACCGACCTCAACCTCTACTACGACTCGCTCAACACCAGCTACTACAAGCGGCCCGACTGGTTTGCGGTGGTCGGGGTGCCGCGCCTCGTCGATGCCGGCAGGCTCAGCTACGTACTGTGGCGCGAGGGACGTGCCCCGATCGTAGTGGTCGAATTGCTCTCGCCTGGCACCCTTGAAGAAGACCAGGGGGAGACACTGCGAGACCGGCAGCCGCCCTCGAAGTGGGAAGTGTACGAGAGCATTTTGCGGGTGCCGTACTACGTGCTCTTTAACCGCGAGGCAAATAGCTATAGGCTGTTTCGGCTGGAAGGCGAGCAGTACCGGGAACTGTCCGATGACCGCCTCTGGATCGGAACGTTGGGGATTGGTCTGGGGCTGTGGCAGGGAAAATTTGCTGGGGTGGAGCGCCTGTGGTTGCGCTGGTACGATGCGCGGGGTGAATGGATTTCTACCGATGTGGAGCAAGAGCGCCAGCGGGCTGAGCAAGCCGAACGACTTGCCCGACAGGCTGAACAACGCGCTCAGCAAGCCGAGCAACGAGCCGCCAATTTAGCAGCAAGGTTGAGAGCCCTGGGCGTCGATCCAGATGCCCTTTGAAATATCAACATGCTCACAAAGCTTCTGGTAGCTCGAATCCTGATCAGCCAGAAGGGCTATTGAGGGGCAGGTCGAAGGCGAAGGTACTACCCAGTCCTGGCTCGCTTTCCACCCAGATGCGTCCGCCGTGGGCCTCGATCACCTGGCGGCACAAGTACAGGCCGAGGCCGGTGCCGGTGCTGTAGCTGTCGGCCTGGGCAAAGCGCACGAAGAGAGCCGCCTGCTTTTCGGGGGCGATGCCCCGGCCCGTGTCGCGGACGCTCAGTTGCACGCCGGCATCCTGACACAGAAGGCGCACCTCGACCCGGCCACCGGTGGGGGTGAACTTGAGGGCGTTGTCTACAAGATTGATGATTACCCGGCGCAACTGCTGGCGATCGCAGGGGACGGGAGGCAGATGGTTCGGGGCATCGAGGCTGAGGCTGAGTTTGCGGGCAGTGGCGAGGGTGCCCACCTCTTCCAGGCAACTGGCGGTGAGGGCGACAAGATCGGTCGGTTCCTTGCGCAGGCGCATCCGGCCTGCCTCGTAGCGGTAGATAGTGAGCAAACTTTCGACCAGGCCCAGAAGCTCGCGGTGGCTCTCGATCACGGCGAGCAAGATCTGCTGCTGGCCGTCGCTCAGGGGGCCGTACTGGCCTTCGAGGGTAAAGCCAAGGGTCTGGACGGCAGCCAGAAGCGGCGTGCGCAGGTCGTGGGTGAGGGTGGCGACAAAATCTTCGCGCAGTCTTTCGCTTTCTTTTTGGGCGGTGACATCGCGCACGATCGCGACACCGCCAATGATGCTGCCTTCTGGGATGCGCAAAGGTGCGGCGGCAATCTGGAGGATGCGCAGGGGCGAACCGGGGCGGGCGAGCCGGTAGAGGGCGCTCTCGGGGCTACCGAGGCGGACGGCGCGGGCCAGGACGCTCCGCTCGCTCGGCAGAGTCTCACCGAGGGCGTCGCGCAGGGGCAGAGCCCGCCAGTCGGTGAGGGTGGCCGGTGCGCTGTCGAGCTGTGTCCAGAGGGCGCTGTTGGCGGTGATCACCTGGCCTGACTCCTCGTAGACCAGTACCCCTTCGGTGATCGACTCGATAATCAGCTCCAGCTTGCCCTTCTCAGCGCTCAGGTTGGCGACGAGCCGGCGGTTGGCGGCAGCTTCGCTGCCGATGCGCTGGCGCATCGTCCGAAACGAGTCGATCAATACCTGCACCTCCAGGGCCGTTGCCGGGGCCAGCAACGTAGGGGGCGGATCGAGGGAATTGCCGAGCGCCAGCCCCTGCATCCGCTCGCTCAACTGCTGCAGGGGGCGGCTGATCCGCTCGCTCAGCCAGTAGGCGAAGCCGACAGCTGCGAGGGCGGTGAGGCCGAGGCCCGCCCCAAAGCCCGGCAGGTTGTTGGCGAAGGGGCCGACCAGGGCTTCGGAGGCCGCGCTGTTGACGACTACCCCCCAGCTGGTGCCGCTCACCGGGCTGAAGGCCGCCAGGTCCCCGCTTTCTGGTAAGCGCAGCGTTCCGCGATGGCCCCGGAGTACGGCTTTGACTGGGGCGAGGCGGCTCAAGTCTGCGCCGATGGGTACCGTTCGGGGTTGGGCAGCGAAGGCCAGCGCCTGGGCGGTCTGATCGACGATGGCCACCCGGCGGGTGGGAGTGGCCTGGACCTGCAGCTGGCTGTCGAGCACGTTCAGATCGAGCAGGCCGACTAAGGCCGACCGGGAGAAATCGGGAAAAGCAACCACCACCGCCGCGAGCGGTGCCCCGTCGTAGAGCGAAGGAAACATCGGCGAATAAAAAACAGCAGCGGGCCGGTTGCCAGGCCCAGGTAGAGCAGCAGGAGGCAACAGGCGGCCCAGCCAGAGGGTCGAACGGGCACTGGCCACCACCCGGCGGCGCTCGACCAGCAACAGATGGCGAAAAAGGGGCGTCGTGCTCATCCACTGCGAAAGTGTGCCGCCGGTGGGCCGGCTCGTCGGTGCAGCGCTTGAGCCTGCCGCCCGCTGCACCGGGTCGAGGACAAGATTGAGCTGGTAGCGCAGGTTGGCGGCGAGCAGGTCCGCCAGCCGCTGGTTTTCATCGAGCACCCGCTGTTCGCGCTCCGGCACATCGCGCTGGAGGAGCGAAAATTCGACAATCCCCAGTACCAGCACCGGCACCACCGCCGCCAGGGCAAAGAAGAACAGATACTGGGTGCGCAGCCGCGTGACCATGACCAGGAGCCGGATTCTGCCCTACAGGCTAGCCGAGACGGTACCAAGATGGTTTTTTGGGCGTCCAGGATCATCTGCGCCCGCCCATAAACGCACCGGAAAATTTGTGTTTTACTCAGCGATAGAGGCCGAGCGGTTCGTATTGCAGACGACATTTATGGAGGGGACGACGATGAGCAGCGACTACCAGTCCGTCTGGCGCAAGCGTGCCACCCAGCACGCCGCCCTGCCCACCGATTATCAGAAGCACCCCCACCGCACCTCGGAAGCCGCCGTGCAGATCGAGGACGACCGCACCGGCATGAATGTCGAGACCCTGCGGCGGGCATTTCTCGACAACCTCTACTACATTCAGGGCAAGGATCTGCAGTTGGCCACGCCCTACGACCTCTACATGGCCCTCTCCTACACCGTGCGCGACCGGCTGTTGCAGCGCTGGCTGCATACCCAGGAGGTCTATCTGCAACAAGATGTGCGCTCGGTCTGCTACCTCTCGGCGGAGTACCTGCTCGGGCGGCAACTCGGCAACGCGCTCATCAACGTCGGGCTTTACGAGCAGGCCCGCGCGTTCTTAAAAGAAATGAACCTCGACCTGCGCGATCTGATGGAGCAGGAGATCGAGCCGGGACTGGGCAACGGCGGTCTGGGTAGATTGGCCGCCTGCTTCATGGATTCGCTCGCCTCCCTTGAGATCCCGGCCATCGGCTACGGCATCCGCTACGAATTTGGCATCTTTGCCCAGAGCATCCGCGACGGCTGGCAGGTCGAACAGCCGGATCGCTGGTTGCGCTACGGCAACCCCTGGGAGATCCCGAGGCCGGAGTACTTAGTCGAAGTCAAATTTGGCGGTCACACCGAGGGCTACATCGACCCGGCAGGCCAGTACCGGGTGAGCTGGGTCAACGATCGCTCGGTGCTGGGCACCCCCTACGATTACCCGGTGCCGGGCTACCGCAACGACACCGTCAACACCCTGCGCCTCTGGAGCGCGCGGGCCACCGAGGACTTTAACTTCCAGGTCTTCGACTCCGGCGATTTTGCGCGGGCGGTGGCCGACAAGACCTACTCCGAGAACATCACCAAGGTGCTCTATCCCAACGACAACACCTACCAGGGCCGGGAGTTGCGCCTCGAACAGCAGTACTTCTTCGTCAGTTGTTCGCTGCAGGACATCATCCGGCGCTACCTCTCGTACCACTCCGACTTCGAGAGCTTTGCCGACAAAGTCA
Organism: Gloeobacter kilaueensis JS1; assembly: GCF_000484535.1. NCBI lineage: Bacteria > Bacillati > Cyanobacteriota > Cyanophyceae > Gloeobacterales > Gloeobacteraceae > Gloeobacter > Gloeobacter kilaueensis. The sequence continues at coordinate 3,214,822 of NC_022600.1, read as the reverse complement.
CCCTGCAGATCAACGACACCCACCCCTCCATCGGCATCGCCGAGCTGATGCGCCTTCTGGTAGACGAGTACCTGGTGGGCTGGGACAAAGCCTGGCAGATCACCCGGCGCGTCTTTGCCTACACCAACCACACGCTGCTGTCCGAGGCGCTGGAGCGCTGGCCGGTGGCGCTGTTTGGCAATCTGTTGCCGCGCCATCTGGAGATCATCTACGAGATCAACCGCCGCTTTTTAGACGAGGTGCGCGAGCGCTTTCCCGAAGACGAGGGCCGCATAGCCCGCCTCTCGCTCATTCAAGAAGGTTCCCAAAAGCAGGTGCGCATGGCCAACCTTGCCTGCGTCGGCAGCCACGCGATCAACGGTGTCGCCCAACTGCACACCGAACTGCTCAAAAAAGACGTGCTCGCCGACTTTTACGCCCTCTGGCCCGAAAAATTTACCAACGTCACCAACGGCGTCACCCCCCGCCGCTTTTTGCTCCTCAGCAACCCAAAGCTGGCGCTGCTCTTGAGTGAGCGCATCGGCCAGGACTGGCTCAAAGACCTCGATCAGATTGGCCGCATCGAATCGCTTGTCGCCGATCCGGCCTTTCGCAGCGCCTGGCAGCAGATCAAAGACGACAACAAGCGCGACCTGGCCGAATACATCCTGCAGTTTAACCAGATCGAGGTCGATCCCGATTCGCTCTTCGATATCCAGGTCAAGCGCTTCCACGAGTACAAGCGCCAGCTTCTGCTGGCCTTTTTTATCGTCACCCTCTACAACCGCCTCAAGCGCCAGCCGGATCTTGAGATTGTGCCGCGCACGTTTATCTTTGGCGGCAAGTCGGCACCGGGCTACGCGATGGCAAAGCTGATCATCAAGTTCATCAACTCGGTGGCGAGGGTGGTCAACAGCGACCCGCAGGTCAGCCGACATCTAAAAGTAGTCTTTCTTGCCAACTACAACGTCTCCCTCGCCCAGCGCATCTATCCCGCCTGCGACCTCTCCGAGCAGATATCGACCGCCGGTAAGGAGGCGAGCGGCACCAGCAACATGAAATTTGCCCTCAACGGCGCGCTCACGATCGGCACCCTCGACGGTGCGAATATCGAGATCCGCGAAAAGGTGGGCCCCGACAACTTTTTTCTTTTTGGCCTCACCGCCCAGCAGGTCTACGATCTCAAGGCGCGGGGCTATAACCCAAGAGACTACTACGATAGCAACGCCGAGTTGCGCGAAGTGGTCGATCGGATCAGCGCAGGCGGTTTTTCAGGGGGCGACACCAACCTGTTTCGCCCCCTGCTCGACTCGCTGCTGTACCGCGACGACTATCTGGTCTTCGCCGACTACCAGGCGTACATCGATTGCCAGGAGCAGGTGAGCCAGGCTTTCCGCGACCGCGAGCGCTGGCTCACCATGTCCATCCTCAACTCGGCGCGCATGGGCTACTTCTCGTCGGACCGCAGCATCCGCGAGTACAGCCGGAACATCTGGCAGAGCGAGCCTGTGCCAGTCGAGCCAGAAAGCCCGGCGATCAGGCCCGCTGCAGAGTAAAGCCCAGACGTAGCAGGCGCACCAGAATCGGAAAATCGGCGTTCTCGCTGCTCAGCCCCGGCCCCCACTGATCCGGGTGGATGAGCCGCTTGCGCTCCAGTTCAAGCCGATTGAGCAGAATCGCCGCCTCCTGCAGGCACTCCTGATAAAGGCTCGGAAACATCTGGGCAACGTGTACCTTGTTGCAGCGATCGATGACGTAGAGCCGCTGCTGCTCCCAGCGCAGATTCTTGCTCGGCAGGCCCATCGCCTTGAGCGTATCGCGGCTGCCTCGATGAGAATAATGCATGGAAAGAATCCTCCCTACCGTACTCGGTAGATGAGCGGGTAAGCGATAGTTGGATAGCCTGCCTGCAACCGTTCTGAATGCTTCCAGAAAAGCTTCCGCCGGCCTCCAGAAATTTCGATAGTGTGAATAGCGCCACAGCGCCAGGATGCACTATGTAATACAGAAAAAACGTCCTGCTACAAACAGGTGCCCAGACACTTTAGATGAGATTAGACCCATTGTAGCTTCGCTTATGCAGATGCAGCCCCATTCGACAGCGACCTGGCCGCTACGAGAGAATACAAAGATGATCACAGCAGAACAGATCAAAAAAGTCCTCGAAGAGCGCCTCGCTGCCAGCTGCGTCAGCGTCGAGGACCGCACCCGCTTTCACGCCGGTCACGCCGGGTCAAACGGGGGAGGCCACTACGACGTGACGGTCGTCTCAGAGCGCTTTGCCGGACTTTCGATGCTGCGGCAGCACCGACTGGTTTACGAGGCGCTCGCGGGCGAGATGGGCCTGAGCATCCACGCGCTCGCCCTTACCACCCTCACCCCCGAGCAGTGGCGCTCGCGCCAGTTGTCTACTTGACCGCTTCGCCCGCGAAAGCCTGCTCGACGAGCGGCTTCAATTCGCCGCGATTGTGCATCTCGATCAAGATGTCGCAGCCGCCGATAAATTCGCCATCGACGTAAACCTGGGGAATCGTCGGCCAGTTGGCGTATTCTTTGACTCCCTGGCGGATCTCGAAATCTTCGAGCACGTTGACTGCCTCGAACGGATAGCCGAGGGAGGAGAGAATCTGGACAGAGGCTGCTGAGAAGCCGCACTGCGGAAACTGGGGGGTGCCCTTCATGAAGATGAGCACTTTGTTATTTTTGACTAAAGAATCGATCTTTTCTTGAACGGACTGGGACATGGTTCAACGCTCCTGGCCATCAATACTTGATCTTAACGCAGCCGGCAGGAACGACCGATGCAGGTAGAACGAATCCGGGCATTGAAGGACAACTATATTTTTTTGCTGAGCGATGCCGCCACGGGCACCGCCGCTGTCGTCGATCCTGCAGAAGTGGCTCCGGTGCTGCGCGCCCTTGAACGGCGGGGGTTGCGCCTGGTGGCCATCTTTAATACGCACCACCACGGCGATCACGTGGGCGGCAACCATGAACTGCTACAAGCCTTTCCTGAGCTGCAGATTTATGGCTCAGCCCAGGACCGGGGCCGCATCCCCGGCCAGAATGTCGAGCTGGCGGATGGCGATACTGTCCACTTTGCAGGCGAGCCGGGGCGTGTCCTGTTCGTCCCTGGCCATACCCTGGGTCACATCGCCTACTATTTCGAGCGCAGCGGCGATCTTTTTTGTGGCGATACCCTGTTTGCCGGTGGCTGCGGTCGCCTCTTCGAGGGCACAGCTGCTCAGATGCAGCATTCGCTTGCCAGGCTTGCGAGTTTGCCAGAATCGACCCGCGTCTGGTGCGCCCACGAGTACACCCTGGGCAATCTGCGCTTTGCCCATAGCGTCGAACCGGGCAACGCCGCCCTCGCCGAACGCCTGGCAGCGGTCGAACACCTGCGGCGGCGGGAAGAGGCGACGATTCCCTCGACGATCGGCCTGGAGCTTTCGACCAATCCGTTCCTGCGCTGGCAGAGTCCCGAATTGCAGCGCTGTACGGGCCAGCATTCGCCGGTGGCGCTCTTTGCGAAACTACGATCGCTTAAAGACCGCTACCTCTACCTTTGACCTCCCCTTCTGATTTCCAACCCCCAAAACCTCACTTACCTGGCTTCGTCTACTGAATCCCGCCAGAGGGCGATGCCGCCTAAAAGGCCATTGATGTTCGAGCTGATCTGAATGTGGGGCGGCAGGTCCAGCTTGACGTACAGGGCGTTGCCGCCGCCGATGTAGCAGGCATCAAAGCCAAAGAGCGCCTCAAAGTTGGTGAGGGCAAGGGCAAGCGCCTGGTTCCATTTCTTTTTGCCCTTCACCTGCAGAGCAGGGTTGCCCAGGTGCTGCTCGTAGGTCTTGCCTTCTAAAAAAGGCTGGTGGGCAAGCTGGAGGTTCGGAAACAGTCTGCCGTCGGCAAACAGTGAGGAGCCCAGGCCAGTACCGAGGGTGATCACCAGTTCGACCCCCCGGCCCGCGATCGTTCCCAGCCCCTGCACGTCGGCGTCGTTGGCCACCCGCACCGGCTTGCCGAGGGTTTGGGCAAGGACGGCATCGAACTGGAAGCCGATCCAGTCGGGGTGCAGGTGGGCGGTGAGGGTACGGCCATTGCGCACCACGCCCGGAAAGCCCACTGAGACGCGCTCGAAGGGGCCGAGGGCTTTGCTCAGTTTTTGAATAATGGCAACGACCGCTTCGGGGGGAGCGGGCCGGGGAGTGGCCTCCCGCACCCGCTCTGTGAGCGGCGAGCCGTCGGCAGCGAGCACCAATGCCTTGATGCCGCTGCCACCGATATCGACGGCGAGGGTCCGGGGAAATGTACTCTGCTCGGCAATCACGGGTGAGACGGGCGGGCTGGAGGTATTTTATTCGCTGAGTGGCTGGGACGGGTCCGGGCTGTTGCTGCGCCGCAGGGGCAATTCGGGCACCAGCAGGCCCAGGAGCAGGGCCACAGCGGCGAGGGGCAATCCGGCCCGGTAGACGCGGGCAATCCCTTCGGCGAAGGCGTGCTTGATCGCCGTTTCGACAGCGGCAGTAACCTGCCGGCGCTGGGCGGCATCGAAGCGCGGTGGGGCCAGGCGGGATCTGAGGGCAGCCAGCTCGCCTGTCACGGCACTGCCGCCGTTGCGCAGCCGTTCTGGCGTGAGATGAATGGCCAGATCCGCAGGCAGGTGCTGGGCGATGGGTGCGAGGTTGGCGGTCAGAGCGGTGCTCAAGCAGGCGACCAACAGCGAGCCGTAGACGGCGGCGCTGATCGTCTGGCCCAGTTGGGAGAAGAAGAGCCGTCCGGCGGTGGCGACGCCCACATCTTTGAACGGAACGGCATTTTGCAGGGCGAGGTTGAGCTGCGGAAAGGTCGCCCCGGCTCCGAGGCCGAAGACGGCAAGAGCCACCCAGATCTGAAGGGCGCTGGTGGCAGGACCGATCCAGCTCAATAAAAAGAAGCCCGAGCCCATCAGCACAAGCCCGGCCAGCATCGCCGCCTTGTAGCGCCCGGTGCGCTGGACGATGTTGCCGGTCATAAAGGAACTCACCATCAGGCCGAGGGATTCGGGGATCAAAGCGGCACCGGCCTGGGTGGCCGTCGCCGACTGGACGTTGACCAGAAAGACCGGCAAAAACAAGATGGCGATGATAAAGACCGAGCCCATGAGCACCGAGATCGCACAGAGCAGGCTGAAGACGGGGATGCGAAAGAGCGACAGGGGCAAAATTGGCTCCTTGGCCCGCTGCTCGACCCCGATAAAAGCAGCCAGGCCGACGGCGGCCACCGCCAACAGGCCCAATTTGAGCAGTGACATCCAGGAGTGGTTCTCGAAACTGAGGGCGACGAGCAGGGGCACGACTGTCAGCAGCAGCAACAGCGCCCCAGCAAAGTCGATGCTGCGGCTAAGACCACTGTCGAGGCGGGGCATAAAGCTCAGGATAAAAAACAGCGCCAGCGTGCCAAAAGGCAGGTTGATAAAGAAGATCCAGTGCCAGCTCAGGGTATCGGTGAGTACACCGCCCAAAAGCGGCCCGACGATGCTGCTCAGGGCAAAGACAGCGGCGATCAGCCCCTGGAGGCGGGCCCGATCCGCCGGTACGTACAGATCAGCGGGAATCGTGAGGGCAACGGCCATAATCACCCCGGCTCCCAAACCCTGCAACCCGCGAAAGCAGACCAGCGCCAGCATGGTAGGCGACAGCCCACACAAAAAAGAACCAAAAAGAAATTCAGTGATCCCCAAAAGCAGGATGATCTTGCGGCCATAGAGATCCGAGAGCTTGCCCGCGATGGGCAGGATCGCTGTACTCACGAGCAGGTAAGCCGCCGAAGTCCAGGCAAGCAGATCCAGCGCCCCCAGATCGGCGACGATCTTGGGCAGGGCGGCGACAACGACAGTCTGATCCAGTGAGGTCAGAAACAGAGCGAGGAGCACCGCTCCCATCACCAACCGCTTGGTACGCTCGTCGAGGGTGGCCGCGTAATCGACGGCACGCGGAAGTTGCAAGCGGCATCCTTTGATACAAACTTTTCAATCATAGACGCCCCACCCGCCCCCGACCGGGGAAGCAGCGCGCCTATTTGCTCTTGCCGCCTTTTTGCTGAGCAGCAACCGAGTCGCGGTAGGCTTTGAGTTTTTCAAGCTCGGGGGTGTACTTGCTGTCGAGTTCGGCAGCCTTTTCCATCGACGCCACTGCATCGTCGAGCCGCTTTGCATCGACCTGCTCGGCAGCCAGGTTGTTGTAGGAGGCAGCGAGCGGCGAGGTGGTGCGCTCGCGCATCCCCTTGTCGTAGGTGCGGGCAGATTCGAAGTTTTCGACGGCGATGGCCCACTTCTTCTGTTTGACAGCCTCACCCGCCACATTGTAGTGAGCCGCCGCCAGGTTCTGACGCGCCAGTTCGTACCCCGGCTCTACCGTCAGCGCCTCCCGGAACGCCTCGACCGCCTCGGCATTTTTGCCGTCTTTTTGCAGTTCGACGCCCTTGTTGTTGGCAGCGACAGCCTTGTTGTGGTTTTCGGCCTCCTCGACCTTGCGCTTGAGTTCATCCTGGGCGGCTGGATCTTCGCTGGGCTTTTGCTGTTGCTGTTGCGGATTGTTAAAGGTACTTCCCGGTCCCTTGTCCACCGCCTGTTGGGCCAGCAAGGGCGCAGCAGCTGCCGCCAGGAAAACCGCACTGAGCAGGCTTACCCAGCCTGACACTTGCCGTTTTTGCATGAGTCTTCTCGAAAACACAGAGCAGCCCTATGATATCGTCCAGGCTGCCCTGCCGTGCATTGCAGGCGGCCTCGGGTGCTGGAGCGAGCAGGTGATCGAAGGTGGAGCCGTATTCGATGCGAGCGGAGCCTACCGCTACCGCCTCTGGCGGCGCTGGGATCAGGAGCGTCCGCTGCTGGTATTTGTACTTTTAAACCCGAGCACCGCCGATGCCCACCGCGACGACCCGACACTCCGCCGCTGCCTGGCATTTGCTAGAACCTGGGGCTACGGCGCGCTGGAAGTCCTCAACCTGTTTGCCTGGCGCAGCAGCGATCCCCGTGGACTCACCTGTACCCCTGATCCGGTCGGTCCTGACAACGACCTGTACCTCCTCGCCGCCTGCCAGCCGCAACGACCGGTGATCCTCGCCTGGGGCAACTGGGGCAGTTTGCAAAACCGCAACCGCTCAGTTCTGAATTTGATCGCAGGGAGCAGGCTCTATTGCCTGGGCCGCACCCGCAGCGGTCAGCCTCGCCATCCGCTCTATCTAAGCGCTCGCCTCGAAGTGGAACCGTTCGACGAATGTCTAGAGTTTATGAAGTCGGTAGAATCGCCCCTTGCCAATCGGTAGAATGACGGTTGACAGCTTCTTTTAGATCGATCCCCCCATGAACATTGCCAAGATGTCTTCTTCAGAAGGTCCAGCCTTTACGATCGCAGCTGACGTGCTCTACCGCCAGGTGGGCGACGAGGCGATCTTGCTGCACGCCTCGACCGGCAACTACTACGCCCTCAACGAGACGGCTATCTACCTGTGGGAAGGGCTGTGCAGCGGCCAGCCCCAGGCGGGTGTCGAGCGCGTCCTCGCCGAGTACGAGGTCGAGCCTGAACAACTTGAGCGCGACCTGCAGGCGATGCTCTGCGAGCTGACTGCCCGTGGCATTCTCGTTCCCCGTTCATGAGCGTCCGCAACCGACTGGAGTGCTGGTACCTGCGCGCCTGGGCACTGCTCGCCCTCGGGCGCGTCGATCGGCGGTTGCACGCCCTGGCGGTTGCAGCTCTGGCGGAGGCAGAACCTGTCTTTCCCCTTCCAGCTTTAAGTGACCACCAGTTGCAGCAGATCCATCGGCGCAGCGCGGCCCTGGCCTGGGCTGCCCGCTACCATCCCGCTCAGGCGCGCTGTCTGCACCGCTCGATCGCTCTTTACGGCTGGCTGCGCGCCCAGGGGATCGCTGCGCGCCTGCAGATTGGCTGGGCGGGCGCGCTGGGCCATGCCTGGGTGTGCTACGGCGAGTGCGTACTCAACGACGCCGCCGATGTGGCGAGCCGGACGCCGCCCCTGCTCAAATTGCCCAGGCAAATATAGGTGCTTTGTCACGATTTGCCTGTATTTGAAAAAAGCTTCACAGCAAGCAAGTAAAAGCAAGCTAGGATACTTGTAGCTTCCCTCCCGCCTGCTATCGTGTCTTTTTTCTCGACTATCTCCGGTCCTCCGGCACCGTCCGCTGCCTTGCCCCAAAGGAGCACGGGGGCAGTGGAGCGTTTTTTGACGGATGGGACGGTGAACGAGGAGCAGATTGCGATCTTGCGGGATCAGCACCTGAGCGCCTACGCCTTTAGCTCTCTACCAAAGAACCATCCGGCCCGCGCCGCCCTGCGCGGCGACTACATGCAGGCGGCGGCCCGCCAGTTGCACTTCAAGGCGATGTTGCTGCCGCTGGTGCGCGCCTGGCAAAAAGCCGGGATCGCGGTGCTGTTTTTTAAAGGCTTTTATCTGGCGGAGTGCATCTACGATCTGCCCGGCCAGCGTTACTTTCAGGATGTGGATATTTTAATCAAGCCAGAACAGATAGGCGAGGCGTCGCGTCTGGCCCAGGGGCTGGGCTGGAGCGAGAGCTGGAACCAGCGCGAGGTGATGCAGCCGTGCAACCATGTGGCGCTGCACCTGCTCAGCGCCGACGGTCTTATCGAGCTGGATGTCCACCACCGCATTTTGCACACCTATACGCCCTGGCATCATCTCCAGCAGCGGATCACAGAGCAAGCCTGGCAGCGGGCGCACCTGCAAGCTTGGGAGGATAGCCGCTTCTGGGTGCTCGATCCGACAGATTCGCTGCTCATCGGCCTGGTCCTCAACCGCTGCTGGTCGCTCGATCGCTGGCAGATCAAGGCCCACGACCTGCTCGATCTGCGGCTGCTGGTGCGCAAGTTCGGCCTGACGCGCCGGACGGTGCTCGAACGGGCGGCTGTCCTGGGCTGCGAGCGCACGGTCAAGCTTTTTTTGCAGCGCTGCGATCCGTGGACTGACACTTTAGATCTGAGCGAGCCGACACCGGGCACACTCCGGCGCTGGGAACTCGCGATCGTGCCTGAGCGCGGTCATCTGGGCTGGGAGCGGTTGTTGGGACAGCTGTACCGGCCCGGTGTGCTTGCGGATCTGTGGCGCGAGTGGCCCCACCTCTGGCAGCTGCGTACCCGCTTGCGCCGGGGCACCCCGGTTCGCCAGTTGTTGGACCAGATTGCGGCCCGACCGGGTGTGCTCCCGCCGGCGCACCTGCCCTGCCACCGGATCGTGAGGGGCATCCGCTGGGGAATTCGTCTGCTCGGGCTGCCGGCAGCCGAGGCCCATCTTACGGGCACCCTCGCCCTTTTTGCGGCGCTGCGGCGCTGGGGCTATCCGGCGGTCTTCTGCCACAAGGAAGGGCCAGGCGGACAGGCTTCCTGTTGGGTTGAATTAAATGGCCGCATCGTCCATGCCTGGAAAGAGCCTGCCGCCTTCGATCCGCCCGTGGACGCTGCCTCCGGTGGCTGGCGCTATCCGTCCCAGATTTAAGGGCCGTGCCCCAACAGCAGCGGCAGGGCGTGGTAAAACTGGACATACTATATTTTCTGCAACCCACCCCGGTTCATGAGCGAAAAAACTGACACTGCCTTCGAGCGTTCGGTTGTCCAGTCTGCCCGCGAACTGCTCTACGAAGGGGCGCTCGCCGTCGTCGATGGAGCCTTTGCCGGGGCGCTCGCCGCCATTCCCCAGGCCAAAGGCGATCAAAAGACTGTCGTTCACGACCTGAACTATACCGAGGTTTTTATCCGCGACAATGTGCCGGTGATGGTCTATTTGCTCATCGAGGGCAAAGGGGCGATCGTCCGGCACTTTCTTGAGACCTGCTTGAAGCTGCAGAGCACCCACCAGCAGACGAGCGGCATCTTCCCCACCAGCTTCTTTGAAAGCGAGGGACGCCTCGTCGCCGATTACGGCCAGCGGGCGATTGGCCGGGTCACTTCGGTGGATGCGACGCTCTGGTGGCCCATCCTCGCCCACACCTACGTCCAGCGCACAAAGGACCGTCAGTGGGCGAGCGAGCCCCACGTCCAGGCCGGACTGCAGCGCTTTTTGCGGCTGGTGCTGCAGCCGGGGTTTCGGGACGCGCCGACGTTGTTGGTACCGGACGGGGCGTTCATGGTGGACCGCCCGCTCGATGTCTGGGGCATCCCCCTCGAAGTCCAGACGCTGCTGTACGGGGCACTGGTGAGCGCAGCGGAGTTGATTCGCGTCGATCTGGAGGCCAAGGGACTGTTGGAGGGAGGCCATCCGGCTGTCCACCACGCCGAGAAAGCGTTTATCAGCGAGCAGCGCCAGCAGTTGCAGCAGGCGATCCGCTGGGCCCACCGGTTGCGCCACTACCTGCTCAAGTACTACTGGGTCAATACCAGCAGCATTCAGGTGCTGCGCCGCCGGCCCACCGAGCAGTACGGCGATCAGATTGCAAACGAGTACAACATCCAGACCGAGACGATCCCCCACTGGCTGCAGCTCTGGTTGGGACCGAAGGGCGGCTATCTTATCGGCAACATCCGCACCGGCAGGCCCGACTTTCGCTTTTTTACCCTGGGCAATTGCCTGGGGGCGATCTTTGACATCTTGAGCAGTGCCCAGCAGCAGTCGCTCTTTCAGCTCGTCGTCCACAACCAGACTGAGCTGGTGGCCGAGATGCCCCTGCGCATCTGTCACCCGCCCCTCGACAGCGAAAAGTGGCGCAGCGTCACAGGCTTCGATCCTAAAAACCGGCCCTGGTGCTACCACAATGGCGGGCACTGGCCCTGCCTGCTGTGGTATCTGGCTCTCGCTATCCTCCGCCACCCCAGCAAATCTACGGCCCGATTGAAGCCTGCGCTGCAGCTGTTGGAGCAGACCTACCAGGATTTGCTCTACCGGCTGCCCAAACAAAAGTGGGCCGAGTACTTCGACGGCCCGACGGGGCTATGGACCGGCCAGCAGGCCCGCTACTACCAGACCTGGACGATCGTCGGCTTTTTGCTGGTGCATCACCTGTTGCGGGTGGAGGCAGCGGACGCCCACATCTTTGATCTGCCCCGCCTCAAACATCTGCGCCCGCTCATGAATTAAAGAAGCAACTTCTGCCGGGAAGTAGTCCGCCGGTCAGACGACAGGCGGGGACTGTTTGGCCAACGATGGAGTGGCAGGCAAACGCAGCACAGCGAGGACGAAGCGATGCAGCCACGGCAACTGAGCAACGAACTGCGCCACGGGCAGAGTCCCGACCTCAACCGCCGCCGGTGGGTGATCGGGCTATCGCTGCTGGCGGGAACGATGGGCAAGATCGTCTCGCTCTATCAGACCGGCATCGTTCGCCACCTGCCCGATCCACCTGTACCCGGATTCGACTCCGACCGGGTCGATGCTTCCGACTACGCTTACAAGCGCCTTGAGACCCCCGACGGTCTTTTTATGATCGCCAACTACGCGCTTACGGCGATCCTGGCCGGCGCAGGCGGTGCGGATCGGGCGCGGACCCGGCCCCTGTTGCCGCTGCTGACCGCCGCCAAGACTTTGATCGACGCCGGGGTGTGTCTGGAATTGGCCCGCGAAGAGTGGCAGGAGAACAAGGCGTTCTGTGCCTACTGCCAGGTGGCGACGGTCGCCTCCCTCGCCTCGGCGGCGATTGCTCTACCCGAGGCGCTCGCAGCCCTGCGGCAAGGCAAGCAGGGCTGAATCCGCGCTGGCAATCCACAACTTGCCTTGACAGAAGCGACTGGCTTCTAAGAGGATACAAGCACCAGTCAACCAGCGGGTGGCTGTAAGTTCCGCGTTTAACAACCCAAACTTTACTGGCTCATCGGTGCTCCAAGGCAGGACAATGAGCCTGCTGAGGACTTCCAGTCAGATGTTGCTCACCGGTGGCAGTTGCCATCGGTCAGGGGGGACGATGCCGGATCTGCATCTGAACGACCACAATCTGCCGTACCCGGATACGATCCATCCGATCATCGTTCACTTCGTGATCGCGATGATTGTCTTCGCGGTTCTGTGCGATCTGATCGCTTACTTTACCGGCAAGCGTCGCCTGCTTGAGGTGAGCTGGTGGAATATGGTCGTCGCCTCGGTGGCGATCTTCTTTGCGATTATCTTTGGCCAGTTCGAGGCGGCGCTCGCCCAGCCCTACGAGGCGGTAAAACCTGTCCTGCAGACCCACACGCTGATTGGCTGGTCGCTCTCGGCGATCGTCGTGGCGATGACCGCCTGGCGCGGCATTCTGCGGCTGCGCAATCCGCTGAAGATTTCACCGGTCTATCTGGGTGTGGGGGTACTGCTCGTGGGCCTGGTCAGCTATCAGGTGCTGCTCGGCGCGCGGCTGGTCTGGGTCTACGGCCTGCATACCGTACCGGTGGTCGAGGCCACCCGCAATGGAGCCGCGCCATGAATCCACCGGCGGATCAACTGGGCTTTTCGGTGGGGGCAAACGGCCTGCCCTACGCGATCCCGATCCATCCAAATCTGGTGCATCTGACGCTAGGGCTTTTTATCATCGCTATCGTCTTCGATATTGCCGGGGTGCTGTTTCCGATCGAAAAGCCGCTCATCAAGATCTTTGGTTTTGCCGCCAACCGCTCCAACTTCTTCGACGTAGGCTGGTACAACCTGCTGGGCTCAGCAATCATTACGTTTTTTACCGTGAGCGCCGGTTTCTTCGAGATCATGCTCGCCCAGCCGCCCCTCGATCTCAAAAGCAGTTGGGGGTTGACGGCCTACCAGACGATGCTCTGGCACGGCGTCGGCGGTGTGGTGTTGTTGTTTGCGATCGTGGGCCTGACGCTCTGGCGCGGCCTCCAGCGCTACCGGTGGCGCAAGGACCAGTCCCGGCAGGTGCAGTGGAGCTATCTGGCGGCGGGGGTGGCGGTAATCGCTGTGCTCTACTTTCATGGCACCCTCGGAGCCCAGATGGCAGCCGAATTCGCCATCCACAATACGGCGGGCAACCTGTTGCGGCAGGGCGTTCCGCTGCGCTCGATCAAGTGAGTGTCTATCGGTTTCTCTACAGGAGTTGTTAGTGGACACAGCGACTAAACCCACGGTCATCGTCGGCGGTGGCTTCACCGGCCTGTTTACGGCTCTGTATCTGAGCCACCTGCGCTACAACCAGCCGATCGTGCTCATCGATCAAGATGCGCGCTTTGTCTTCAAGCCACTGCTGTACGAATTTCTGGTGGGCGAGATGAGCCCTGAGCAGGTCTGGCCCAGCTACGACGAACTGCTGGCAGGTAGCGGTACTACCTTTATCAGCGATACTGTTACCCGCATCGACCTGCCGGCTAAAAAAGTCGAACTCGCCTCGGGCCTGCACTACGACTACCGCTACCTGGTGCTTGCCCTGGGCAGCGTCGCCGGGTACTTCGGTATAGCGGGGGCAGAAGAAAATGCCTTCTCTTTTCGCACCGCCCGCGAGGCGATTGCCCTGCAGACTCACCTGCGCCAGCAACTGCAAAAAGCAAGCCAGACCGACGATCCCAAGCTGCGGGCCAGTCTCCTTAGTGTGGCGGTGATCGGAGCCGGACCCTCCGGTCTCGAGTTGGGGCTCACCCTCGCCGACTGGTTGCCTCAGCTTTACAAGGAGCTGGGCGGCAGGGGCGAGGAGGTCCGCATCACTTTGCTCAACCGGGGAACGGAAATTCTCGCAGGCGATGCCAATACTCACCTGCGCAACTCTGCCCTCGAAGCGATGCAGCGGCGGGCTGTCCCGGTCGCACTGGTGAGTGGGGCGGCGGTGAGCGCTGTCAGGCCCGGCGAGGTCGAGTACAAAAAAGATGGCGAGACCGCCGTGCTGGAGGCAGGCACGATCATCTGGACGGCGGGTACTGCCAACCATCCGCTCTTAAAAGATCTGGCCATCCCCGACGAGCAGCGCGACAAGCACGGCAAGCCCTTTGTCACCCCGACGCTGCACCTGCTGGCCTATCCGGAGGTTTTTGCCGGGGGCGACTGCGTGACGTTGCACAAGAGCGAGCCTGCCCTGGCCCAGGTTGCCTACCAGCAGGCAAAGTCGATCGCCCACAATCTGGTAAACGTCCTGGCAGGCGATGTGCCTAACCCCGAGCACGTCTTCTTGCGCGGTACGCTGATGAAGCTGGGCCTGAGCGAAGCGGCGGCTGAGATCTTCAACAAGTACGAGATCAAGGGCCACCTCGGCCACGCCATTCGCCAACTCACCTATCTTGAGATGCTCCCTACCCCCGTCCACGACCTCAAGGTGACGACCGAATGGCTGAGTGACGAGGTTTTTCGCCGCGCCGGCAGTCTTAGCTAGTTGACAGTCCACCCCACCCGGATAGGGCCATGCCGCTCAAGAACCTCCTGATCATCGCCGCCATCGTCGCTGTCGATTCTGCTCTGAGTGTCTGGGTGGGCAGCCAATCGCCCGGTTGGCTGCCGGTGCAGGCGACGGTCGAGGCCGGGCTGATCGACGAGTTGTTTCGTCTTTTAGCGACGATCGGCGCGTTTATCTTCTTTGGCATCGAGGGGGCGCTCCTCTATTCGCTGCTCTTCTCCCGCGCTGCGAAGGGAGACTTTAGCGACGCTGAGCCCATCGAGGGCAACACCCGGCTTGAAATTCTCTGGACGGCGATCCCGGTGGTGCTGGTGATCTATCTCGGGGTCTACAGCTTCGACATCTACAAGCGCATGAGCATTCTTGGCCCAATGCAACTGGTGCATCTGCACCTGCCCGGCAGCAGCGAACCCGCCCTCGCAGCCGCACCACCGATTGCCGGTAAGCCGGACATCGTCATCGAGGTGATGAGTCGCCAGTGGGCCTGGTCGTTTTACTACCCCGACGCTGGGGTGACAAGCAGCCAGCTGCACCTTGAAGCAGGCAGGCGCGTCCGGCTCAAGTTGCGCTCAGCGGATGTGCTGCACGGCTTTTATGTGCCCGAATTTCGAGTCAAGCAGGACATCGTACCGGCCCGGACGATCGACATGATGTTTACGCCCACCCGGCCTGGCCGCTACCGGCTGCACGATTCTCAATTTAGCGGCACCTACTACGGTGCAAACGAGGCGGATGTCATCGTCGATGCACCCGCCGACTACGGGCGCTGGCTTGCGGGCGCTGCCGCCGGCAGACAGACCGGCCCACTTGCCCAGCCCCCGCCCGTCGAAACCCAGGAGCCAAAGCGGGCCTTCTCCAGCGGCTGGCCGGTCGTTCCCCACGTCGAGCCGCCGATCAAGCGAGCATCCCCTACCGGAGGCAAATAGCGATGGTCGAACTATCCGACGGCAATCTCGGAAGCAACAAGCCCCACCAGCCCCCGGCCAACTGGCGCGTCTACTTCAGCTTCAGTACCGACCACAAGGTGATCGGCATCCAGTATCTGGTGACCTCTTTTATTGCCTATCTGTTTGCAGGGCTCTTTGCGATGGTGATCCGGGGAGAACTGATGACCCCGCCCTCGGATCTGGTGGACCGCTCGCTCTACAACGGTCTATTTACCATGCACGGCACCTTGATGATCTTTGGCTGGATCTTTCCGTCGCTGGTGGGGCTTTCCAACTACTTCGTGCCCCTGATGATCGGAGCCAGGGATATGGCTTTCCCCCGGCTCAACGCCGTCAGTTTCTGGATGTTGCCTCCGGCAGGGCTGTTGTTGATGGCGGGTTTTTTTGTCCCCGGCGGAGCCGCCCAGGCAGGCTGGTGGTCTTATCCGCCCGTAAGCCTCCAGAACCCTTCCGGCAGCCTGATAAACGGCGAGGCGGTCTGGATTGTCGGTGTGGCCATCTACGGCATCTCCTCGATCCTGGGGGCGGTCAACTTTGTGGCGACGATCTTTCGGCTGCGGGCTCCGGGGATGACCCTGTTTCGGATGCCGATCTTTGTCTGGACCACTCTCTCCGCCCAGATCATCCAGCTTTTTGGCATTCCGTCGGTGACGGCAGCCGTGGTCCTGCTATTTTTTGATCTCGAATTTGGCACGGGCTTTTTTAACCCGGCAAAAGGCGGCGACCCGATTCTCTACCAGCACCTGTTCTGGTTCTACTCGCACCCGGCGGTGTACGTAATGATCCTGCCCGCCTTTGGCATCGTCTCGGAGGTGCTGCCGGTCTTTGCCCGCAAACCGCTCTTTGGCTACAAGGTGGTGGCGATTTCGAGCATCATGATTGCTGCTTTGAGCTTTTTGGTCTGGGCCCACCACATGTTCGCAAGCGGCACCCCGAACTGGATGCGAATCTTGTTTATGATCACCTCGATGGCGATCGCTGTGCCCACCGGCATCAAGGTCTTCAGCTGGACGGCCACGATCTGGGGCGGCAAATTGCGCCTCACTGCCGCCATGCACTTTGCCATCGGCTTTGTCGCCATGTTTCTGTTTGCCGGGATCACGGGCGTCATGCTCGCCTCGGTGCCGGTGGATATTCACGTCAACAACACCTACTTCGTCGTCGGCCACTTTCACTACGTCGTCTACGCCGGTACGGTGAGCGGTATCTACGCCGCCATCTACTACTGGTTTCCGAAGATGACAGGCAGAATGCTCAACGAGAACTGGGGCAAGATCCACTTCTGGCTCAACTTTATCGGTCTCAATCTGCTCTTTATTCCGATGCACCAGTTGGGCCTGTTGGGGATGCTCCGGCGGGTGGCCTCCTACGACCCGCAGTACCAGCCGCTCAACGTCGTAGCGAGCATCGGCGGCTTTTTACTCGGGGTCTCGACTTTGCCTTTTATCTTCAACGTCGTCATCTCCTGGACGCGGGGCAAGCGGGCGGTGGCCAATCCCTGGCGCGCCCTCGGCTTAGAGTGGACTATCCCCTCGCCGCCGCCGGTCGAAAATTTTGCCAAGATCCCGGTCGTCACCGGTATGCCCTACGGCTACGGCCTGATCGAGCCGACGCCTGCCCAGCCCACCGCCTCCGAATAAATATATGGATACCCCTGCCCAACCTGCCCCGATCGCTTCTGCCCACCACGAGGAGCCGGACAATCGCATGTTCGGCGTCACCATCCTTTTGCTCTCCGAGAGCATGTTGTTTTTTGTATTCTTCGCTGCCTACGTTGCCCTGAGACTCACCAGCCCGCGCTGGCTCCCGGCAGGGGTGGACGGCCTCGAAGTGATCCGCCCGGCGATCAACACCGTCGTCCTCGTCTCCAGCAGCTTTGTCATCTTCTTTGCTGAAAAAGCCCTCGAGCGCAACAATCTCACGCTCTTTCGGGGCTTGCTCCTGCTCACCTCGGCGATGGGGGGCTACTTTTTACTCGGTCAGGCGATCGAGTGGCGCAGCCTGCCCTTTGGCCTCACCACCGGCCAGTTCGGCTCGACCTTTTATCTGCTCACCGGCTTCCATGGCCTGCACGTCCTGGTGGGCATCCTGCTCCAGCTGGGTGTCTTCGCCCGCTCGTTCGTCGCTGGGCTCTATACCCCCGAGAAGCACTTCGGCCTGAGTGCCGCCTCGCTTTTCTGGCACTTCGTCGATGTAATCTGGTTGATTCTCTTCGCGCTTCTGTACCTGTGGCAATCGCCAGCAGTGCAAGGTTAAACCGCCTTTGCGTCTTCAGGGAGTGACAGTGAAGGCAGTGGGACTCTGCGCCTTACCGAAGGGCACGTAAACATCAATCTTGGCCGTCGTCGCCCCAGTTGGAACAGTGACGACCAGTTGGGTGTCCGAGACGATGGTGAAGGGAGCCTTCTTGCCGTTGGTGAAGTAGACATAAGAAGTCTTAGAAAAGCCCGTGCCGGTGAGGGTAATTGCTGTTCCCACTGGACCGGAAGCAGGAGAAAAGCCAGTAACAAGCGGTGTGGAAGGATTGATTTTGGTGATGAAAGCATCGTCTCCACCATTGAGTGTTGCTTGTACGGCACCGGGAGTGATCGGGAAGCTCGGCGACACAGTTTCCCCACTTACATAAGCATTGCCGGTACTGTCCAGCGCTACGCTAATAAAGTCAACGTTGCCTGGAAGGAGAGTAGAAAAAATCAAGCCGGAGCCTGTAGCGTTCAATATGCTGAGGAAGCCTGCAAAGCCGTTAAGGGTGAAGTAGATTTCGTTAACCAATGGAAAGTTGTTTGAGGTGGTAGAGCCACTTACGTAGGCGTTACCCAGATTGTCTACAGCTATGTCGTAGCCGAAATCGGAACTGTCTCCTCCCAGGTAAGTGGAATAGACCAAGGTCTTGCCTGCTTTGTTCAGCTTTGCCACAAACGCGTCGCCTTCCGTTAAGCCGCTACCACCACCATACCTGCGCTGACGCACGTCACGCGTCGTTGGAAAATTGGTTGAAGTGGTAAATCCACCCACGTATGCGCTAGTGCAGATGGGCTGAAAAGAGCTGGTAGTTCATACCTGCAAAGGCTTGCCCTGGTAGGTCCACTTGAACGGCTTCGCCCATTCCAGGTTGTAATACTCAATAAAGGCCCACACCCGCTCGCGCAACTCCTCAACTGAGCGGAACGAGCTACGCCTGAGCACTTTGCGTGCCAAGATCGATAGCCACATCTCGACTTGATTGAGCCAGGAGGCATGTTTGGGTGTGTAGTGCAAAACAACTCGGTGCTTCGGATCGCTCAGGTATGCCTGTCGGCTGGCCATCGACTTGAGGATGCCGCTTTTGCCTTTGCGCCCCAACTTCTCAGAGCTACCCTCCACAGCAGCGACTAACCGCACCAGCAACTCAGACTGATGAATGTTGAGATTGTCCACCACAAAGTGCCAGCGCACAGCCTCAGGACGGGTGCCCATCGCCAGCACCAAAGAAAGAGCGAAGTCTTCTTCTGCACGGGTGGGAGCGGCAAACGGCGCGACAAGTTGGCCACTGGCCACCTCCCGATGAATAATCAGAGACAGCGTGCCGTGACGAATGTACTCAAACTCCTGCTTCTCAGGCGCTCCTGGCCGCATTGGCTTGTCTGGATGCAGACGCTCCAGTGCTTGCACTGCGGTCATTTCATCACTGCTGAAAACTACTTCTCCCGCCGCTTGCAGGGCGGGTGCCTGTTGGTAAAGTGCGCAGATGTGCTGCACTTTAGGTTCAAAGTTCTCGTCTTTTAGCGCGGTGAGCCAGCCCCGGACGCGGTGGGGTTGGAGATCCCCTTTTTGAGTAGGCGCAAGGCATGACGCGGCGAAATTGAAGGCAGGATGCCACGGGCCACGATTTCTTTGGCGATTTCGCTGCCAGACCACTGAGTAATCGGGCGGCCTGATTTTTCTGGCGCTTCACACGCTAGAGCGACAATCTGACAAAACTGCTCCGGGCTAATAGCAGACTTCTTGCCTGCTCTGGGGGCATCGGCCAGTCGCTCCTCAATGCTGAGATCTGGCAGTGGGATGGCCGCAACAGCCAGCCAGCGGCTGCGCCAAAAGCGCACGGCATCGGGGTCCGTGTCGTGAGCGTGTGCCACCTGGGAGTTATTGAGGCCGTCGGCGCAACCAAGAATGAGTTTGGCTCTCCAGGCTAGCTGTTGGGGGGTGCTGTGTTTGGTTGAGAATTTCTGCAGAGCTGAGCGGACATCTTCAGCAAGTACCAGAGCGGGTGGTTTGGGTCCAGGCATGAGTGGTTACCGAAATCCTGCCTACAAACTACCAGACTGACTCAGCCCACCTGCACTAGCCGTCCTGTCCACCGCAATGCCAAAGCCTTCGTCCCTACCCTTGCCTCCTAGATAGGTGGAGTAGACCAAAGCAGTACCTGCTGCACTCAGTTTCGCCACAAATGCATCGTAGTCCCCTCCACCAAACTGGCTTTGCGGCGCATCAGATGTTGTTGGAAAGTCAGTTGAGTAAGTGAGTCCAGTTACGTAAGCGTTACCTGCTCTATCCACTGCTATACTGTTGCCAATATCGATGTCTTTACCTCCTAGGAAAGTAGAGTACGTAAGAGTAGTTCCAGTCGCGTTCAGCTTCGTTACAAATGCGTCTCCGGCACCGCTCAATTGAGTTTTAGCTGCATCAGACGTGGTCGGGAAGTCAGGCGAACTAGTATTTCCAGTCAGGTAGGCATTACCGGTAGTATCAATAGCTATACCATAGCTGTAATCGTAGTCGCTGCCTCCCAGATAGGTAGAGTAGACCAGAGCAGTACCCGCTGCATTCACTTTGGTTATGAATACGTCCTCTGGACCCCTCAATTGGGTCTGCAGCGCGCCGGTTGTGGTCGGGAAGTTGGTTGATTGAGTGAGTCCGCTTACGTAAGCATTGCCAGCTCTGTCTACCGCTACGCCATAGCTGAGATCGGAGCCTCCTCCTCCCAGATAAGTAGAGTAGACCAGGGCAGTTCCTGTTGCGTTCAGCTTTGCCACAAAAGCTTCGTAGTCACCACTAGATTGAGTTTGTGGTGCATCGGATGTAGTCGGAAAATCAGCTGAAAAGGTATACCCACTTACATAAGCGTTACCTGCTTCGTCCACCGCTACGCCGTAACTACTCTCGAAACTTCCGCCTCCAAGGTAGCTAGAGTAAGCCAGAACGGGGTCGATAACCAGCTTTCTACTCTGGTTGTGACCGACTACCGAAAAGCCAACCGTTTGATGGTTTAGTTGCACATACCGTCCCTGCAGTTGTCTCTTGTTGCCGGAGTCGTACTCATAGACTGTTGGAGGCAGCTGCCGCATCTGGCCTGCTTCGCTCTCGACCACCAGCCCACCTTGCTTGTCGATGAAAACGCGCTTTGCTCCACTGAATCGTAAACGAATGCGTCCAGGGTCAGCATGGGGTGCTACTACAAAGTCGTACTCCAGCTGCCCATACTCGCTGTGGTAAATCAAGTCGATGCCAGGATACACACTCTTGCTTTTCACACGACCATAAGTTGCCACATCAGTGCGCCACTGGCTCGGGTCGTTGCCTTTTAGATAGTTGACCTTACCCGGTAGAGCGTCGATTCCTTCTAGCTGTGCCTGGCTATCTGCTCCCACCAGTTGCATCTGCACGAGTGCTGTCTTTGTCTTTGTGCTCAAGTGGGACGGTTGGAGTGCGCCCTTGTCTTTAGTCAAGCCTGGTGTAGCGGACTGGAAAGCAAACAGCATCTCTGTGGGCAGCAAGGCTACTCTATAACCGCCTGTACGAGCAAGGAAGCGCACAGCAGCAGGTGCTTGACCGACATTCGGCTCGAAGCTCACAGGCAACTGGCCGTACTGCTTGCGAGCTGTACTGAGTCGTTCAGCCGAGGAGGGCACCACTGGCGGTGAGCTCTTTACGGCAACAACCGGCAGCGGGGCAGAAAGAACCTGGGCCTGGATAAGCAGAGTAGCAATGCTCAACAGGGCAGCAGTGCGATGGAAAAGCATGATATCACCGGGGCAAGTGTGGCGCTCGCATTATAGGTAGAGTCTTCAGGGACAAGTCGGTAATGCGCAAAACACTTTACATCTCGTTATTGTGGGCAGCGGGTGTATGAGGTTACGCAGGTCGCAAAGATGACGGGTGAGCGCGACTCCAGGGGCTGAATTGATGATCTAGCCACGCTGACCGAGAAAGTGCAGCCTGCGAATTGGATCACTCATTTGCAGGAGACTTACCGAAGCCCAGGGGGGATTGAAGTGCCAGAACAGGTGCGCAGGCAATCCCAGAGCCACGAGCAAAAATGCTCGAATCACACCACCATGGCAGACAATGGCGACGTTTTTATCGGCAGGACGAGCGAGCAATTCGTTCAAAAAAGATTCCACCCGGACAAGAAGCTCAGCCACCGATTCGCCGCCCGGCGGCTGGAAGGAAAGGGGGTCCGCCATCCAGCGGGCAAATCTTGCCGGGTCTTCTTGCTGGATCTGATCGCCGCTCCATCCTTCCCACGCCCCAAAGTCGGTCTCAGCTACCCTGGGTTCGACCTGGACGGTTGCAGCGGGCCAGAGAGGTTCTAGCAGTTCAGCCGTCCGGCGGGCGCGCTGCAGGGGACTTGTAAACACGATGTCGGGCAGTGGTTGGTGGGCAGCAAGCCAGTGGGCCAGTTTTTCGACGTTGCTCACGCCGGTGGTGCTGAGAGGCGGGTCGGTACTGCCGCAAAAGCGCCGCTCTTCGCTGAGGCGCGTCTCGCCGTGGCGGATGAGGTAGAGGTTCAAGAGAGCTTCCGTCGTCAGATACAGGCAATTGCATTATCCTGGCCTCAAAAGTATCAAGTTGACGATGAGCGAGGAACAATCCGCCGACGATCCAGCGGCGCTTTTGCAGGAGGCCGCTGCTGGGCTCATATTTATCAGTGAGTCGGAAGCGCCTTTTCGTGCCCTCCGTTGGCCGGTTGCGACGATCGATTCTGCCCAACTGTTGAAGCGCACCGGCCATGCTACCGGGATGCGTGTAAGAAAGCTGGCCCTTCGAGAGTTCTTCAGCTCGGCCTGCCGCGAAGAAGATTGGTACGGCCCCGAGGAACAGCAGACAGCCGCCCGCTTCCGGCACCTCGTTCAGACGATCGAGCAGAACTTGAACGATGTGCAGGTGTACCGGGTAGGCGATACGGAGGCTGACATCTACATAGTCGGTCGCAACCGAAAGGGTACCCTGAGCGGCCTCTCGACCCAGGTGGTTGAGACGTAGGAGCAGGTGGATCAGCTACCGGCAAAGCGCGAGAGGATGCCGTCTGTGATCCATTCGAGGGTCACCTTAAAGTCGTGGCTGATGTCGGGCAACAGCTCCAGATAGGTTCCCTGGCGGATCAGGTGGCCAATTTTGCCCTTGATCTCGATGCGATCGTAGATTTCGGCGGCGCTCTCCCCCAGGCCCAGTTTCAAAAGCGAGCCTCGCAAGTTGACAGCCACCGGCTGCAGCGGTTTGCCTTCCGCCAGGCGCACCAGATTCTCGGCGATACCGGCACCCTGCTGGTAGGCGACCTGGGCAGTGGAAGGGAGCGGTCTGGCCTGGCCGTGGCTTTTGTTCCGGTCCGCCTCGTGCGGTTCGTAGTCCTGGCGATGGCCGTTGTGAGCAGCAGACTGGTAATCGACGGCGCAGTCGCCGCCGCAAAAAACCTCGGCGTATTCCGGCAACTGCAGCGCCTCGTTGACGCGCAACTGGCCGCGATGGTCGCGGTTGTGCTCGCTCACCGGCAGTGCGCGGACAAGTTCCGGTGTGGCGGTCCCAGCAGTCCAGATCACGGTCTGGGCTGCCAGCCACCGAAGTTGATCCTGGTCTGCGGGCTGAAGGGCCACCTGGCCCGGCTGCACCTCGACCACCGCCGTACCAGCTGCAACCGGACGGGAGCGCGGCGGCTGGCCAGCGCCTCTGTCGCGGCTGAGCGCAGCTTGCTGTTGATGTCGCCTTCGAGGAGCATCTTGCCGTGGTTGATCAGTACAATCTGCAACTCGCGCGGATCGCCTCCCAGGGGCTCGTACCACTGGGGCAGCAGATCTCCGAGGGTAGCCGCCAGCTCGACACCGCTCGGTCCGCCGCCCACAACCGCGACGCTCAGGAGCTTGCGCCGCTCAGCCCTGTCGCTGGTCTGGCTCGCCCGCTGCAGGCAATCGCGCAGGTGACGGGCAAGCAGCAGTGCGTCCTCGCCGGTCCGAAAAGCGAAAGTGTTTTGCTGGGCTCCCGGCACACCGAAGTAGCCGGTCGTGCTTCCCAGACCCAGCACCAGGTACTCGTAGCCGTACTCCGTTCCCTCTGCCAGCCGGACACGCCGTCCGGTGAGGTCAATATTGTTCACGCAGCCTTGAACAAAGGTCACGCCCCGGTGTTCGAGCAATTCACTGAAAAGCGGACAGACTTGATCGCTGCTCATCTCACCGCTCAGGTACTCGTAGAGGAGCGGTTTGAAGACAAAGCGCTCTGCGTCGTCGATCAAGATAATTGGTCGGGGATAGTTGCGGTGGCTGAGGTGTAGGGCCGCAAATAGACCGGTAAAACCGCCGCCTAAGATCAACGTCGGTTGCTGAGATGAGCGCATAGAGCCTCCTGTAGGGTCTAGAGCACTGAGCTGCCAGGTTCGAGGATTTTATCGACCTGCGAAAAGCCCGCTACTTTGAGAGCCCGCCGGGCCCGGCGGATCCTGCGGGGCGTGTCGTCCATCAACAACACTGCCCCGCCCCAGGCAATCGCCTGCCGGTAAGCTTCTGCCCTCGTATTGGGGATGCCCAGGTTGGCCAGGGCAGCAGCGAGGCTGCCAGTTGCCGCTCCGACGATTGCCCCGGCCAGGCTCGTCGCTGCAGCAATCCACACACCGCTCAGCACGGGTCCGGGTTGAATTTTGGGCAGCCACAGAGCGGCGACGGCGACGAGCAACCCGCCACCTGCCCCGACCGCCGCCCCGACCGCAAGTCCGCCTAAAAGTGCTGAGCCTGCCAGGTGGGCGATCTCGTCGCGCACCTCCCCCTCGGCCAGCTTTTTGCCCAGAGATTCCGCCGAATCGACGACCACGAACCGCTCGGGGTCGAAGCCCAGGTGCTGCAGGCGGGCAACGGCCCCCTCGGCCTGCTGTCTGTCGCTGAATGTCGCGATGCCGCGAATTTGAGGATTTTCCATCTTTCCTCGACTCTTACCTGGACGGATCGACAGGACCGGCCCCCTTGCCGAGGATGCCGTACTCGTAGGGACCAGCGGTAATCTTTGGCGGTGCGGTGAAATTTTTGACGGGCGGGGGTGAGCTGGTCAGCCACTCCAGACCGTGGGAGCGCCAGGGATCGTCCCCTGCTTCTTTGCCCACCAGCCAGCTGAAGACGGCGTTGAAGATAAAAGGCAGCGTCGAGATGCCCAGCAAAAAGCCCCCGAGGCTGATAAACACGTTCAGGTTCTGAAATTCAGGAAGATACACCGCCACCCGCCGGGGCATCCCAAGCAGCCCGACTGCGTGCATCGGCAAAAACGCCAGGTTCAGCCCCGCGATCGTCAGCCAGAAATGCAGCTTGCCCAGCGCTTCGCTCATGATCCGGCCCGTCATCTTTGGAAACCAGTAGTAGATACCCGCGTACAACCCGAGCACGCTTGCCCCGAACAAAACGTAGTGCAGGTGGGCAACGACGAAGTAGGTGTTGCTGACATGAATATCTACCGGTACTGTGGCAAGCATGATCCCGGTCACCCCGCCCATCACGAACATGACCACAAAGCCCATCGCAAAGAGCATCGGTGCGGTGAGCCACAACCGGCCTCGCCACATCGTCGCTATCCAGTTGAAGACTTTGAGACCGGTAGGTACGGCGATCGTCATCGAGGTGACCATAAAGAACAGACGCACCCAATCGGGGGTACCGGAGGCGAACATGTGATGCACCCAGACCGAAAAGCCGATCACCGCGATCGCCACTGTGGAGATCACGATCGTCCGGTAGCCAAAGAGCGGCTCGCGGCTGAAAGTGGGCAGGATTTCGCTCACCATTCCCGCCGCCGGTAAGAACATGATGTAGACAGCAGGGTGCGAGTAGAACCAGAACATGTGCTGGTAGACGAGCGGATCGCCGCCTCTTGCCGGGTTAAAAAAGCCCGTTCCCGCCGTCAGGTCGAAGGCAAGCAATACCAGAGCGGCGGTGAGCACCGGCACCCCCAGCAGGGTCATCATCGAGACGACCAGCATGTTCCAGACAAACACCGGCATCCGAAACAGCGTCATCCCCTCCACCCGCATCGCAAGGATGGTGGACATCAGGTTAAAGGCAGCCAGCAGCGACGAGATGCCCAAAAGCACGACGCTCACGATCCAGATCAGTTCGCCTGCAGGCAAAAGACCGGGAGCCGCCTGCAGACTGACAGGCGGGTAGGACCACCAGCCGGATTGGGCCGGTCCTCCAGGCAATAGATAGCTCGACAGCAATAGCAGCCCCGCTACCGGGATGATCCAGAAACTCGCTGCGTTCAGCCTCGGAAAGGCCATGTCCTCCGCCCCGATCATCAGAGGCACCAGATAGTTGCCCATCCCGACCGAGGCCGGGATCACCCACAAAAAAATCATGATCGTCGCGTGCAGGGTAAACAGGCCGTTGTAGGTGGCGGGGGAGACGAGATTGAGGTTCGCCGTCGCCAGTTCCGCCCGAATCAACATCGCCATCAAACCGCCCACCAGATAGAAGCAGAAGGTGGTCACCAGATACTGGATGCCGATCACCTTGTGGTCGGTGCTGAAGCTGAAGTAGACACGCCAGTTGCTGCCAGTGACGGGCTGGCGCTCCTCGCTACTTTGACCGGCAAGGCTCGTCATCGTCCGCTTGCTCCTGGAGTCGAATCGAGCCAGCGCTCGTAGTCCTCGGGTAGCTCGACCACCACCCGAGCGCGCATCGCTCCGTGGTAAAGACCGCACAACTGCGTGCATTCGAGCACGTAGCGACCAACGCGCAGGGGCCGCAAGTTCAAGGGGATCGTCCGGCCTGGGATCACGTCCTGCTTGAGCCGAAAAGCGGGTATCCAGAAACCGTGAATTACGTCCTCGGAGCGCATCGTGAGATTGACCTGCTGACCGGCGGGCAGGTGCAGTTCGCTCTTGGCCGGGTGGCCGGGGTAGAAGAACGTCCAGCCCCACTGGTGGGCGACCACCTCGATCTGAATCGGGGCTGGACCACTGGACAACTGTGCTTCTGGGGCGACCAGTGGGTGGGCGTGACCAAAGTTGAGGGGAGTGGTGACGATGAGCTGGCGGTAGACCTGATAGCCGTACACCGTCAAAAACGCCACCAGCACCACCGGGAGCAACGTCCATAGCTGCTGCAGCCGCTCGTTGTCCTGAATATTCGGACCGTCACTGGTATCTTCGCCCGCCCGCCTGAAGGCAATCGCCATATAGAGGACAAGGGCCAGAACCGAACCGGCGACTATCGCCGCGAG
This sequence comes from Gloeobacter kilaueensis JS1, assembly GCF_000484535.1. Lineage (NCBI taxonomy): Bacteria > Bacillati > Cyanobacteriota > Cyanophyceae > Gloeobacterales > Gloeobacteraceae > Gloeobacter > Gloeobacter kilaueensis. Next base: position 3,188,143 of record NC_022600.1, on the reverse strand, counting down.
CGTCAACTCCAGCCGAAACAAGCCATCGACAGCCTGCGCCTCAGCACTCGCCGCCACCGGCAATAGCCAGCCTGTACAGCTACCAAGCCAGAGACCAAAAGCCCCGACGACCACCGCTGCTGCGGTCAATACCAGGATCTGCAGAAGCGTTCCTCGATCCAGGATTCGGCGAAGATTGACCATGCGCCCCCGACCGCTGCCGACATCGCGGTGCTACCCCAAATCACACTGATGCGGTACTTTGTCGCCGTCCCAATCTAAGTCGCTCAGTTGACTGGAACGTCCGTCACAAGATAGATCCGGTCGTCCGTCAGCCCGCTGCTGTGCGCAGATCGCCGATGAGATCGTCCACGTCCTCGACGCCGACCGAAAGGCGAATCAAACCGTCGTCGATACCCAGTTCAGCGCGGCGCTCCGGCGGAATCGAGGCGTGGGTCATAATTGCCGGATGCTCGATGAGGCTCTCGACCCCCCCCAGGCTCTCGGCAAGGGCAAACAGCCGACAGCGCTCCAGGAAGCGGCGCGAGGCGGGCAGCCCACCGCGCAGGATGGCCGTGACGATGCCCCCAAAGCCGCGCATCTGGCGGCAGGCGAGAGCGTGCTGGGGATGGCTCGTCAGGCCGGGGTAGATCACTTTTTCGATAAAAGGCTGTTCTTCGAGCCAGCGGGCGATGGTGAGGGCGTTGGCGCAGTGGCGCTCCATGCGCAGGTGCAAAGTCTTGAGGCCGCGCAGGGCAAGAAAGCTATCGAAGGGACCGGCGATCGCTCCCACGGCGTTCTGCAAAAAAGCGAGCTGTTCAGCGAGAGCCGGGTTGTCGCCCACGACGACGATGCCGCCCACGATATCCGAGTGACCGTTCAGGTACTTGGTGGCCGAATGGACGACCAGGTCGATGCCCGATTCGAGCGGGCGCTGCACCCAGGGGGAGGCGAAGGTGTTGTCGCAGACGGTGAGAATGCCGCGCTCGCGGGCAACCTGGGCCACCGCCTTGAGGTCCACCAGCCTGAGGAGCGGGTTGGTCGGACTCTCCACCCAGATGAGCCGGGTCTCGGGGCGGAGGGCGGCTTCGAGCGCTGCTGGGTCCGCCAGGTTGACAAAGCTAAAATCGAGGCCCGCCGAGCGGCGGCGCACCCGCTCGAAGAGCCGGTAGGACCCGCCGTAGAGGTCATCCATCGCAACGATGTGGGAGCCACTTTCGAGGGTATCGAGAATCGTCGCCATCGCCGCAAGGCCCGAGGCGAAGGCAAAGCCCCGGCTGCCGCCTTCGAGATCCGCCACGCAGCGCTCGTAGGCGGCGCGGGTCGGGTTCTGGCTGCGGGAGTACTCGTAGCCTTTGTGAACACCGGGGCTCTGCTGGACGTAGGTCGATGTGGCGTAGATGGGCGTCATAATTGCGCCGGTGGCCGGGTCCGGCTCCTGACCGGCGTGGATGGCGCGAGTGTCAAAATTGTAGGGGCGGTTAGAAGAATCACTCATGGTTGACTCGTATTGCGGCGCAGGTAATTGAGCATGTCGATGCGGGTGATGAGGCCCAAAAAGCGCTCACCCTCGACGACGATGGCGACGTAACCCTGATCGAAGATGGGCAGGAGCGCTTCGAGGGGAGCGTCGGGGGCAAGGGTCTCAAGGTGGCTGGTCATCGCCATGGTCACAGGGCTTGTGAACTGACAGTCGCGCTTGTAGACGGCAAGCAGCAGATCCGACTCATCGACGATGCCCACCACCCGATCCCCTGAGAGCACCGGCAGCTGCGAGACATCGCTCAGGCGCATCCGGTTGTAGGTGGTAAGCAGTGTGTCGTCGGGACCGACGCTGAGGGTCGCCCCTTCGTCGTGCCGCCGGGAAATCAAATCGCGCAGGTCGCCCGCCGGTGGCCGGGTAAGATAGCCCTGGTCCGCCATCCAGAAGTCGTTGTACATCTTGGAGAGGTACTTGTTGCCGCTGTCGCAGATAAAGGTGACGACCCGTTTGGGCGTGCTCTGGGCCTGACAGTAGCGCAGGGCCGCCGCCAGCAGCGTACCGGAGGAGGAGCCGCCTAAGATGCCCTCGCGCCGCACCAGTTCGCGGGCGGTCACAAAGCTCTCGGCGTCGCTTATGACGAAGGCTTCGCTCACCAGCGACAGGTCCGACAGCGGCGGGATAAAATCTTCGCCGATGCCCTCTACCGCCCAGGAACCGGCCTCACCGACTGTTCCTGTGCGCACGTAATCAGCAAGAATCGAGCCTTTTGGATCGGCTAGAACCATCTGGACGTGGGGAGCGACCCGGCGAAAATAGCGCCCGAGGCCAGTAATCGTGCCGCCAGAACCGACGCCGCAGACCACCGCATCAAGGTCGTGGCCTACCTGTTCCCAAATTTCGGGGCCGGTCGTCTCCTCGTGGGCGCGGGGATTGGCCGGGTTGGCAAACTGGTTGACGTAAAAGGCACCGGGAATTTCGGATGCCAGGCGCTCCGCTCTGTCCTGGTAGTAGTCGGGGTGGCCCTTGCCGACGTCGGAACGGGTCATCACCACCTGGGCACCGAGGGCTCTCAGGTGGAAGACCTTTTCCTGGGCCATCTTGTCGGGAATGACGAGAATCAGCCGGTAGCCCCGGCTCGCGGCCACCAGGGCAAGACCCAGGCCAGTGTTGCCCGCCGTCGCCTCGATGAGGGTGCCCCCCGGCTTGAGACGGCCCTCGCGCTCCGCCGCCTCGATCATCGAGCGACCGATCCGGTCCTTGATCGAACCGCCGGGGTTCTGGTTTTCGAGCTTGACGAAGAGCCTGCAAAGACCAGTATCGAATTTTGTCAGCTCCACCAGCGGCGTATTGCCGATGAGCGTCAGCGGATCGCCCACAGCCGGAGCGAGAATCTTTGTATCCGAGAAGCTGGACATAGGCAGTTTTTGAAAGAAAAGCGGCCTTCTTGAAGCCCGAACAAACCGGGAGGCGCTCGCCATATTCTACGACTAACGCCGGGCAAACGGCGGCCCTGCGGTTGAAAGTCAGCGCAGCAATTGTAAGACGGGCACTATAATTGCCTCGGATGTCAGGTGCGACGCGGATGGACGAGCGGACCAAAAAATTGCTGGGTGGCGCGCTAATCGCGGCGATTGGCGTCGGTTTTATCGGCTGGAGCTGGTACAACCGCCAGAGTCAGGGTTCCTTTTATATCCGAACGAGTATCTTTGGTCCGGCGGCCCTGGTGCTTGGCCTTGCTTTGCTCTTTGTTCCCGGCTACCGCGAGGAACGGCGCGGGCGGGGCGAAGACATCTCTGCCCTCAGTGGCCTGCAACTGGTGACGGCCCGTTGGTGGTTCATCCTCGCTCTCGCCCTTGCCCTGGGACTGTTGAACCTGTTTTTGCTCACCTATCTTTGAACCCAGGATTCTATATGCAAGCGGCCTGGATCGTTGAACCCCAAGGGCAGAAGGCCAGTCTAAGTAGATGGGTACAAGAGGGTTTCGATGCGTGCGGACGCAACTGTGACACAGGTGAGCGATGAGCAGCTTGTCCAGCGGGCAAGCCGCTCCGACAGTCAGGCATTTCGAGAACTCTATCAGCGTTACGTGGCAAAGGTTCGCGGTCTGCTCTTTCAGATGACGGGCGACGGTGACGGACTCGACGATCTGACCCAGGAAGTTTTCGTCAAGGTCTTCCGGGCGCTGCCGTCCTTCCGGGGTGATTCTCAATTTTCGACCTGGCTATTTCGCATCGCCGTCAACTGTTGCCAGGATGCCCGCCGCCGTCGGGGCCGCCGCCCCGTCGCCGTCCCCATCGATCAGCTCCCGCTTGCGGCCCACAGCGAAGATCCGCTCAAGCGCCTCGACCGCGAGGAACTGGTCGCCCGTGCCCTCCAGACCCTCAAAGACGAGCATCGCCTGGTCGTCGTCCTGCACGACCTGCAGGACCGGCCCCAGGAAGAAATTGCAAAAATATTGAACGTGCCGGTTGGCACGGTCAAATCCCGCCTCTTCTATGCGCGCCGCCAGTTGCGCGAATGGTTCTACGCCCAGGGGATCGAGCTATGAGTGACCCACTACAAGAGTTCCTGCGCCACAACGCTCCCCAGCCGCCCGAGCCGGGGATCGATCTAGAAGACCACATTATTGCCCGCACCCTCGCTCCGGCGGTGCATCCCTGGTATCTTCGCCGCCCGCCGCTCATCGCAGCGGCAAGCCTCGCTCTGCTTCTTCTGGGCAGCCTTGGCCTCTGGCAGCAACAGCAACAGCAGCGTCCCATCCTCGAAGCTTCTAAACCCGCCGAGACAGCCACCCTCGCCTTCCGTGAACCCGATACTTTCTTTGCAGTTGATCCCCAGACCGGCCTCTACGATGTGCAATTTTAAGCTTCTGCTTCTGGTCACACTCAGTTGGTGTTCGAGTTTCGCCCTTGCCTTCGCCCAGACTCCCCCCGAATCCCTCGACCTGCGCGGTCTCAACCTCACCCCCGACCAGCGCAGCCAGCTGCAGGACATCCGCCGCGAAGATCAGCAGTCGGCAGCTCCGATCCGCGACGGCCTCAACACCCAACTCAATCAACTGCGGGACCTCTACACCAGCGACGCCCCCGACGAGCAGGTGCGCTCCCAGTACGACCGGATGCAGGTCTATCGCCAGCGGCTCGAACGCGCCCGCTTCGACAACCTGATGCACATCCGGGGCGTGCTCACCCTCGAACAGCGCGCCCAACTGCGCAGCCAGTTCGGCCAGCGCCGCCGCACCAACTTCTCCTTTGCCCGCCCTTAATCTAATTTCAGAAAAACGCCAAGCGTTTTCCTTTGACGATCAGGTTACACAAAGCTCTAGCGGCATCAGAACATTTGCTGTAATTTTGCCGTCAATTCTCTGACTACACCCGAGACACCACGACAGGACAATCTCATCAGTCTGCCTCGAAAAGCACCTGTTCTATTGAGTGAAACAAGGATGTAGCTGAGATCGTGCCCAGTATAGCCAGTAATGAAGCCGACTAGATCACAATCCCTGATTGCTTCTGCAACTTTAGATTTGCTCAAATACGACTCACTAGATGGAGCAACTTCAATGCAACTCGCTACTCCGAGTTTTAATAATCTCTCGACAATATTTGCCCGCGTTTTATGGTGGCCACCCGCAATACCAATTGTCAGATCGCTTAAGTCGAGGTCGCTATCCCATTCTGAAGTACCCAAGTCTTCGCGAGCACTAAGAGTAGACGGACTTTGCAATTTTGAACGAATGTACTCCGCTACTTCTGGCGCAACCGTAGAATCAAATACATGAAGAGCGTGAATTATTTCTTCGACGAAAGGCTCAACGCTTCTATTCTCTACAGACGCTTCGTCCGTCTCCCTAAAAGCGATATTTTGATATTCATCAGAGAGAATTTTGCGTATTACTGGAGAGTCATAAGCATATACTTGCATACCTTCTAAGTAGACGGAGTCAATTAAACAGATAACGTTCACACTGCAACCCCTTGCCCAGATATCGCTCATCTATGGCCTCAATCACTGCTTCCGCAAGTTCATACTCCATCTCGAAGCTACGACACTTCATATGGTGAGCTTTTACCTGGTGCCATTCCTCCTCTATGCGATTCATCTCTGGGCAACATACTGGCAGAAAGAACACGTACAACCCTTGCCTCTCCCATACTGGCCATCGCTCTTTCACCCGCCAATGTTTATGCACTGAATAATTATCTTGCACTATCACTGTTATTTGACCAGTCTCTGCCAGTCTTTCGGCGGCTCTTTTCGCTTCCCAATCCATTAACTCGATATACACATCGTTTTTTATGCTTCCCAAACTCACACCATAGTTGAAGGCTTCTCCCGGAGCATATATCCCAAGCACACTGATGCGTTTGCCTCGACGATTTGGCTGCTCGATCCGTTTTTGCTTACCGACTTCTGCCCAGGTATAGCCAATCACACTTGGTAGGCTAAAACCCGACTCGTCAAGATATTTGATATGCACCAAACCTTCTTGCTCAGCCAGTTTTAGAGTTTCCAGGTCGTTCGATTTGCTCTGCTTATGCTCTGGGTTTTGGCGTTTGACAATGCTGTGCCTTATTCTTTGCCAACTGAATCTTTTTTTTTGAGAACCTGCCTGAGATAGTCTGGATGCACTTGCACCCCCCGCTGCTGAAGCAGAGTAGCCAAGTGTCTCGCATTGTAGGCTTTTGGGTGTTGCTGCATCTGTTGTCTGAGAAACTCAAAGTCTTCCGCTGCGAGTTTCGGTCTGGCACCACGACCCTTAGCCTCGAACAATCCCTGCAGGCCGTGGTCCCACCAACGGCGGAAGGTAGTGCGCACTGTAGATGGGGCACAACCGAGGTAGGCAGCAATTTGAGGTGCAGTCATGCCATGCATACTCAGCCGTACGGTTTGAGCACGTTGGCGTACACGCTGAGGAACGGTGAGGTCGTCGCTGAGTTTTTGGAGGTCGTCTTCTTCCTGGGGTGTCAGGTAGATGCGATGATAGGGCATGGTTAGTTGGCAGAGGCAGCACTTGTATCATATGCTGTATTTCAACCTCCGCCTACTTAGTAGATAGAAATAATCATGTAGCGAGATGCTTCTTTGCCTGAGTAATGAGCGCAAATCCGTGACAGCACTGTCTAATCGTTCGTATTGCTCACCATTGGCAAGTAGCTCTAACCAGTCCGCGCAGGTTTGCAACAGCCCATACTTATCCCTTGCTGCTGTGTGGATGCCAATGTTTGTTTTAACAACTTCATCTTGACGAGTTGCGGTCAGTTTTTTTAATTGCTCTATTCCAGTATGGATGCTTCGACGCTCATCATTCAAAGCACTTTCAAGAGTTGTCCAAAACATTGCAATATGACGATCAATAGGCTTTATGAAGTGGCCCAGTGCGCCGAGTCGATTATACATAACTGCAAGATTCGTATCCGGGAAGCCTGTTGAAACAATAAAGTTATATTTGCAGCAGTTGGAGCCCAGAATCTCCCGTGCATCTCGGACGAGATCTGACCCGTATTTAGGATTTATGTCATGGTCCAAAATAATCAGGTCGAAGGCAGATTGATCTCCGCATTCGCTCGCTTCTATATATCCCAGTGCCTCGGAATAACTTCCCGCTTCAACACAGGTATGGCCTCTCGGCTCCAAAAGAGTGCGATAGTGTTGACGAATAGTTGTCTCATCATCCACTAATAGAAAGTGCGCCATTGTCGCTATACCTCACCTATATTCGATTGAAGTGGGAAAAGAAAAGTTACTGTTGCGCCACGTTCTGGCTTCTTTTTGTTTGCTTTTTTAACCTGTGCGCCATACAGTTTCAAGAACGCACGAACAATACCGCTACCCATACCTTTGCCTTCTTTGGAATTCAAAACTTCTTCTGTCTCGTAGAGATTTTTCAACACTTTACTAGGCATTCCATCTCCATTGTCAGAAATAGTAACAGCAGCTTGCTGCTCCATCTCATGACATGTAATTACCACCTGACCCTCAACTTTCCCTTTCAGCTTTTCCAAAGCTCCACAAGAATTATAGAGAGCATTTTTTACTATGCTTCGCAAATGATGCGGATTACAATGTATCAGTAATTTTCTGTCAGTTTGAATCTCAAATTTTACATCATAGCTATCACGGATTCGAGGCGGCAGATCCGTATAAAATTTATGGATCTCATCGCTGAAGTCAATCAATTCGGGTTCAGCTACGAAACCACTTAAGTTTCCCATAGACCAAATAATCGTCTCGACAGTTTTATCTATTTCAGAGAGATGTTGAATGAGTTTTTCGTAATCCTGTTGGGTTTTAGGCTCGGTTAAAACCTCTTTCATGCGCTTGAGTGCATCTATAACATTTTGAGTATCTCTGTTTTCTATAAGTGGCGCTTTTTTTAGATCATGGATAATGTCCATCACGCAAACTTTCATTTGATAGAGTACTGCAGATATTTCCTGCGTTAGATTATTGACTACTGATACAAAATCGGAGTCAATGACTTCTTTAACCGCGTTAAAATAATCTTTGTATTTCTCTACCTGCATTTTTTCTTCAAGCCATTTTTCTCTAGCAGCTACCGCTGCCTCTCTTTCTTCAACCATTCTTTGTTGATAATGCAACGCGGTCTGTTCAGATACATTGGATCGATAGAACAGAAATTCAATAACAAACCATATAGCGAAACTCGTTATTAAAGAGGCTAAAGCGATACTATTATAGACAAGGACGGCACTACTACTACTTCCGACGTCTTGTAACCACTTTAAGATATCTTCTAAAAAACTTGGCGGTGGATTCCGCAGGTAATAAACTCGTCCAATTATTTTTCCTCTAATCTCCTGTTTATTAATTTGAATACTGGTTTCGCGAGGATTTGGATAATGCCATTCTGGCTGCATTGGTGGCGGGCTAGTCAGAATATTGAAAACATGTCCATCAAGTTTTTCGACGGTTAGATTCCGTTTCCAGTTTGAATCATATTTTCCGCTTGCTGTATAAATTATTTTCTGATTAGGGCAAGTGACTTGGCTGATTTGACAATCAGTCACAATAACGCCGAAAAGGCCATAGTTACTATTAAGAGTGCTCTGAATCTGCTGCCTATCGCCTTTTGCCAGAATAATTGATAGCTTTGTCGGAAGTAAGTTAGCAAGAATATTAAAATCTACCGTTTGTATTCGATAAATTGTCTTGTTCCAGTAGTTCAAGTAACTTGAGTAAGTTAGGAAGAAAATGATCAACGTTGCTATACCCATTGAGGCTAGTAGCCGCAATAAAGCCCTGCCTGATTTTAGATGGTTAAAAAGTTTCCCTGGTGTTAACTTGAGGCGCTGTTCCATACTACCCAACTTTGAGTTGATTGAGAAAGTTATAGTGGGGAATTTCTGGCAAACATCCCCTATTTGCTCGTGCATCAGTGTATACTGAGTCGTCTAATTTGGGGAGAAAGTTTTGCTAAGTTCTGTAAGTTTTTGTACACGGGTTGGATTGCGGTAGCGATCTGAGATACACATTTGCCGTTTATCAATACATAAGTATATAAATTGAAGTTTCTGCGTTAGCCTGTGCGCTTTTATTCATGTCGGAGTTAATCGTTAATTGTATGTTTTCTGTTTCTAGTAAAGCTTCTTCTCGAATTTGGGCAGCCTCCAGAGCACTTTTGAGCTTGTTAGCATCCATCATTCTTCTGCCCTTGAGCAATGACGCGATAGGGGGGCTGCGGGGCAGGAATATAACTCGGACTGCTGTTCAGTTACCTGAATACACATCTTTACTCCGGTCCGACTTTTGTCGTGGATGCCTGCCCGTGCAGTAGATTGGACCTGGCGAGGGAGCACAATCATGAAATTTGGCGTCGTCGTCTTTCCTGGTTCCAACTGCGACCGCGATGTGGTCACGGTGACGCGGGGGCTACTCGGGCAGCCGACGCGGATGATCTGGCACACCGAGACCGACCTGAGCGACTGTGAGGTGGTCGTTCTGCCCGGCGGCTTCAGCTACGGCGATTATCTGCGCTGCGGGGCGATCGCCCGCTTCTCGCCGGTGATGCAGGCAATTCGGGAGCATGTCCGGCAGGGGCGGTTGCTCATCGGCATCTGCAACGGCTTTCAGGTGCTCACCGAGGCGGGATTGTTGCCCGGCGCGCTGGTTCGCAACCGCAATCTGCAGTTCGTCTGCGATCGGCTCTCCCTTAGAGTCGAGCGGAACGATCTGCCCTGGACACGCGGCTACCGGCAGGGCGAGGTAATTGCGGTGCCGGTGGCCCATGGCGAGGGCTGTTACTACGCGGAGGAGGCGACGCTGCAGGAGCTTGAGGAACACCGCCAGGTGGTCTTGCGCTACTGCAACCAGGAAGGAGAGATAGACGAGGCGTCCAACCCGAACGGTTCGCTGGGCAATATCGCCGGTATCTGCAACCGGGCGGGCAATGTGCTCGGGATGATGCCCCATCCGGAGCGGGTGAGCGATCCGCTGCTGGGCGGTGGAACCGATGGGCGGCGCTTGTTCGAGAGCCTGGTCGAAAGTCTGGCGGTTGTATAGGTGGCGGCGCTGCGCGATTTTGTTGTGAAGCTGGCCGGGGCAGACAGCCTCCAGGCGCTTCGGCAATGCTTTCTGGCGGAGGCCGGGAGCTATTTTGAGGCGCAGCACTGGGGAATACACGTTCAAGATCAGGCGCAGGGCCACACGATGGCCGGTGTGCAGGGCAATCCGGATACGGCAGCGCTGAAGCAGACCGCTCTTTTTGCTACACCCCCTTTTGCCGCCTTCAAGAACAAGGGCCAGCCGCCGGATTTTGCCGCGCTCATCGAGCGCCTCGCCCAGGCAGGACAGCCGTTCGATCCGATCGTGCAGTCCCTGGTCGATCGCCACGCCCCGGCTCACGATCAGATGCTGCCTCAAACGGACGACTGGCGGCAGAGCGAACTCTACCGCGCCTGCTTTGCGGCCTTCGACCACGGCCACATGCTGATGGGGCCGATCGTGGGAGAGGGGCGGTTGCTGGGCTTCGTCCACTTCACCCGCGAGCAGAACCGACCAGCCTTCGATGAGCGAAACCTGGCGGATCTGGCGGCTCTATGCGCTCACCTTTCGGCCTGCCTCGCCCGCCTCACACCGCCAGCGCTCGCGGCGGCGGCAAACGGTCTGACGGCAAGAGAACGGCAGATTGCGAATCTCGTCGCTCAGGGTCTGACCAACGCCCAGATCGCAAGCAGTATCTGGATCACCGAAAATTCGGTCAAACAGGCGCTCAAGCGAATGTTCCGCAAGCTCGCCATCTCGTCGCGGGCAGAACTGGTCGCCCTGCTGCCCCGTTCTGGATAGATCGCCTTCAAGCGCGGGTGGCGCGTCCCCGCGTCAGCCGCTTCCACCTGCCCAGCAAGTAGCTGCGCTGGGCAATCATATGAATCGCGATAAAGGCCAAAAACGTGTAGGCGAGCCAGCCATGAACATCGCCTGCCAGCTCGGCAATGGCCTTGTTTTTGGCAAACAGCGTCGGCAGCGCAAGGCCAAAGAGAGCGACGCCGTGCCCACTGGTGTTGGAGAAAAAGTAACCGCTAATCGGCACGACGATCATCGCCAGGTAGAGAATCGTGTGCAGGGCAGCGGTGGGCAGCCAGTTCTTGCCCCGAGGCGGCCCAATCGTCGGGATCAAAAGCAGAATGCGGGCGGTCAACAACAACAGCACCAGAACACCCATCGACTTGTGAAAGGCAAACAGTGAAGGCGTGTAGCTCACCCCTTCCGGCAGGTTGACCATGTAGATGCCGACGGTGAACAAAATCGCGTAGCAGATCGCCATCGTCCAGTGCAACCAGCGCAAAGGTTTGCGCACCGCGACTTTCGCTGTTGCCATAGCCTTTCCTCATAAAATTTCATCGCTGCCGACCCTATCCCAGACGGAAGACGACCGGCGAATGTTTCGATTTTAACGAGAAGAATTAAGATTGTTTGCGCTGCCCTTCAGGGACGGGCGTTGCCGTACAGGCGGGCCGGTTTGAGTTCAGCGGGCTCGGGGGCATCGGGAAAGATCGATCGCACCCGATCGACGACCGAGAACATGTAGCTGTAGTCGGGCAGGCTGCCGTTGGGAATGAAACCGGCTTCTTGCGCTAGCGGGCTGGGGGTGTCCTTGAGAATTTGCCGGAGCTGGTCCTGGCGGTTGCGCTCGATGTTGGGGCCGATGAGCAGCACCCCCGCCGGGACGAAGTGCTCGTCGGCGGCGAGGACGCGAAACTGGCCACTGGTAATCTCAGGAGCGTAGCGGTCCAGCTCTTCTTTAGAAAGGGCTCCGGCGGTCGCTTTGCCGCTTGCCACCCATTCAAGGGCGCTCTTGGGCGTCGGGGCAAAGAGCAGTTCCGAGAGGGTCAGGCCGTAGAGGTTGTAGAGCGGAAAGTAATAGCTGGTGCTGGAGCCGATTTGACCCAGGGCGACGCTGTGGTTGGCCAGCTCTTTGATCGTCTGAATGGGACTGTCCTTGCGCACCACCAGAACCGAGCGACGGTTCTCGACCCCCTGCAGAGGAAGAACAGGCTGGTACTGCGCCTCTTTGATCGCGATCGCCGCCAGCCCCGGCGGGGCAAAGACCAGCGACCAGGAATGGTTGCGGATGCGCTCGATCGCCCGCTGCTCGTTGTAGGCCGGATCGAGTTCGACAAAATTTTGGGCTTTTTCTGCCAGGTAATCTTTGAAGCGGGCGTAGCGCTTGATCGCCTGGGTGCCCTCGCTGTAGCTGACTGTGCCGATCGTGAGTTTACCGCCGCGATCGGCGGAGCTGCCGCAGGCAACCAGCAGCAGCAAAGTTGCCAGAGACAATAAAAATCGTAGCCCCGTTTTGAACATTTGTTTTTGCAAAAGCGTGCTTTTAGCTTTAGTTTACTGCCGCCGCTGTCGCAGGAAGGCAGGGGCGCACGGGCCGCTGAGCTGAATAATTTTGAAGTTCGGGCCTATGAATTAGACAGATGCGACGACAATAGCGGACAGGTGAAAGACCCTCTTGCAGAATCGTCGATATTTCTAGTCCGTCGTTATTCTCCATTCAGCGCCATGTTCAAGAACTTAAATCTCAGTCTGAAGTTCAGCTTGATTTTGCTGTTGATTTTTTCGATCGGTCTGGTGGCAAGCGGCACTTTGCTGTCACTTTTGCTTGAGCAGCGCGCCCAGGACGAGGTGACAGCCAAGACGCGGGTGCTCCTGCAGACGATGAACTCGGTGCGCAACTACACCTCCAACCACATCAAGCCCCTCCTTCTGGCGCAAGCCGTCTCCGAGCCGGTCTTTATCCCGGAGGTGATACCGGCCTATTCGGCGACCGAAGTCTTCGAGAATTTGCGCACCAACGACGAGTACCGCAGTTTTCTCTATAAAGAAGCGGCCCTCAACCCGACCAACCTGCGCGACAAGGCTGACGGCTTTGAGACAACGATTGTCGAGCGCTTCCGCAACGAACCGGATACCAAGGAGCTGACCGGTTTTCGCGACCTGCCCGGCGGCGATGTCTTCTATGTCGCCCGTCCACTGACCGTCTCCAGTCCTTCCTGCCTGCAGTGCCACAGCACGCCCGCCGCTGCTCCCAAGAGCATGCTCACCACCTACGGCAGCGACAACGGTTTTGGCTGGAAGTTGCACGAAGTCGTGGCAGCGCAGGTCATTTCGGTGCCGGTAGAAGAGGTCTACGCCAACAGCCGCCGCTCGCTCGCGCTGGTGATGGCGATGCTCGCCGCTGTCTTCGTGGTGCTGTTGTGGGTGGTCAACTGGCTCCTCAAGCGCTCGGTGATCCGGCGCATCGGTCGGATGGCCGTAACTGCCGACGCGGTGAGCACCGGCCAGATGCAGGCCAACTTCAGCGAGGACTCGACCGACGAGATCGGTACCCTCGCTACCGCCTTCAACCGGATGAAGGCGAGCCTCGAAATTGCCCTCAAACTTTTGAGCCAGCAGCCGCGTTGATTGCGCTACTTATCTTTGGCTGGACGGTAGATATCGACCGGCAGGACAATAGGACCGTTTCTGAACGCAACCGCGTTGACGCTATGCTTAAAAACCTGAAACTGGGAACGAAATTTAGCCTGATCTTGATTTTGATCTTTGTCGGCGCTCTGGCGATCAGTGGCTCGATTCTCTCGCTGGTGCTGCAGCAGCGCGCCCAGGACGAGGTGACCTCCAAGGCGGATGTGCTGCTGGAGACGATGAACTCGGTGCGCAACTACACCAACAACCGCGTCAAACCACTGCTTGCGAGCAAAGCCGCCACCGAGCCGACCTTCATCTCCGAGACCGCCTCCGGCTTTGCGGCGACGGAGATCTTTGAAGGAGTGCGCAAGAACGGCAAGTACAACAACTTCCTCTACAAGGAGGCGGCCCCGAACCCGACCAACCTGCGCGACAAGGCCGACGATTTTGAGGCGGCGCTGGTGAGCCGCTTCACCGCAGATAGTTCCCTCAAAGAATTGACCGGCTTTCGCTCGCTGCCGGGGGGCGATGTCTTTTTTATCTCGCGGCCTTTGCGAATTCCTGAAAAAAGCTGCCTGCAGTGCCACAGCACGCCCGCCGCTGCTCCCAAGAGTCTGCTCACCACCTACGGCAGCGAGAACGGCTTTAACTGGAAGCTGGGGGCGGTGGTGGCGGCCCAGACGATCTCGGTACCGGTGGACGAAGTTTACGCCAGTGCCTGGCGCTCGTGGAGCTTTGTGATGGGCGCACTGGTGGCTGTCTTCGTGCTGCTGTTGCTGGTGGTCAACTCGCTTCTCAAGCGCTCGGTGATCCGGCGCATCGGTCGGATGGCCGTAACTGCCGACGCGGTGAGCACCGGCCAGATGGAGGCCAGCTTCAGCGAGGACTCGACCGACGAGATCGGCACCCTCGCCACCGCCTTCAACCGGATGAAGGCGAGTCTTGAGATCGCCCTCAAGCTCCTCAACCAGCAGACTCGCTAGAGCAATTTCTGGCGAAACTGGGCGGCCTTGCGCTCGTCACCAATCTCGCCTGCCAGGCGATCGACGAGGTGAGCCGGACTGGCGGGTGCGCCTTTGAGGGCGTTCTGGATCAAAAAAGTGGCGATGGGACCCACCAGCAGGCTCAGTTCGCGCTCGCAGCGCTGGACAAAAGCCGGATCGACGCCGGGCTGGCTGGGCGGATTGGGCGGCAGGGAGGTGGCGGTCGGCGGCAGCGAGGGCAACGTCGAGGTGGCAGCCAGTTGGGCGAGGGCTTTTTGACTGAACGCCTGCCGCTGGCTCTCGCTGAGCTGGGCAGAGAGCAATTCCACCAGTTCGCCCGCGTTGGCGGCGCTCCCGAGCGCCTGGCGAATCAAGGTGGGGGCGATGGGACCCACGAGTTTTGCGAGCTGATTTTCAAGGCGGGCCAGTTGCTCGGGAGCGAGAACGAAGCCGGTCGCAGGCGGGCGGGTGAGGGGCAGGGAGGCGGCGATGCGCGTCTCGGGCCGCTCGACTGCCGTGCGCAGTTGTTCGATGATTTCGAGCGGGCTTGCGGGTCGCTCCGAGGGCTTTTTGGCCAGACAGCGCAAGATCACCTGCTCGATCGCGTTGGGCACCAGGGCGCGGGGGTTGGCAGCGCTCATCGTCGATGGCAGCGCTTCGGTATGAATCTGATACCAGGTGCCGAAGCTTTGATCTTCGACGGCGAACGGACAGACCCCGGCAAAAAGTTCGTAGAGGATCATCCCGAGGCTATAAATATCCGAGCGCCCATCGACTCCCTGGCCGCGCAACTGCTCGGGCGAAGAATACTGGGGGGTGCCCAGGTACCCCTGGGTCGCCATCCGGCCCTGGGCCGCCACCGCTGCGTCCTGAACGATCCGGGCGATGCCGAAGTCGAGAATCTTGACTTTTTCACCCAGGCGGGGGTCGCGGATTAAATAGATGTTGCCCGGTTTGAGGTCGCGGTGGACGATGCCCGCCTCGTGGGCCACCTGCAATCCCTCGCAGATCTGCCAGGCAATCGAGATCGCGAGCTCAATCGGTACCCGCTCGTAGATGCGCTCCTGGAGCGAGCGGCCCTGCAAAAATTCCATCGTGAAATACGGCAGGTCGAGATCTTCGAGGATGCCATAGTCGCGGATCTGGACGATGTGCGGGCTGCGCTCGCCCAGCCGCGCACAGATCGCCGCCTCGTCGCGGAAGCGGCGGCGCAGACCATCGTCGGCCAGCAAGCTCTGCGAGAGCAATTTGACGGCGACGACCAGATCTTCGATCTCGATATGCACGGCCTTGTAGACCGAACCCATACCGCCGGAGCCTATTTTTCCCGTCAGGCGGTAGCGACCGACCGTGCGGCCGACCAGACCGTCGCGGTGCGCAAACTCTGCACTCAAAGCCAGACGACCGAATCGTTCGCCATCATCCTAGCGTTCTGGGGCGATTGCTTGCACGGTATGCCATCCTGTGGAGAGTTTCCACCCGCCCGATTGTCATGTCCGTCACCCTGCAAGACGAGCGCCGAGCGCGCGCCGCCCGCCTGCTGTTGCGCCTGGAGGCGGCCTACCCCCACGGGTTGAGCCTGGGCCTCACCAGCCGCGACCCGTTCGAGTATCTGGTGGCGACCGTCCTTGCCACCCAGTGCAAGGACGAGCGGGTCAACCGGATCACCCCGGCGCTGTTTGCCCGCTATCCGGACGCAGCCGCCTTTGCCGCCGCCGATGAGGAGGAACTTTTGCCGTACGTGCGCCCGACCGGCCTGGGGCCAACCAAGGCGCGCAACTTGATCGCCATTGGGCGGATTCTCTGTTCGCGCCACGGTGGCCAGGTACCGGCGACGATGGCCGAGTTGACTGCCCTGCCGGGGGTCGCCCGCAAGATCGCCAATCTCGTGCTCGCCGACTGCTTTGGGATCGTCGAGGGGGTGGCCGTCGATACCCACGTGCGGCGCATCTCGAAGCTTCTGGGCCTCACCACATCGAGCGACCCGCGCCGGATCGAGCAGGATCTGATCGCCTGTCTGCCGCGCCATAGCTGGCGCAGCTGGAACAACCTGCTCGTGGAGCATGGCCGCAAGTGCTGCGTCGCCGGAGCGCCCCGCTGCCCAGTCTGTCCACTGCTGGTCGATTGTCCGGGCGGTCTGGCCCTTACGGCTGGCACACCCGTGAGCGCTGAACTCGCAGCGACGGTGCAGGACGGCTAGAAATCGAAGCCGTCAATTTCCGGGGGGTGGGCGAGTTTTCCAGGGACAGACCTACTACGATGCTCCCGCAGCAGCAAGTCCGACAGCTCATTTGATTAGCGAAGCTCTGTCCAAGCTTGCGGCACCAGGCACGGACGGTTTCATCACAAACTATTTTTGCAACAGAACCTTCTTGCGCTTCGGCGAGCCCCGCCTCAAATCAAGGAACCTCCGCACCACGGCTCATGAATGCGGTCGGTGTCATCGCTGTGACTTGTCGGAAAGCAGAACAGAACGCTGCAGTGCTGGCGTAGCCGGTCTGCCTGGCAACATGGGAAGGTGCATGACCGCGTGCGAGCTGTTCCATGGCCCACACGATTCTTGCCCGTTGTCGCCAGGCTTTTAGGGTGAGTCCGGTTTCCAAAGGGAACAGTCTAGTGACGGTCCGGACGGAAGTCGCTGAACGCGACGCGATCTCACTTAGACTTAGCAAGTTGCGATGGTCGGCGAGAGCAAGGTCCGCCACGCATTTGCCCACTGGGCTCGTCGGCAACGGCAGGAAAGTCGGTGCCTCCTCCATGGCTGTAAGCTCATGGAGCATCAGCCGCACGACAAGCTCCGCCTTCTCCGCCTCAAGGTCTGTAGAAACGGCTTCGTTAAGCAGAGAACGCAGTAAGGGCGTGATCCACAACGCAAAGGCTCGATCCAGCGAGACCTGGCGTCCCCATGCTCGTACTGCCGAGGGCTGCCAGTGGACCATCCAGAGTTCGGCGTCGGTCATTATTTCTAGCCGATGATGCAGGTCCGGCGGAACCCAGGCGGCAAGCTGGGGCGGAACCATCCATACGCCCGCGTCAGTGTGGATCTGCACCATGCCGGACGCAGCATAGGTCAGCTGCCCTTCCTGATGGGAGTGAAGCGGCAGACTATCGCTGCGCTGCTTCGTGATGCGGTAGATGCTAAAGGGAGGCTTCAACAATTGGCCTTTGCGCGATACCGATTGGCGTTACGTCGCGTATCCAGGCTGCTATTCTACATCCGTCAATAACTGAAAAATGGTCATCATGAGTTCAAAGATGAAAGCCGTTCTCATCCACGAGTACGGCACCAATGATGTGGTTCAGATCCAAGAAATCGACCGGCCAGAGCCTCAGTCCGGCGAGGTGCTGATCAAGGTCCGTGCAGCAGGGGTGAACCCGGTCGATTGGAAGATACGAAATGGAGCCGGCCAACGCCTGGGCATGACCTTGCCCATTCCTATGGGCGGCGAGCTTGTTGGCACGATCGAGAAGATAGGCGACGGTGTTGACGGCTTTAAGGAGGGCGAAGCCATCTTCGGTATGGTCCATACCGGTGCCTTCGCCGAATACGCCGTCGCGATGGCAGCGGACATGGTGCGCACCCCGTCCAATCTCGACTTTGTCCAGGCGGCGGCGCTGCCGCTGGCCGGCTCCACCGCGTGGCAGGCGATTTTCGACGTGGCCGGCCTCGCTGCCAGCCAGCGCCTCCTCATCACCAACAGCTCGGGCAGCGTCGGTTCGCTCGCGATACAGTTCGCCAAGGCGAAGGGCGCGCACGTCACAGCCGTGGCCTCGGCGCGGAACGAGGAGTTCGTCCGCAGCCTAGGTGCCGACGAGTTCATCGACTACACCAGCGGGCTTTTCGAGCAGGCCGCCAAGGACATGGATGTCGTATTCGACACGGTGGGCGGCGAGATATTCCAGCGAGCGTTCCAGACTCTGAAAAAAGGTGGCTTCATGGTCACTGTGGTGGCGTTCCCGGAAAACGAGGCCGAGCGCTACGGCGTTAGTGTCACGCGGTCCTTCACCTTGCCGAGTGCAAGGAATCTGACCGAAATCAAGAACCTTGTCGAAGCCGGCAAGGTCAAGCCGCATGTCGATACGGTGCTACCATTTGCCGAGATCAAGCAGGCGCTTGCCCTTTCTGAGGGCGGTCGAGCCCGTGGCAAAATTGTCCTCGCGGTTGCTCAATAGAGGGCTTTGTGACAAAAACTGAAAAGCGACAGAACAATCCTACAATTTGTAGCTCTTATGGCATTGTCAAGTTAAGAGCTGATTCGTATCGTAGAGCTGTTTCAGCATCACCCCCCGGAAATTGACGGCCTCTTAGAAAACCGCTTCCAGTCAGCCTGCTAAGCTGTGGGGCAGGTGCGTCGGGACTGTCTGGATGTTTCTTTATCTGAGCAAGGTGCTGCCGGCTTTTATCTATCCGATCGGGCTGAGCATGGTGCTGGTGGTGGCCGTGGCGCTCTTGGGGCGGCGCTGGCCCAAAACGGCAATTGGACTCTGCGGTGCGGTGTTTTTGTTGCTGGGGATCTTTGCCTCGCCCCTCGTCTCCACTGCCCTGCTCGGATCGCTCGAATCGCAGTATCCCGGTGGGCCGATTGCGAAGCTGCCGACCGCCCAAGCGATCGTCGTGCTGGGCGGATCGGTTCGGATGCCCACCCGCCTGCACGACGGGGTAGAACTGGCCGAGGCGAGCGACCGGGTGCTGCACGCCGCCCGGTTGTTTCGGGCAGGCAAAGCGCCTGTCATCTTGATGAGCGGCGGCAATGTGCCCTTCTACAGCGAGCCGGGGCAGTTGCCCGAGGCCCAGTACATGCGCCGTTTGATCGGCGAATTCGGTGTTCCAGCAAAGGCTGTGCTCGTCGAGACCGGCTCGCAGAACACTTTTGAGAATGCCCAGCAGAGTAGCGCCCTGCTTTTGCCCCAGGCCGTCCGCCGGATCTTGCTTGTCACCAGCGCCTACCACATGCCCCGCTCGGTGGCGATCTTCCGCCGCGCCGGTTTTGAGGTGATCCCGGCAGCGACCGACTTTCGCAGCGACGCGATCGTCAGCGACTGGTTGCTCACCTGGCTGCCCACCGCCGAGGCGATGGACAATTCGACCCTCGCCCTCAAGGAGTGGGTGGGTCTACTGGTCTACCGGCTGCGGGGCTGGGCCTGAAACCGGTCCCTGGCTGTCGATGTGCTGCAGCAGGGCAAACGACTGCATCCCCTGCAGCACCGCCAGCTCGCCCAGAGCCTGCGTCAGCTTGGCGTGGGCGCTATCGCTCAGGGTCGCTTCGAGGCGCTTGAGCAGGCTGGTCACCCGCTCGGCCTGCTCCTCGATTTCTCTCGGTTCGATGCGGCCATCGGCGATCGCTCGCTGCCACGACTCCATGCGCTGAAAGAACTGCACCGAGTAGACCTCGTTGGTCTGCTCGTTGAACCAGCTCTCGGGCAGAGGAGTAGCCGCAGTATCGGTGGCGGTGACGGCGGCAGGTTCGACGGTGGTGCTCCCGCCCGGCAGATCCGCCTCGATCACCTTCCAGATATCCTGATCGAGCTTGTACTGCTCCCAGGTGCCCCAGGCGGCAGGCAGCACCAGCGGATAAAAAAGCAGCAGGCCGATGCCCGCGACAAACAGCTTGTCTCCCCAGGCACCGCCGCCGATCGTCACTTCGAGGGTGTCGCCGGGCAGCGCCTTGACCTGAACGGTGAGGGCAGCGGCCAGACCGACCGCTACCCGCCAGATGTCGTCGCGGTAGCCCTGCACCACCAGACTGCCCCCTGGCAGGCGCAGGGTCTGAGTCTCGTAGTGGTTGTCAGAAAACCACTGGCGCACTTTCTCGACGAGCGCTTCGGCGCTGGTGGCTGGAGCCTGGTAGGTACGTGTCTGCATCGAAGCTTTCCTCTCAAGACGGGGTCAGTCGAACCGGGTGGAACTGCGGGTCAGGAATGGTGACGGGTACCTCGACTGCCCCTGGCAGGCGCTGGGAGATGTAGTCCCAGAGTTTGTTCTCGAGGTTGTCCTGCTTCCAGACGCCGTAGACGGCGGTGAAGGCGAGGGGAGCGAACAAAAAGACCCCGGCAAAACCGGCCAGAAACTTGTCAAACCAGCTACCGGCACCGATCGCCACCGTCAGCGCACCGTCCGGTTGGGTACCGACGGTAACGGTGAGGGCGGCAGAAAGACCGAGGAAATAGCGCAGCAGGTTGTCCTTGCGGCCCTGGACGATGTAGGTGTTCTCAGGACCAGCAAAACTTTGGGTCTCGAAATTCTCCGAGCGGAACCACGACTCGATCGAGGTGGCCAGGTACTGCGGCGAAGTATCGGGAATCTGATAAGCTTTCACTTTCATGAGCGGGGCTCCTTACTGGCTGGTGCGCAGGGAACTGGCGACAGCGGAAGCCTGCATCGCTTGCAGCACCGCTATTTCGTAGAGTGTCTCGGTGATGAGCTGGTGCTCGGGTTCGCTGACAAGGGGCTCGACTTCTTTTAGAAGCGCAATCACCCGGCTGGATTGATCGCGGATTTCTTCTGGGGTGATCTTGCCGTCGGCGATCGCCTGCTGCCACGATTCCATGCGCTGGAAGTACTCAGAAAGCCTGGTGACGCCGTTGGCCTCGTCGAACCAGCCGGTGCGGGGCGGTTGCTGCTCCATGCGATTCTCCGCAAAGACTCAAGAGCATCCTACCTTGAGAAACTGTGCGCCGGGCGATCTGGCCTGTGGCTGTTAAAGTGAGGGCATGGTGCAGGATATCTGGCTGCCGCCGGTCACAGACATCGAGGCGGAAGGGCAATGGTTGCGGGGCCAGTTGCTCGCCTGGCTGGACAGAGAATTTTTAGCCGAGGCCATCCACCCGGCCATCGCCGAGCGCGCCGCCCAGGTCTATATTCGCCAGCGCCTGGAGGGCGAAGATCTGGTCTCGGCCATCCACATCGCCCTGCTCGCCGAGTTGCGCCACTTCGACTTTGCGATGAGCGCCTGCAGCGAGTTCGTCGTCGCCAACGCCATAGCCGAGATTCTGCTGGCCAAGCTGGATATTCGCTGATGCACCACGTTTCGATTCGCACCGCCGACATCTTCCGCTCGATTGCCTTTTATGGCCTGCTGGGCTTTGAGGTCGAGGAGCGCTTTACAACCGGCATGACTCTCGCCTGCTGGCTTGCGGGGGCACTGGGCCGGATCGAACTGATTCAGATTCCAGAGCCAAAACCGGCCCCCGACGCCTGGCTCGACGAACACTACACCGGCTACTACCACACCTCCTTTTTGGTGGACGATGTAGCGGCCACCGTCGAGCGGCTGGCGGCGGCTGGAGTGCCGGTCCTTCTTGAACCGAGGCCGCAGCAGATCGGTGAACGCACTTACATGGTCGCCTTTATCGTCGATCCGGACGGGTTGCCCATCGAGCTATTGGCCGCCGCCTGAGCAGGAGATGGGAACATTTCTACAGTTCCAACCGTCAAGGAGCGACTATGCCCACGCACGGGTACCCTCCCTACTCGGAGTCCTCGATGAAGATCCGCACTTTTTGCAGCGGCGGCCTGTCGCTCATCGCCGCCCTCGCCCTCTGCCACCCGGCTGCCGCTGAGTCAAAGTTCTCCTTTGAGACGACCCCCGGCCAGCTCCCCAAAGCTGTCGTGCCCAAGCACTACGCGATCAATCTGGTGCCGGATCCAAAGACATTGACAGTGAGGGGCAGCGAGACCATCGACATCGACGTGCGCAAGCCGACGCGCACGATCACCCTCAACGCCCTCGAACTGCAGATTTCGAGGGCAGCCCTGAGCGATTTGAAGCTGCCTGCAAAAATCAAGATCGACGACAAACAACAGACCGCCATTCTTACATTTGCCAGGACGATTGCCGCCGGCAGCCACAAGCTCGTCCTCGACTTTCGAGGCCGGGTGAACCAGGCAGCGCAGGGTCTTTTTTACACCCGCTACCAGACCCCCGACGGTCAGCAAAAACTGATGTTCGGCTCCCAGATGGAATCGACCGACGCCCGGCGGCTCTTTCCCAACTGGGACGAGCCGGTCTTTCGCGCCAGCTTCCAGCTCACCGTCAGTTTGCCCCAGGCATTCACTGCCGTCTCGAATATGCCCGTCGAGCGCGAGGAGCCCCTCACAGGCGGCTATAAGCGCGTGCGCTTTTTGAGCACGCCGCCGATGGCAAGCTATCTGGTCGTTCTGTGCGCCGGTGAATTTGAGGCGGTGAGCGACGAGGTCGAAGGCGTCAAGCTCCGTGTGCTCACCACCGAGGGCAAAAAAGAACAGGGCCGCTACGCCCTGGGGGTGCTCAAGCAGATTCTGCCCTACTACAACGATTATTTTGGGGTGAAGTATCCCCTGCCCAAGCTCGACATGATCGCTGTGCCGGGGGGCTTCAGCGGGGCGATGGAAAACTGGGGCGGTATCACCTACAACGAGGCGGTGCTACTGTACGACCCGGCCCGCTCCTCCCAGAAGACAAAAGAAGACATCTACAAGACCGTCGCCCACGAAGTTTCCCACCAGTGGTTCGGTGATCTGGTGACGATGGCCTGGTGGGACAATCTCTGGCTCAACGAGGGCTTTGCCTCCTGGATGGAGAACAAGGCCACCGATCACTTCAACCCGGAGTGGCAGGTCTGGCTGCGGGAGAACGCCTCGAAGGAGCGGGCGATGGAAGCCGATGCGCGCAGCACCACCCATCCGATTCAGCAGCCGATCAAGGACCCGGCGGAGGCGGCGAGTGCCTTCGACGACATCACCTATCAAAAAGGCGAATCGATCATCCGCATGTTCGAGGGCTACCTGGGCGAAGAAAAATTCAAGGGCGGCATCCGTAGCTACATGGCTGCCCACAAATATTCCAGCACCACCACCGCCGATCTCTGGCAGGAACTGGAGCGCGCCAGCGGCCAACCGGTGGGCACGATCGCGGCAAGCTGGACCGAGCAGCCGGGTTTCCCGGTTCTGAGCGTTCAAAAAGCGGGCGGTTGCGCCCAGGGCAAAGAGCAGCTCACCCTCAGCCAGGAGCGCTTTACCATCCACGATCCGAGCGCAAAACCCTTGCTGTGGCAGGTACCGGTGAACTACACGCAGGGCAGCGACAATCCGCCGACCCAGACCACCCTGATCGGCAGCAGGAGCGCTCCACTCACCGCCGACAGCTGTGCTGTGCCCCTCAAGCTCAACGCCGGAGACACTGGCTATTACCGGGTCCAGTACAGCGACGCCGATCGCAGGGCGCTGAGCGCCGCCTTCGACGAGCTGCGGGCAGCCGACCAGTTGAATCTATTGAGCGACACCTGGGCGCTGGTCAAAGCCGGACGGGCGACCTCGGGCGACTATCTGAGCCTGGCCCAGAAGGTGCAGCCCCAGAGCAACGTCGCCCTCTGGACCCAGGTGATCGATGCTTTGGGCAACCTGGACGAGCTGCAACTGGGCAAACCGGGCCGCAGCGCCTTTCAAGCTTACGGTCGCAAGCTGTTGCAGCCGCTTTACGAGCGGCTGGGCTGGCAGGCCCAACCAGCAGAGCCCCAGACGGACGCGCTGTTGCGCAACGACGTGCTCACTACCCTGGGCGACTTTGGCGACGAGCCGGTGATCGTCGAGGCGCAGCGGCGCTTTGCCAGTTTTCTAAAAGCGCCCGAGAGCCTGAGCGGCAACCTGCGCCCGGCGGTGCTGCACATCGTCGGACGCTACGCGGACCAGCAGACTTACGATCAGCTGCACAATCTCGGACTCAAGGCAACCGGCACCGAAGAAAAAAATCAGTTCTACGGGGCGATGGCAGCGGCCCTCGATCCGAAGCTGGCCCAGCAGACTCTGGCCCTCTCGCTCGGCGACGAACTGGAGCCAGGAGCCGCCTCCAACCTCGTGCGCCGGGTGGCCGACGTCGGCGAACACCCGCAGTTGGCCTGGGAATTTCTAAAAGCCAACCTGCAGCCGCTTTTAGCCAAGCAGGCGTTCTTTAGCCGCTACACCTACGTGGCGAATGTGGCCAACAACTTCAACGACGATGCCCACGCCCAGGAATTGCTCGACTTTGCCAGGACCAGCCTCCCTCCTGAAGCGATGATCGAGATCAAGAAGATCGCTGAGCGCATCGCCTTTCGCGACGAATTGCAGCAGCGGGAGCTACCGAAGATCGACGCCTGGTCCTGCAAGCAGACACTGGGTAGCGGCACCGCCAACGCCAGCTTCTGCGTCGGGGTGCAGTAGGACTTCTCAGCTCCAGACGATCAGTTGCAATCTCTCTACGTGTAGTGTTCTCACAGTGGAAGGTGCTATTTTTAGCGCTATGGAAGAGCAGGATTCTGAGCACTCCGCTTCAAGTGAACTGCCCATAGAAGATTGGCTAAGCTTAGCTGAAGCTGCCGCCGAGGTCGGTCTGTCCCAGAATACTCTGCGCAAGTATGCGATTAACGGCAGGCTTCAGGCGAAGAAAATTGGACGCAACTGGGTTACTACCAGGGGAGCCGTGCGCCAATATCTTCAATCACGCGACGCTACTAAAGTGCCGTACCGTAGGCGTTCTTCTCACTAGCATGTATCACGATATCGCGATACACTGGGATCGAGCCTGGAGGAGTCCACCATGAACCTCTCACCATCAAGCCAGCAACCCGAAATTTTCTTCGCCGAGTTTTTCTGTGGCATCGGCCTAGTTCGGCTTGGTCTTGAGCGGGTGAAGGAAGTGCGCTTCCAGTGCGTCTTCGCTAACGACATCGATCCAGAAAAAGGAGAAATCTATCGAAATAATTTCAGGGCTGAGCATCTGCTGATAGCTGACGTGGCACAAGTGCAGGGAGAGGACGTTCCTCCTGGAGTGGATTTTGTCACAGCCTCCTTTCCCTGCATCGACCTGTCGCTGGCAGGCAAACGCAGAGGTCTGGCTGGTCAACACAGTAGTGCTTTCTACAGGTTTTTGAATGTACTCGACCAGCTTGCCGAAAAAGGGAGATTACCCAAGGTGATCATGCTCGAGAATGTGGTCGGCTTGCTCACCTCCCACTGCGGCGCGGACATTCGAGCAGTACTCTCTTCGCTTAACGAGCGGGGCTACGCCTGCGACCTACTGCTCATCGACGCGGTGCATTTTCTGCCCCAGAGCAGACCACGCGTGTACCTAACGGCGTTCCAGAATGCGCTGCTAGCCCGCTGTGACGGTCTTGGCACCGACAAGTTGCTAGATGTCGCCTCCCAGTCTCACCCATGTCGAACCAGGGCCGTCTTAAAGGTGATCCTGGATAATCCTGATCTTTTCTGGCACTTCATGCAGCTGCCATCTTTAAAGAATTGCCGGACGAAGTCACTAGCAGACATTGTGGAGACCGACGCTGATCACCGGTGGTTCAACCAGCAAGAATTAGAGCGGGAGCTAGCCTATGTTCGTAATGGCAGTTGCGAGCGTCTGCATAAAGCGCAGCGCAACGCCAGGCAGTCAGGAAATATTGTTTACCTCACAGCCTATCGGAGAATGCGCTCCGGCCTTGTCTGTCTAGAGACCCGCGACGATGGGATCGCTGGGTGCCTACGCACTCCGGTAGGCGGCAGTAGCCGGCAAGTGCTGATCGCGGTGCAGCCGGACGGCACGATACACATGCGCTATATGAGCGTCCGGGAGTACGCTAGATTGCAGGGGGCCGACGGATTCCTGCTGCCAGCATCCCAACACATCGGTCTAAAGGCATTCGGCGATGCAGTCGCTGTTCCCGTGGTCGAATGGCTTGGTAGGGCGATTGCAAAGTATTTAGCTGTCAATGCGCAGAGTGGAATCCTTCTGGATGTTGTCACAGAAGTCGTTATAAATTACTAGCACCTGATGAATAGCTTCCTCTGCGCTTAATTTTTTATGGATAATAATTTCGGCTAGTATTGTATAGCAGAAATCAGGCAACCTGATAATGAATACACTGTCATCATTCGAGACAATCCGTGCTTTAATAGCCTCGACGAGAATCAATAGCAAATATGCACGATCTTGAGCAGAATGGGTCCGAACAACATCGTCGTAAGTCAGCTGATCTAGTTTTTGCGCTTTGACTTCGACAGCGGTAATGATTTTCCCAGAGGGAATATCAATCACCTCCACGTCTCCAAGCTGGCCGCTTTGCCTGTCGCCTGCGAAAACAGGCTTGGTT
Source organism: Gloeobacter kilaueensis JS1 (assembly GCF_000484535.1). Taxonomy (NCBI): domain Bacteria; kingdom Bacillati; phylum Cyanobacteriota; class Cyanophyceae; order Gloeobacterales; family Gloeobacteraceae; genus Gloeobacter; species Gloeobacter kilaueensis. The sequence goes on along the minus strand of NC_022600.1, from coordinate 3,161,665 downwards.
CTCACCAGTGTACGCAGTGGCTCGTCGTATAACGTTTTAACCAGCGCATAAACCAGACCCTGCTGGACCCTGCCGCCGCTTGGTTGATTCAGCATTGCCGTAAGCACTTGCTGGCTGCGGCTCGCCGAGGGAATCGTGATAATGGGACTGCGAGCCTGAAGATATTCAGTCAGCATGAACGCTATGCGATCGAATGCTTCTTCAAGCAAATTCGTTTGTTGAGGCAATTCATTGACCAGTTCAATAAATGTGCTGATATGCGCCTTTTTAGCGGTTAGATCTCCACGGATTGCCGTCGCTCCCCAACGCAGCAGCACCGCGCCAAATTTTTGTCGAACATAGGTGGGCATAACCGTCGAGCGATAGCCATAAGGCAGTGCATTCTGTTTCTGAATCAACTGAGGTTGCTTGCGCTTGTTCCAGAGGGCAGCGAGCATGGTTTGGTAATCTCCAAGTCCGCGCCTCTGTTCCAATTCAGAAGCGAAAAATGAAATCAACGCATCTACCGCTGGATTGTTTGTTGAATTCACTACAGGGCTCCTGAGGCACAATTGACATGATCTTGACGCAGGTTTTTTTGCTTATCCTTGCGTCCTAGCTCCAGACGATCAGGTTATCGCGGTGTACGGCTGTTTTGGGCGGTCCCTGCTGATCTAAGATCGCTGCGATCTGCTGGCTGTTGTGGCCGCGAATTTTTGCGAGTTCGCTGCTTGAATAGTTGACCAGTCCTCGGGCAAATTCGTGCCCCCCGGTGTCGGTGAGCCGAACAAGGGCACCGGCCTCGAAATTACCGTCGATGGCGACAATTCCGGCAGGTAAAAGCGACTTGCCGCCGCTGCGCACCGCCTCCACTGCGCCCGCGTCGAGCTGCAGCGTACCCGTCGGCACCAGCCCGTGGCCGATCCAGCGCTTGCGCAATGAGGCGCGGCCTCTGGGCCCGCTCAGGCGAAAGCGGGTGCCAACCGCCTCGCCCGCCAGGATGCGGACAATATTTTGCGGGGTGCTTCCTTCTGTGATCACGGTAGTCACCCCGGCCATCGCCGCGATCCGGGCGGCTTCGAGTTTGCTTGCCATCCCGCCGCTGCCCCAGGTGCTCTTGCCCCGCGCCGATAGAAGCAGCGATTCGGAGATCTCGGAGATTTCGGGGAGCAGGTGGGCTGCCGGGTCGAGGCGCGGGTTGGCCGAATAGAGACCGGCGACATCGGTGAGCAAGATGAGCCAGTCCGCCTCGATAAGCCCCGCCACCAGGGCCGAAAGGGCGTCGTTGTCGCCGAAGCGCAGTTCTTCGGTGGCGACCGTATCGTTTTCGTTGACGATCGGGATCGTCCCGAGGCGCAGCAACTCGCCCAGGGTCTCGCGGGCGTTGAGGTAGCGCGTGCGGTCCATCAGATCCTGGCGGGTGAGCAACACCTGGGCCACCGGCTGGCCCAGCGCTCCAAAGAAGCGGTCGTAGATGCTCATCAAAAGCCCCTGACCGACCGCCGCCGCTGCCTGCTTGCCCGCCACGCTCGCTGGCCGCTCCTTGAGGCCAAGGCGGGCACAGCCAATGCCGACCGCGCCGCTGCTGACGAGTAATACCCGCTCGCCCTTGCGCCGCAGGCGGGTGAGCGTTTCTGCGAGTCCTCCGAGGGTGGCAAGGCGCAGATCGCCTGTGGCAGCGTCGCTCAGGCTCGAGGTGCCGATCTTGACTACGAGGGTCGCCACCGCCTTCAGACCGCCTGCAGCGACAGGTGAACGTCCTCCCGCAGCTGGCTGAGGTCCACTTCGACCGACAGGCGCACCTCGCTTGCTCTGAGGGTAACGAGTACTTTAGCGGCGAAGGGCGAGGGCCAGAGGTTGGGATTGCAGAAGACTTCCAGGAAAATCTCGCCGCTGTAGCGGTACTCGGTGGCGGGCTGAGGGATGCGGCGGCCACTCTGGCTCGTCGCTGTGCGCAAATGTTCGAGCAGTTGCAGGAGACTCGCATCAAGCTCGTGCAGGGCAGAGGCGGGCAGGACCGCGCTAAAGTTGCCACCGGCAAAGTTAACGGTCAGATTCACGAGGCTCATTGCTTCTTGGCGGATGCAGGCAGCCTGCATTGTACGCCCTGCCGGGCGATGCGTGCGGTAGGTTAATCTGGTCTGAGCAAAAACGTCCGCAGCGGGAGCGCCATGATCAGCAGTGCCTTTCAAACCACCCGGTCCCACGAACTGTTTGCCGAGGCCCAGCAGTTGATGCCGGGTGGCGTCAACTCGCCCGTGCGCGCCTTCAAGTCGGTGGGCGGTGAGCCGGTCTTTATCGAGCGGGCCGAGGGGGCGTATATCTGGGACGTCGATGGCAACCGCTACATCGATTACATCAATACCTGGGGGCCGTCCATCGTCGGGCACGCCAACCCCGAGGTGATCACAGCCCTCGCCGCCGCCCTTCCGAAAGGCACCAGCTACGGCGCGCCGACCCGGCTTGAAAATCAACTCGCCCGCACAGTGATCGAGGCGATTCCGGCGGTGGAGATGGTCCGCTTCGTCAATTCCGGCACCGAGGCAACGATGTCGGCCCTGCGCCTGGCCCGCGCCTTTACGGGGCGCGAAAAGATTATCAAGTTCGAAGGCTGCTACCACGGCCACGCCGACATGCTCCTGGTGCAGGCCGGTTCCGGCGTCGCCACCCTCGGACTGCCCGATTCGCCCGGTGTACCCAAAGCGACCACTGCCTCGACGCTGACGGCTCCCTACAACGATCTGGCTGCCGTCGAGGCGCTCTTTGGCCAGTACCCGGACACGATCGCCGGGGTGATCTTGGAGCCGGTGGTCGGCAACGCCGGTTGTCTTGTCCCCAAGCCCGGTTTTCTGGAGGGGCTGAGGGATCTGACCCGCCGCTACGGGGCGCTGCTTATCTTTGACGAGGTGATGACCGGCTTTCGGCTCGCCTACGGCGGTGCCCAGGCCCGCTTCGGCATCGAACCGGATCTCACCTGCCTGGGCAAGATTATTGGCGGTGGTCTGCCGGTCGGTGCCTACGCCGGTCGGCGCGAGATCTTGCAACTGGTCGCACCCGCCGGGCCGATGTACCAGGCCGGTACCCTGAGTGGCAATCCGCTGGCGATGACTGCCGGGATCAAGACCCTCGAAATTCTTGCTCGCCCCGGTACCTACGAGCGCCTCGAAGCCCTCTCAGCCCGTCTGGCGGACGGCCTCATCAAAGCGGCCCAGGAGACGGGCCATACTGTCACCGGCAACCGGGTCGGGGCAATGTTTACCCTCTTTTTCGCCGGGGGACCGATCGACAGCTTCGCCGATGCCCGGCACTCGGATCTTAAAAAATTCGCCCGCTTCCACCGGGGAATGCTGGAGCGGGGCGTGTACCTTGCCCCTTCGCAGTTCGAGGCCGGGTTCATGTCCCTCGCCCACACCGAGGCTGACATCGATTACACGATCGCAGCGGCGCGCACGGTACTGGCGACCCTGTAGGACCGTTTACAGTTACCCTTGAACGTACAACTGGTAGGAGCAGCGCCCGTGAGATGGAAAAATCCCTGGTTCTGGCTGGTGGCCGCTCTTGCGATCGCCATCGACCGGCTCACCAAGTTCTGGGCGGCAAGCCAGCTTCTCACCGGCGAAAGCGTTCCCCTGCTGCCAAATATTCTCCACCTCACCCTCACCAAAAATAGCGGTGCCGCCTTCAGCCTGTTTGCCGGAGGCAGCGACTGGCTCAAATGGATCTCGCTAATTGTCAGCGTTGCCCTGCTCATCTACGGTCTTGTCGGCCCGCGCTTTGGCATCTGGGAGCAGATTGGTTTTGGCCTGCTCCTGGGCGGAGCGATCGGCAACGGCTTTGACCGCTTTGCCTTCGGTGAGGTGACCGACTTTCTCGAATTTCGCTTTATCCAGTTTCCGGTCTTTAACGGGGCCGACATCGCCATCAACCTCGGCCTCGCCTGTCTACTCATCGGTACTTTTTTGAGCGAGCAGCGATCAAAATCGAACCTCTCCCCCCAGCCCCGTCCCCCCCAGGGGGAGGGGGAGTAGGGCGCTCTCCAGGGGAAGGGGTGGCTGCGTGATAGGATGAGCGCCGGGCTTCGATCGAGATGGGCATGGGTGAGCTGCGCGCGTTGATCTTCGATGTGGATGGTACGCTGGCCGATACCGAGCGCGATGGCCACCGGGTTGCCTTCAACCGGGCGTTTGCGGATGCGGGGCTGGATTGGGACTGGACGGTGCCCTTGTACGGCGAGTTGTTGAGTGTGACCGGTGGCAAAGAGCGCATTCGCTATTTCATCGATCGCTACCGGCCCGATTTTGACGCACCGCAGGATCTCGATGGTTTTATCGCCGCGCTGCACGCCGCCAAGACGCGGCATTTTGTCGAGATTCTGGAGGGGGGGGCGATTCCGCTGCGGCCTGGGGTCGGGCGACTTTTTGAAGAGGCGCGGCAGGCCGGGGTGCAACTCGCCATCGCGACGACGACGACGCCCAAAAATGTCGAGGCACTGCTTGTCAGTACGCTCGGAGAGGATGCCCTCGATTGGTTCGCCTGCATCGGGGCAGGCGATATCGTCCCGGCCAAAAAACCTGCACCGGACATTTATTTTTATGTATTAGAGCAGACAGGCTGGCCGGCGGAGGAGTGCCTGGCTTTTGAAGATTCGGCGAACGGGGTGCGCTCTTCGAGGGGCGCGGATCTCAAGACGATCGTCACGATCAACGACTATACGCGCGGCCAGAATTTCGACGGGGCTGCTCTGGTAGTCGATCAGTTCGGCGAAGCGGACGCTCCCTTCGCGGTGCTCGCAGGCGACGCCGGCGGGTCGCGCTACGTCGATCTGGCACTGTTGCGGCGGCTGCACGGCAGTTAAAGTCCGGCCAGACTGCTGAACAGGACAATCAAGGTGAGGGGCACGGCGTAGCGCAGGTATTGTCCCCAGCGGATGACAAGGCCGCGCGCGCGCAACAGTTCGAGCCACAGCAGGGTAGAGAGCGAGCCGATGGGGGTGAGTTTGCAGCCGATGTTGGTGCCCAGGATGCTCGCGTAGACAGCTCGCTGCAGCTCGTGGGGAGGGGCGGCAGCGGATTTGAGGCCCAGAAGGACGACCAGAGCGGCAGGCAGGTTATTAAAAATAGCAGAAAGACCGGTGACCAGCCCTCCGACGCCAAAGGACTGCCCGCTACGGCTCAGTTGTTCGAGGGCGGCGACGAGCGGTTGCAGCCCCCCGGCGCGGTAGAGGCCGACGACGACGACAAATAGACCGACGGCAAAAAAGAGGATGCCCCAGGGTCCTTCGCTGAAGATCTGGCGGGGAGTGAGCAACTTGCGCTGCACGGCCTGCACCAAAAGAACGGTGCTCACAGGCATCACTGCCAGCGAAACCGGCAGGTGGATAACAGAAGCACTCAGATAACCGACGGCCATCGCAGCCAGGCCCAGCCAGGCGGTAATAAAAGCCTGCCGGTCCCGCAGGGCAGCGCCGGGGACGGCGAGGGTCCCAGCAGCATAGCGCTCGGGCAGGGCGGACCAGAACAAGGCCAACAGCGTAACGGCGCTGCTTGTCAGGGCAAAAAGAGTGGGTAGCGCCATCGTGCGGGCAAAGGAGAGAAAATCGAGGCCAAAGGCATCGGCAAAGAGAATATTGGTGAGGTTGCTCACCAGCAGGGGGGTGCTCGCTGCGTCGCAGACGAAGCCAACGGCAAAGAGATAGGCAAAGCGGCCCGGTGGGTCTACCTCCAGTTCGTCCATCAGCTCCCAGGCGAGGGGGGTAAGAATGAGCACCGCCCCGTCGTTGGCGAGAATCGCAGCGACCAGGGCCGTGAGGGCGATGAGCACCACCAACAGGACGCGGCCATTGCCGCCGGAGCGGCGCACCACCTGCAGGGCGGCCCAGCGAAAAAAGCCGTTTGCCCTGAGCGCCATCGAGAGAATCACCAGCGCAATCAAGGTGAGCACCGCATCCCAGCTCAATCGCACCACCTGAAGGACGTCGGCAGGCTGGACAGCTCCAAGCAGTAGCATCAGCGCAGCCCCGGCCACCGCCGGGTAGGCGACCGGCAACCGGTAGGGCCGGGCAAGCACCAGGAGCAGGACGGCGACGAAAATCAGGAGCGCCAGGGGATGGGGCATGGTCGTTTTCTTGCGTCGGGTGCAATTTTGAAATCTAAAGAACGCTCCGGCTTCAGGTGCAGCGCAACTTCTGCAGATCCACCCCGGCACCGGGCTGGTTCTCGGTGCCGGGATCGCGGATCATCAGGCCGGTGCGCAGGTGAGATGCGCCGCTTTTGCCGTCGGCAAACTCAAAAAGACCGCCCCGCGCCCTGGTGCCGGTCCAGCCACCGGCTTTGAGCACAAGGGTCCGCTGGCGGATGGCAGAGCGGCCCGGCGCAACGCGGGTAATCTCGGCGGTGCTCTCAAGGATGGCCCCGCGCTGGTCGCGCAGGCGCTCGGTAAAACTAAAAAAGCGGTCGGTGTGGCGGTTGACCTGCCAGCAGAGCCGCTGCAGGCGCTCGCCACTGTCGTAGTGGGTGTAGTAGAACGCCGAAAGATCCCCCGGCAGGGTCAGCTCTTCCTGGCGGTAGCGGCCCAGGTTCGCAAAACCCTGCTCTTTGACGACGATCGACGTGTAGCGCCAGGTCCCGCGCACCCACTCCGGCACGACCTGCAGCACCTCCAGCCGCGTCGAGAGCGACGGCTCAGAGGACGGATCAGGAACCGATTGGGCCAGAAGGAGGCCCGGTGCGATGAGTGCCCCGGCGAGGGTAGCCTGTACGTACCATGTAGGCAGCATCATCTTTTGCGTACCCGGAGGTCCACGGTGGTTTCCATCCTAGGGGCTCGAAGCGGCGATCGACAAAAGCGGTACAGCAGGCTCATCTATCTGTTGGTGGCGATGCTGGTTCTCCAGCCGGCGGCGGCAGGGGCAGCCACCCTCATCCAGTTGCAGAGCGCACTTTTAGAAACCGGGCTGCTTGGCGATCAGTTTCGCCTCAGCCGCCAGGGCCAGAACTGGCTGGTGGAGAGCAACCAGCTCTATACCAGCGCCGAGGAGCTGAAGCTCTCGCTCGTCCAGGTGGCCCGGTTGCTGGCCACCAGAGAAGACCGGAATTTGCAGGTGACGCTGCGCGCCCGCTTACTGGGCAGGCCCGGCCCGGTGCAGTGCGCCGTCACCTCCCGGCAGGCAGGCCATCTGCTCAAGGCAAACGGGGCGGGACTGGCGCGGATGGCGATCGTGCTCTACGCCGGAGCCCTTCCCCAGATGGCCGTCCTCCCCCGAACCCAGCTCGATCAAAGGCGCGTCGTCGTCGCCCCGAGGGCAGCCAATCTGCCGGTGATCGGCGAACCGCTCACAGCCGGGCAGCCGGTGGCCGATCCGGCGCGGGGGGACGGCACGCTGTTGCGCACAGGCAGTGCGATCACCGTCACCCTCGAAAAGGGCCTGACCGTGAGCGGCGATCAAAGTGTGCCGGTGCGGTTCGTCGTCGTCTGGAGCGTCCTCGACGAACTCGGATCGATCTTGATCCCGAGCGGCAGCATCGGCGAGGGCCAGGTGCAGTCCAATCCGGAGGGGGCAAGGCTGGTCCTCCAGCAGATCGACACCGGCGAGCGAAAGCTCACACTGTCGGCGGCGACACCCATGATCCCGGCCTACCGACAATCTACGGGAGCGAACGGCACCCTGGCCGGTGGAATGCTGGGCACCGTACTGGGCGGCGGCCTCGGCGCGATCGTCGGTGGCCTGCTGGGCGGACTTTTTAATGCCCCGCCGCCCCCGAAGGCGGTCGTCCTCCAGGGCGGCGGTACCTACATCCTGCATCTGACCGACGATCTCAAGGCGGTGGCAAACTGAGGATTGCCGCCTATTTTCTCTGGAAAACTCTCTATTCAGTCGTTATTCTAAAGAAAATCATCGTCAGGCGATGTGACCCGCCAGCATTTTCTGCAGGATCTCGACGATACGCGCAGCGAGCTTATCTGGATGGGTTCGCTCGCCTTGATGGCGCTCGACGACGCCCTGACGGCCCTGGTGCGCTCGGATATTGCGGCAGCACAGCGGGTCAAGCAGCTCGAAGCGGAGGTGGACGCGCTCAACCGCACCATCTACGAGCGGTGTCTGGCGCTTATCAACCTGCAGGCACCGGTCGCCCGCGACCTGCGCTACATCACGGCCATCCTCGAAGCGATCGTCGATCTGGAGCGGGTGAGCGATTATGCCGACGATATTGCCGATGTTGCCCTGGCTCTGAGCGGTAAACCGTTGCCGCCCTTTATCGATCAATTTGCGGCGATGGGCGAGCGGACCGCAGAAATGCTGCGCACCGCCCGCGAAAGCTGGGTACACCTCGACCGGCAGACCGGCCTGGGGGTGAGGGCGATGGACGATGCGGTCGATGCCGATTATCTGCGGCTTTTTTCGAACTTGAGTGCTTTGTTGGAGCAGGAGCCACCCCCCGACAGCGCCGTTCCTCTCAATCTGGTGCTGGTGTGCAAATTCCTGGAGCGCATCGCCGATCACGCCGTCAACGTCGCCGAGCAGGCCGCCTTTGCTGCCCCTTAGATCAACCCTTCGCGCACGGCCTTGGCTGCCGCCTGCACCCGATCATCGACGCTCAGTTTGTTGAGGACCATGCGCACGTAGGACTTGACGGTGCCGAGCGACAGGTAGAGCTTGTCGGCAATTTCTTGATTGGATTCACCCTCGGCGATGAGCTTTAAGATCTCGCGCTCGCGGCTACTCAAGGCAGGGCCTTGAAAGCTCGAATGCGCCGCACCCACAGGAGCAGACGGGGCGGCAGCCTGGGCTCCGGGCTTCAGTAACCGCGCCACCTTCTGCGCCACCTGCGGGTCGAGGTAGGCACCGCCTCCCATCAACAGGTCGATGACCGCCATCAACTGGTCCCATTCGACGCTTTTTAGACAATAACCGTCCGCCCCAGCGGCGAGCATTCCGACTACCTGGGTGTCCTCGTCGAAGGCGGTGAGGGCCAGCACCCGCACCTGGGGCCGGGCGCTTTTGATCTGCTGGGTGGCACCGATGCCATCGAGCACCGGCAGATCGATGTCCATCAAGACGATATCCGGTTCGTACTGGGTAGCCATCTCCACTGCCTGCGCACCGTCGGCGGCTTCACCGACGATCTCGAAGCGCTTGATCAAGGCAAACTGGCCCTTGATGCCCCGGCGCATCAGGGCGTGGTCTTCGACCAGCAATACACGGATAACAGAACCCTCTTCGGTCATCTTTCTCCCCCACCTGTTTCGATAGATGCGAATGTCTGCGACGGTTCCAGCGAGCACGGCAAGGTGAACCAGAAGGTGCTGCCGGAACCGGGCGTGCTCTCTACACCGATACTACCGCCATGAAACTGCACAATTTGACGGCACAAGTACAAACCCAGCCCGGCTCCACCCCGGCGGCCCCGGCCCTGGATAAAGCGATGAAAGAGTTTTTCGCGCTCGGAAGCGGCGATGCCGGGTCCGCCGTCGCGAATGCTGACGCGCACCTGCCGATGAGCGGCGCTGACGGCAACTTCGACCTGTCCCCTGGCAGGGCTCACCCGGACAGCGTTCTCCAGCAAATTCTGAATGACTCGACGAATCTCGACCTCGTCGCCGAAGGTGTTGGGCAGGGCCGGCTCAAGGCACTGAACGATTGTCACGGTCGTCGCACTGCTTTTTTTGACCTGGGTGATGACTCGTGCGACGAGGTTTTGCCAGTTAAGGATCTCGGGTACCAGCACCTTGCGCCCGGCCTCGTAGCGCGAGACTTCGAGCAGGTTGTTCACCAGTTTGAGCAGATCCTCGTTGGTCTGCTGGTATTCCCGGAAAATATCCTGCCACTCGGCGCTCACCTGGCCGTAGGCACCGCTGATCAGCGAGTTGAGGGTGGCACGGGCAGCCAGTAGCGGCGTGCGCAGATCGTGCGAGAGGGCAGCGATCAGATCTTCGAGTTGCTGGGCGTGCTCTTCGGCCTGTTGCTGACGAATCTTGAGTTCAAGGGCCATTGAATCGAGGACGCGGGCGAGGGTGCCAATTTCATCGGGTGAGCGATAGCCGATGCGCTGCTCGAGCTTGCCGCTGCGCCAGGAGCGTCCGACTTCGGTCACCGCCACCAGCGGCTGTTCGACCCGGCGGCGCAACAGCCAGCCGTTGAAGCCAATACCGATCAGTATCAGCAGGCTGCCCAGTACGTCGGTGCTCTCCGACAGCCGCACCAGCGACTGGTAGCGGTTGTCCCGTTCGCCCTGCAGGCGCTCTTCCTCCCACTGCAAAGTCGAGACCAGCTGCCGCATCAGTTCAAAGACCGGACGGCTGTCGCGGCGGGTAGGTTTGCCGTCTACCGCCTGCAGGGCAAAGGTGTCGAGCCAGCGCTGGTGCAGCCGATCGATATCGTCGAGCTTTTCGAGTTGCACCGGATTGTCCTGCATCAGGCCACTCAAGATCGTCAGGCTGCTCTCAAAACTCGTCCGGTCCTGCTCAAAATCCGACAGGTTCGCTATCTGTTTAGTGAGCAGATAGTTGCGCAGGTCCGCCTGCTCCTGAAAGGCGACGGCCATCAACCGGTCAGCCTCGCGCTGCACCAGCAGGGTGTGCTTGATCTGCTCGCTGGCGACGCCGCGCAGGTGGCTGAGTTGGGCGTTCAAGAACATGCGCAGGATGACAAATGCTGCAAGCAGCACCAGGCTCAGGTAGAGCGGTGCCAGCAGGCGGGTCTTCAACAGGGTCAGCATCAGGTGTTGCGTCGGAAAAGTGGCTGACTCTCTGCGAAAGTCAGGTGTTTCATAGATAGTACTATTCTTTCTAGTCTATGGACTTTCTTGCCAGAGAACTGTCTCGGAACTTTCGCCCAGCTTGAGGGTGAGATGGCTTTTGAGGGCGTTGATACGATGGTACTCTTCGTTGCGCTGCTCGACGAAGTAATCCGACTCTTCCCAGGCTCCGCGCTGCTCAGCTTCGTCGCACAGCTGATTTAAGTAGGCATAGCGCCGCTCACAGCGATCGAGTTGCAAGGTGGCAAGTCCGGCGCGAATCACCATGCGCGGGCGCATCAGGGCGATGCGGTTGTGCTCGTTGAGCCAGAGCAGTTGTCCCAACCGGCCATTCAATTCTGGATCGCCCGCGTAGAGGGTGCGCAGGGCGACGACGACATCCTCGTCGCTGCCCATCTGCTCGCGCAATTCGAGAATTTTTTGCCAGAGCTGACGGTGGTGGAGCACCGAAAATTCCAGTTCGTTCTCTTCGAGGCCCTGGTGGATGTCTTCGCGGTACTCAGGAAAATGCAGATAAATCTGCAATAGCTGTACCTCCGCCTGGTAGCAGGCAGGCGGGAAAGGCTCGCGCTTTTTGGCCCGCTGGCTGTCACCGCCCCAGCGGTGGGTGCGGATGCGGCGGCGCAACTCGTCTTCGAGCTGGGAGGCGAGCCGACCGTTGCCGCCAGAGAGCCTGCCGGCAATCAGGTGAATGTAGTGGGTGCGGGTGATCGAACCCATCAGGCCCGAGAGCAGTTCGACCAACTGCTGGCTCACCTGCTGCAGCTCGGCGGCAGAAGTCAGATCCCGCCCGGCAAAAAACCGCTCGATCTGCCAATCGACCCACAGCGGTGCTTCACCGGCGAGCCTGAGATACTCCTGGGGCGGATGGGCGCGCAAAAATTCGTCCGGGTCCTTGCCAGTGGGCAAAGTCAAAATCCGCAGCTGCACGCCGGATTTGACCGCGAGCATCCGCAGTTCGCCTATCGCCCGCTCCGCTGCCTTGATGCCCGCCTGATCGCCGTCGAAGTTGAGTACGACCCGCTTTGATTCGCTGTAGCGCAACAGCTGCTTGATCTGATCGGCGCGCAGG